>JAZQNF010000029.1:0-9057 GCA_045627225.1 Bianqueaceae bacterium
AGGAGCGCGAGGAGCCGCAGGTGCGCCTATTGGAGGATGGCACCGTGCTGCACGATGTGCTGGAGTCCTCCGGCGAGTGGTTCCGAAAAATGTGGGAGCTTTCTCAGAATGCGGAGGAGACGGAGCCGATCGGCGATGCTGCCCTGGTCGGGACCCTGTTCCGTGAACGAGAAGAAAACCCTGAATATGCGGTATACCGCACGACGGCACGCTACCGTTATTATTGGAGCAAGCTTGAAAAATCGGCGGCGGAGGCGGTCGGTCTCATTCGCCGCCAGCTGGAGCTGACCGGCTTTTGTCCCACGGCGTTTGAGTGGGAGTTCGGCGATCCGGTCAAGGCTCCCTTCCGGATCCCGCTCTCGGATGGAACCGAGGCCTCGTTCTGCGGCAAAATCGATCGGATCGATGTGCTGAACGAACAGGACGGTTCCTATATCCGCATCATCGACTATAAATCGGGGCGTACCGATTATAACGAAGCCAAAATTCTGGCAGGCAGCGAGCTGCAGCTGCCGATCTACATGGAGGCAGCGCTCGGCCGATTTGACGGCGGCAGCGATCAGGCCGTCTCAGCTCTCCGTCCTGCCGGCTTCTTCTATTTTCATTTGCTGCCCGAGGATGAAGGCAAGGCAAAGCTGAACGGACTGATGCTGAGGGACCGTGTCATTCTTTCTAAAATGGACCGTACCCTGGAGCCTGGCTCCACGGCGGAGACGATCCCCGCCGGCCTTACCAACGACGGTGAGTTTTCGACTAAATCAGGCCATTATGCCACGGCGGAGCAGTTTGCCGCCCTCGGCGCCTTCGCCAGAGGAAAGGCCGCGGAAAGCCTGGAAAACATCCGCGCGGGAAACATGCAGGCGGATCCCCTCGATCAGGCTTGTCAGTACTGCAGCTTTAAAGCCGTCTGCGGTTTTGATGTCCGGAGGAGCGGCGAGGCCTGCCGTTCTCTGCCGAAGGTAACGGATTTCTGGGCTCAAATCGGGGCCGAAACGGAACGTAAAGATGACTCCCTAATAAATCAAGGAGAGATTTGATCTGATGTCGTGGATTTTTCTGACGGCTTTTTACGGTCTGGCAAAGGGTGCCAGAGAACTGCTGAAGAAAAAGGCTTTGCAGCGCTTTTCGGTGACGCAGGTATTGGTGGCTTATACGCTGCTTTCCTTCCTTTGGGTCCTGCCGACGCTTTTTATTCCGGCGCTTGGCGGAGGTCTGCATCGCGGCGGAGAAGGGATCTTTGAAGTCGACTGGCATATTTTGCCCTATATTGCCGTCAAGACTCTGATGGTGTTCGGCGCCTGGGTCTTTGGCTTTATGGCGATCGATAAAATGCCGGTCAGCCTCTTCGGTGTCCTCGAGCTGTCGCGTGTGCTGTTTTCAACGCTTTTGGGCGTGGTTTTCCTGCGGGAGAGCGTCGGAGGCCTTCAGGCGCTGGGCTTGTTTCTTGTATGCTTAGGTCTGTTTCTGCTGAAAAAGGCAGGCGAAAACCCGGGATCCGTGCAGGAGCAGCAGGAGAAGAGCTCCTACTGGCTGATTGTTCTGGCCTTTCTCTCCTGCTTTCTCAACGCAAGCTCAGGGACGATCGATAAGGTCCTGATGCGCTATGTCAATTCTGCGCAGATGCAGTTCTGGTTCATGCTTTTCATTTCGCTGTTTTACTTCCTCTATGCCCTGATCCGGAGGATGAAATGGGACTGGCGTCTGTTTTTCGGAAACTGGTATATCCCTCTGCTCAGCCTGATTTTTGTGCTGGGTGACCGGGCGGCCTTTATGGCCAATGCCGTTCCGGAGAGCAAGGTGACCGTGATGACGCTTCTGAAGCAGTGCGGCTGTGTGCTGGTCATCCTCGGAGGAAAGGTATTTTTCGGCGAAAAGAACATCGGGCGGAAGCTGCTTTGCGCGGCCGTGGTCATCGCCGGCATCGTGCTCTCTGTTTTGTAAAAAGAAAACCCCATGCTTCCTTCGGAACGTTGAAAACGTTCCCGGGAGGCATGAGGTTTTTTGCAGTTTAGGGGTTGATGTTCAGGCGTGTTCGGCCTTTTTTCGGAAAACGGATCGAGAGATCAGATGCGGTCGTTCTCGATATCGGAAATCAGATTGACACGGCGCTCGTGACGTCCGCCCTCAAACTCTGTTTTCAGGAAGACCTCCACGATGGCCTCGGCCACAGCCGGCCCGATGATGCGGGCGCCGATGGCCACGATATTGGCGTTGTTATGCCGGCGGGACAGCTCGGCGGACAGAGGCTCGGAGCAGGCAGCGCAGCGAATGCCTTTTATCTTGTTGGCGGCCAGAGAAATCCCGATGCCGGTTCCGCAGATGAGGATACCGCGCTCGCATTCGCCGGAGGCGATCGCTTCGCCTACTTTTTTCCCGTAGATCGGATAATCGACCGGAGTATCGGAGTAGCAGCCGTAATCGACGACATCATAGCCCTGCTCCTGAAGGGTGCGCTTAAGCTCCTGCTTCAGCGCGTAGCCGGCATGATCGTTTCCAATTGCAATTTTCATGATGATTTCCTTTCGATCTTGAGAATGAATTTGGCCAGAGGCAGGACCAGAAAACCGGCGGCAAAGTTGCCGCAGGCATGAACGGCATCCCAGGGAAGACCTGCTGCGATCCAGGCGATGGTCTGCCGGAAGTTCAGGCCAAACAGAAGAGCCTGCAGGGGAGCGTACAGTACTCCGTAGAACAGGCCGTGAAATCCGCAGACAAGCGGATAGATGAGAGTAAACTTACCGGTAAGGATATCACGGGGCAGAAGCATGCCGACGGCCCAGAGGATGGTCCACAGATAGAGATAGGGAAGCCACCAAAGAGCGAAGCCGGAATAAAGACCTTCAAGCAGGACGAAAACATAAATGGGAATCAGCCCCTTTTTGCGGTAGACGACCGAAAAAAGCAGAGAAAACATTCCGAGCAGATGGATGTTGGGCAGAAATTCCAGCGCCAGCTTGGAGATAAACATGAGTGCACCGAGCATGCTGAAGACGGCAAGCTCCCGCACGGACAGAGCAAAACTATTCTTTCTTTCCATAACATTAGGAATATATCACAGACCGTTCTGAAAGTCAAACCGGACGTTTTGATTCCTTCGGCTTCCCGGAACAGAAGGAAGGGCTTTATAAAAAATAAAAATAAAAAAAAGGATTTTTAAGGATGGGCGTCGTATTAAATATAATACGAGTTATTTTGCAGCTGCACACTCATCATTAGGATAAAAAGGAGGTGAAGAGAATGTATTATTCTGACGATGTCCTTCGTCAGGTCAGGGAGGCAACCGATCTGGTCAGCCTCGTTTCCGAATACGTTCCCCTCACCAAAAAGGGAAGCAATTATTTCGGACTTTGTCCCTTTCACGGAGAAAAAACAGCTTCCTTTTCCGTTAACGAAAGAGAACAGTTCTATCATTGCTTCGGCTGCAGTGCCGGAGGCAATGCTTTTACGTTTTTAATGCAGATGGAGAACCTGTCGTTCTCCGAGGCCGTGCAGAATCTGGCTGAAAGAGCCCACATTACGCTTCCCGAGGCAGAAATGAGCGATCAGGAAAAACGGGAGCTCATGAAACGCGAACGCATGAGGGAGGCAGCTACCGAGGCGGCCAAGTATTATCACGCCTTCCTCGCCAAATCGGAGGAGGGAGCTTCTGCACGGGAATACATGCGGAAACGCGGTATTTCCGATGCCTACGCCGTGAAATTCGGCCTTGGCTATGCGCCTGTCAGCCGGGGCGGACTGTATCAGTATCTGACCCAAAAGGGCTTTACCGTTGAAGAAATGATGGGAGCCGGCCTTCTGTCGGGGAACTCCTCAGCTCCGTACGATCGCTTTTTTAACCGGCTTATGTTCCCGATTTTTGACTCGGGCGGCCGTGTGATCGGCTTTGGCGGCCGTGTCATGGGCGAGGGAGAGCCCAAATATCTGAATTCTCCCGAATCCGATATCTTCAACAAGCGGCGTAATCTTTACATGCTCAATCTGGCCAAAAAGACAAAGCGCGGCTATCTGCTCGTGGTCGAGGGCTACATGGATGTTCTGTCCCTTCATCAGGCGGGCTTTGATAATGCTGTCGCCAGTCTCGGTACGGCGCTGACCAAAGAGCAGTGTCTGCTGATCAAGCGTTATTTTAATGAAGCCGTTCTCTGCTACGATTCGGACGGTGCCGGTACGGCGGCCGCCCGCCGCGCCATTCCTTTATTGGAGGAGGCGGGGCTTCATTGCCGCGTCATCCGCGTGCCGGGAGCCAAGGATCCGGATCAGTATATCCGCGAAAACGGAGCGAAGGGCTTTGAAAAGGTCATCGAGGGGGCGTTGGATCCCGTCGATTTCGAATTGCTGGTGCTGACGCAGGAGCAGGGCGACAGCGTAGAAAGCAAGATCAATGTCCTGAACGGAATGATCGACCGCCTGGCGCTGATTTCCTCCGATCTGGAAAGAGAGCTGCACATCCGGGACATGGCTGCCAAAATGAAAGTATCCGAGGCGGCGCTTACCAAGGCCGTCAACGAGAAACGAAGCACAGCCGGCATTCTGGAAGTCCGTCCCTCTTACAGAAAAAAAGAGGACAGCGAAAACGAAACCAAGGCAGAGCGACAGCTGCTGGCGGCGCTCATCCGCCGGCCGGATCTGTTCCCGATCATCCGCGCCAGGCTGGGCAGTCTTTTTTCCACGGAGCTTTTCAGCGAGCGCACCTCGCCACCAAAGAAAAGCCCGAGGGGAAGATCAATATTTACCGGCTGGCTGCCGAATATGTTTTCGAGCAGAACCAAAAGGGGGTTCCGCCCCATCCGGCCGATATCGTTACGCAGCTTCCCGAGGCGGAGGAAGAGGAAAAGCTTTCGGCCCTCCTGGCGCTGCCTGTGCCGGAAGAAAAAAGCGAATTGGAGACTCTGGTTTCCCAGACACTGAAAACCCTGCTTCAGCGCAGACTTGAGGAAAGCCTGCGGGATCAGAGCGATCTGGAAGCCATTCAAAACAGCATAAAACTTAAAAAGGAAATACAAAGCTTATGGATAACGATTATTTGACTCAGGACGAAAAAGCGATTTCAGCCGAGATCGCGGAGGTGGAGGCAGGCGATTTTGTCGCCGAAACCGAGAACATGCTGCCTGTGGAAGAGGAAAGCGTCAAGCCCGAGCCTGTTCATCAGGCCAAGCCGATGACGGCTGCCGAGGCGCAGAAGTTTCGCGAAAAGCTGAAGGTTTTGCTGGAAATAGCCAAAAAGAAGAAGAATGTACTGGAAGTTTCCGAGATCAATGAGGTATTCCAGGACATGCCGCTGGCCGCGGATAACATGGACAAGATCTATTCTTATCTGGATGAGAATGAGATCGATGTCATCGGCAATATCGAAGAGACCTCCGAAGAAGAGATCGATCTTTCCCTTCCCGAAAATCTCCGTCTGGACGATCCGGTCCGTCTGTATTTAAAAGAGATCGGCAAGGTCCCGCTGCTTTCCGCAGAGGAGGAGATCGAGCTGGCCATGAAAATGGAGGAGGGCGACGAGGAGGCTAAGCGCCGCCTGGCCGAGTCCAACCTTCGTCTGGTCGTTTCCATCGCCAAGCGTTATGTCGGCCGCGGCATGCAGCTTCTGGACCTGATCCAGGAGGGCAACCTCGGTCTGATCAAGGCTGTCGAAAAATTCGATTACCGCAAGGGCTACAAATTCAGTACCTATGCGACCTGGTGGATCCGGCAGGCGATCACCCGCGCTATTGCGGATCAGGCCCGTACCATCCGTATCCCCGTCCATATGGTCGAGACCATCAACAAGCTGATCCGTGTATCCCGTCAGCTGCTCCAGGAGCTGGGACGCGATCCCAGTCCCGAAGAAATCGCCGAGGAAATGGACATGCCCGCCAGCAAGGTCCGCGAGATCATGAAGGTGGCCCAGGAGCCTGTCTCGCTGGAAACGCCCATCGGCGAAGAGGAGGACAGCCATCTCGGCGATTTTATCCCCGACACCGATACCATGGTCCCTGCGGATGCGGTCGCCTTTACCATGCTCAAGGAACAGCTTCTTGACGTGCTCGGGACTCTGACCGAGAGGGAGCAGAAGGTGCTGCGCCTTCGCTTCGGTCTGGATGACGGCCGTGCCCGTACGCTCGAGGAGGTCGGCATGATCTTCGGCGTCACCCGTGAGCGTATCCGTCAGATCGAGGCCAAGGCTCTTCGCAAGCTCCGTCATCCCAGCCGCAGCAAAAAGCTCCGCGATTATCTCGAGTGATGGAGCTGTCCGAAAGACTGATGGCGGTGGCGGCCATGGTACCTTTCAGCCGCACGCTCGCCGATATCGGTACCGATCATGCCTATCTTCCGGTCTGGCTGGTGCAGACCGGAAAGGCAGAAAAAGCTCTGGCGTGCGATCTTCGGCGGGGCCCTCTGGCGCGAGCCCGTCATAACATTGCTTCGGCGGGGCTCGAGGAGCGCATCACCGCGGTCCTTTCCGACGGGCTGGTTTCCCTTCCGGAATGCGTTGATACGGTGGTTCTGGCCGGAATGGGCGGTCGGCTGATGGTTTCTATCCTTTCCAATCCGGAGGGCATGGGGCCGTCTGTGCTTGCCGGACTGTCGGATCTCATTCTGGAGCCGCAGTCCGAAACGGAGGAGCTCGTCCGCTATCTGACGGGCAACGGTTTCTCTGTCATAGGCGAGAATATGGTGAAGGACAGGGGCAAGTTTTATCCTATCCTTCATGCCGTGCCGGTCCGAGGGGAAAAGGATGCCTACGAACACGCGGAGAGTTACGGCTTCGGTGCTCTTCTTTTAAAGGAAAAGCATTCGGTTTATTATCAATATCTGAAATCTGAAGAAGAAAAGACCGTCCGGCTTTTACACAGGCTCACGGAGGACGGGAAGGCAGAGGAGGAGAGTCCGAAAGCCTCGCGGATCGCGGAGCTTCGGCAAAAGCTTGACGGTTTACGTGCCGGACTGGCCGAATACCGGCTATCATAAAGGAGACAGAGGAATGGATGTATCTGTAAACGGAAAGAAACACAAGGTTCGTCAGAATGTCACGCTGGCGGAGTTGTCCAAGCGCTTCGGGCCGACAGAGAGCCCTGTCATGGCGGCCTGCATCAACGGCCGCATCATCGATCTGGAGGACCCGGTGACCGAGCCCTGCGAGATCGGGTTCATCACACTGAAGGATCGGGAGGGCTTCCGGGTCTATATCCGCACCCTGTCGTATGTTTTCGTACTGGCCATGTATCACGTGCTCGGCCGCGAGGTGCGTGTCCGGATCATGCATTCCATCAACGGAAATCTTTACTGCGAAGCCCGTAAGACAAGCGCGGACGGCGCTCCCGTCCGTGTGCTGACGAAAGATGAGCTTCAGGCGGTCGAGCAGGAGATGGACCGTCTGATCGAAGCCAACCTGCCGATCAAGCGCCGTCATGTTCTGATGAACGAGGCCATGTGGGCCTTTGCTTCTCACGATATGCCCGATATGGAACGGCTTTTCCGCTATCGCTCCACCTCCGGCGTCAATCTGTATTATCTGGACGGAGAATTCAATTATTTCTACGGGAATATGCTTCCCTTCACCGGGATGCTCCTGCCCGGCAAGCGTCTTACGGCCGCCGGCGACGGCCTGATGCTCCTGACGCCCAGCCGTGTTCCTCCCCACGAGGTCCGTCCGCTTCACAAGGCCGATAAGCTGTATGAGGTCTTTTCCGAAAGCAAAAAATGGAGCCGCGTCATCGGCGTCGAGGATGTCGGTTCTCTTAACGATATTATCTCCGCCGGCAGGATCAACGAGCTGATCATGACCTCTGAGGCGCTTCATGCCAAGAAGATTGCGGAAATCGCCTCCGAGATCGCTTCACGCGGCAAGATCAAGCTGGTCCTGATCGCCGGCCCCTCATCCTCCGGCAAGACGACCTTTGCCCAGCGTCTGATGGTCGCGCTCCGCGCGGAGGGGTATTTCCCCCATCTGATCTCGATGGACAATTATTTCGTCAACCGGGCCGATACTCCGCTGGACGAAGAGGGCAAGCCCGATTACGAATGCCTTCAGGCCGTGGACACCGCGCAGTTCAACGAGGACATGAGTCGGCTGATGAAGGGAGAAACGGTCGAGATCCCGACCTACGATTTCATTACCGGCGAGCGCACTTATCCGGGCAAGAATGTTTTCCGGCTGGAGGAACGGCATATTCTGGTCGTAGAGGGCATCCACGGAATGAACGAGGAGGTTTCGAGCCTTGTTCCGAAAGAAAATAAATACAAGATCTTCATCAGTGCTCTTGCCTTCCTGAATGTCGATGATCACAACCGTATTTCGTCCACCGACGGACGTCTGCTGCGGCGCATCATCCGCGACAATCAGCATCGCGGACATTCGGCCGCCAAGACGATTTCGATGTGGCCGAGCGTCCGGAAGGGGGAGGAAAAGAATATCTTTCCCTTTGAGGATGAAGCGGATGTGGCCGTCAACTCCGCGCATCTGTACGAGCTGGCTGTCATCAAGCAGTTTGCCTTGCCCCTTCTGTATCAGATCCGTCCTGAAGAGCCGGAATATGCAGAGGCGCGCCGTCTGATCAAGTTTTTGGATTTCTTCCTGGGAGTCAGCCCGGAGGCGATCCCCCGGGAATCCCTGCTCCGCGAGTTTATCGGCGGCGGCATCTTTGAACAGTAATAAATGCGTAGATAGGTGAAAAAATGGATCAAGATTGTAAATTACCCCGTAAAACTCAGGCGGAGGAGGAACAGTATCTTCGCGACACACAGGCCGAGATTCAGCATCAGATCGACGAAAAGAGCGAGACCCTGAGCCTGATGAAGCAGGACATCGTTGAGCACCGTAAGTATGTCAACGAAGAGATCCCGCGCAGCAAGCATGCGCTCTTCATGGTGGACGATCCTGTCAAGGAAAAGCAGTATATCAGCCTGTATGAGCGTATCGGTCAGCTGTCGAGAATGTACTACAATCCGTACTTCGGCTCGATTCTGTATCTGTCCAAGGAGGACGGGCAGGCACATGAATACTACATCGGCAAAATGGGCTTTTCCGTCAATGCCGAGCCGAGGATCCTGGACTGGCGTACCCCCGTCGCC
>JAZQNF010000030.1:0-8601 GCA_045627225.1 Bianqueaceae bacterium
TTTTCCTCTTCGCCGCCGATATAGGGAATCACGTTGTCGATCATCTCAGGCCAAGTCTGGAAGGTTTTTCCGGCGCCGGAAATTGCCTGATAGGTGCAGACCAGAACATCCTTGATGCCATACTCTTCGCGGAGGGGGCTCAGTGCCGGGACATAGCTCTGAATGGAGCAGTTGCTCTTGACGGCGATGAAGCCGTAGCGGGTGCCGAGGCGCTTGCGCTGCGCCGCGATGACGGCCGAATGCTCCGGATTGATCTCGGGAATGATCATCGGGACGTCCTCGACCCAGCGGCAGGCCGAATTGTTGGAGACAACGGGGATCTCGGCCTTGGCGTAGGCCTCCTCCAGCGCACGGACCTCGTCCTTGGGAAGGTTGACGGCGCAGAAGACGAAATCGACCTTTTCGGCCGCGCCGGCGATATCGGCGGCATCGTCAACGATCATGCCGCGGACGGCCTCGGGGATGGGCGTTTCCATGGCCCAGCGCTCTCCGACAGCCTCTTCATAGGTCTTGCCGGCACTGCGCCCGGAGGCGAGCAGTGCATTGATATGAAACCAGGGATGCCCGGCCAGAAGCGTGATGAAGCGCTGACCGACCATGCCTGTGGCACCGATGATGCCAACCTGATATGTCTTCATGGAATTCCCCTCCGCAAACAAAAAAGATAGGCTTGATTTTATCACGCGGGAGGGGCGCTGTCAATGGACGAAGAGACGGAGCTTTGACGCTCCGCGGACAGAAAACGGCTGTGCCGCAAATGCGCCGCAATTGCCGATTTAGGGGTAGAAAAAACGGGCGATATCCGTTATAATAACAAGGACCTTTCATGACTATGAAACTGTAAAGGAGTTATTCTATGGCAATCAAAGGATGGCCTTACGCCTCGCTGGAGGAACTGAAGAACAACCTGAGCGAGAACGGCATTACGCTTCCGCTTTCCGAAAATACGTCTCTGCTTTCCGAGCCCCTTACCGTGGGGGGACTGACGGTCCCCAACCGTCTGGCCATGCAGCCGATGGAGGGCTGCGACGGTTCTCATGAGGACGGTACCCCCGGCCCCTTAACCGTGCGCCGCTACGAGCGCTTCGCCAAGGGAGGCCCCGGCCTCATCTGGTTCGAGGCCACCGCCATCGTGCCCGAGGGCCGCGCCAATGCCCGGCAGATGATGATCTCCGAGGGCAATCTGGACGAGTACAAGCGCCTCATCGCCTCCTGGAAGGAGACCTGCCTCCGGGAGAACGGCTACGAGCCCGTCATCATCATGCAGGCCACCCACAGCGGCCGCTACTCCAAGCCGGAGGGCACTGCGGCCCCGCTGATCGCCTATAACAATCCGCTTTTCGAAAAGAACAAGCCTCTGCCGGCCTCCTGCATCGTCACGGATGACTATCTGGAGCGCCTGGAGGAAAAATACGGCGAGGCCGCGCGCCTGGCCGAGGCTGCCGGCTTTGACGGCGTCGATATCAAGGCCTGCCACCGCTATCTGATGTGCGAGCTTTTGTCCGCCTACACCCGTCCCGGCCGCTACGGTGGTCCCTTCGAGAACCGTACCCGCCTCTTCCGGAACGCCATCGCCGCCGCCAAGGCAAGCGTCTCCTCCGGAATGCTCGTCACCTCCCGCATGAATATCTACGACGGCTTCGAGTTCCCCTACGGCTGGGGCGTCGCCTCCGGCACGGGCCTTACGCCCTGCCTGGACGAGCCCATCCGCCTCGTCCGTCAGATGCACGACGAATGGGGCATCCCCCTGATCGACATCACCATCGGCAACCCCTATGCCAACCCGCATGTCAACCGTCCCTATGAGAACGGCGCCTACCAGCCGCCCGAATCGCCCTTCGAGGGCGTCGAGCGCGCCTGCCGCCTGATCGGCGAGGTCAAGGCGGCCGTGCCGGAAATGAAGATCATTTCCTCCGCGGTCTCCTATATGCGTCAGTACAGCGCCAATCTGGCCGCCGGCATGGTGGAGCAGGGACGCGCCGACATGGTCGGCTTCGGCCGCATGGGCTTCGCCTACCCCGATTTCGCCCGTGATATCCTGACGCAGGGCGCGCTGGATCCCAAGCGTGTCTGCCTCGCCTGCAGCAAGTGCACCGAGCTCATGCGCAGCGGCTCCACCCCCGGCTGCGTCATCCGCGACAGCGCCGTCTACATGCCCCTGTATAAAGAAAACGTCCTGAACAACGAGAAGGACGTCCGTCACATGGTATCGAATTCCTAAGGAGGAGCGCGTCATGAAAAAGATCGCACTGGTCACCGGCTCGACCCGGGGCATCGGCCATGCCATCGCCATGGGCCTGGGCCGCGAGGGCTATCATGTCATCATCTCCGGCACCAAGGAGCTTTCGGCCATGCCCGGCCTTCTGGAGGGCTTTGCGGGCATCGACTGCGAATACAAAAAATGCAACATCGCCGAGGAGACCGACCGCGCCGATATGTTCGCCTTTCTGCGTGAGAAGGGCCGGCTCGATGTGCTCGTCAACAACGCGGGCGTCGCGCCCCTCATCCGTGCCGATATCCTGACCACCACGCCCGAAAGCGTCGAGCGCCTGCTGCACATCAATCTGGAGGGCACCTTCTTCATGTGCCAGGCGGCCGCCAATCTGATGAGGGAGGGCCTTAGTGCGGGGCTTTCCGACTATCGCCCGCGCATCATCAACATTTCCTCCATGTCCGCCTACACCTCCTCCACGAACCGCGGCGAATACTGCATGTCCAAGGCCGGCATCTCGATGGTCACCAAGCTCTTTGCCGACCGTCTGGCCGAGGAGGGCATCCCGGTCTTCGAGGTCCGTCCCGGCATCATCGAGACCGACATGACCGCCGGCGTCAAGGAAAAATACGAGCGCCTCATCGCCGGGGGCGTCACGCCCATCAAGCGCATGGGCCAGCCCGAGGATGTCGCCAACTGCGTGCTGGCGGCGGCCAGCGGGCTGCTGGATTTCGGCACCGGTACCGTCCTGAACGCGGACGGCGGCTTCCATATCCAAAGACTGTAATTGCATCATACAAAATCATAGAGCCGCTCGGAAGGCCCGCTTGCCGGGCGGCTTTTCTTCACTAAAAACATCTATACGGAGGCTTTCATGACGATCGAATCCATCCTTGCCCAGCTGACGCTGGAAGAAAAATGCACCCTTCTGACCGGCTCTCAGTATGAGGGCCTGACTACCGCCGGCATCCCCCGGCTGGGCATCCCCGGCAAGCATATGGCCGACGGCCCCAACGGCGAGCGCAACTACAATCCCGGCACGGACAGCACCTGCCTGCCCTCCTGCTGCGCCACGGCGGCTACCTGGAATCCAGAGCTCGGCTATCTGATGGGCAAGACCATCGCTGCCGACTGCGTCCATCACAACATCCAGATGATCCTGGGTCCCGGCGCCAACATGAAGCGCAATTCGCTGAACGGCCGCAACTTCGAATATTTCGCCGAGGATCCCGTGCTGGCCGGCCGCATGGCCGCCGCCTACATCAACGGCTGCGAGGAGAACGGCGTCGGCGTCTCGATGAAGCACTACGCCTGCAATTCCCAGGAAACGCGCCGCACCGAGGCGAGCGTCGAGATCGACGAGCGCACCCTGCGTGAAATTTACCTGAAGGCCTTCGAGATCGCCGTCAAAAACTCCCGTCCCACCAGCCTCATGACCGCCTACAACAAGGTCAACTCGATCTGGTGCGGCGAGAACAAGTGGCTCATGGACGTCCCCCGCGAGGAATGGGGCTATCAGGGCATGTTCGTCTCCGACTGGGGCGGCGTGCACGATACCGTCAAATCCGTCATGGCCGGCCTTGACCTGCGCATGCCGAGCGATACCGCCGACAACATCAAAAAGATCACCGCAGCCTACAACGAGGGCCGCATCAGCATGGAGGAGATCGATGCCTGCTGCGCCCGCGTACTCGAGTTCCTGCTGCGCCCCGTCCGCGAGGACAAGGACTACGACCGTGATGCTCAGCATCGGAACGCCCTCCGCATCGCGCAGGAGGCCATCTGCCTGCTCAAGAACGGCAACTTCCGCAACTCCACCAAGGAGTGGCCGGTCTATCCCGACCACGCCGGCTGGAGCGAGACCGACACGCCGCTTCTGCCCCTCACGCCCGACAAGGTAAAGAAGGTCGCGGTCACCGGCGAATACGCCGTCATGCCCTACATCAACGGACAGGGCTCGGCCGAGGTCTTCCCAAACCCCGAGCACATCGACTCGCCGTTAGAGTGCCTGAAGAAGGCACTGCCCGGCGTCCAGGTCGACTACTTCCCCTACCTGACCCGCAAGCAGCCCGACAACATGCTCTGGCACACCTTCTGCCGCGACATGCCCGACATCCAGACCTACGACGCGGTCATCGTCTTCACGGGCGTGCAGCCCTCCCAGGATTCCGAGAACATCGACCGCTTCGACAACCATCTGGCGGGCTACATCGAGGACGTCCTGCGCAACTGCACCTATCACAACCCCAATGTCATTCTGGTCCTGACCAGCGGTTCCTCGACCTTCCGCAGCGATAAGGCCGCCGCCTGCACCTCCATTCTGCAGATGTGGCCGACCGGCGAGGCAGCGGGCCAGGCGATCGCGGACGTGCTGACGGGCGCGGTCAACCCCAGCGGCAAGCTCTCCGAGACCTTCCCCACCGAGATGCGTCATGACCTCGACCTGAACGGCAACGGCCAGCTGATCGAGTACGGCGAGAAGTGGGCGATCGGCTACCGCTATTACGATCAGCACCCCGAATATGTCTGGTTCCCCTTCGGCCACGGCCTGTCCTACACCCGCTTCGGCTATTCCGATCTGGCCGTCGAGCAGGGCGAAAAGGAGATCCGCGTGAGCTTCACGCTGACGAATGAGGGCGCGATTGACGGCGCCGAGGCGGTCCAGCTCTACGTGGGCGACCCCCTTTCCACCGTCACCAAGCCCGTCAAGGAGCTGAAGCAGTTCACCAAGGTCTTCCTCGCGGCCGGGGAGAGCCGCCGCGTCTCCTTCCGCCTGACCGACGAGGATTTCAGCTATTACAATGTGATGCTTCACGACTGGATCGTCGAGAGCGGCCGCTACGATATCTTCATCGCGGCCTCCGCCGCGGATATCCGCCTCGCAGGCTCCGTCATGATCGACAATCCGGACTGCTATACGATGGACAAAAAACAGGAGGCCATGATCGGCTGATATGGAAAAGGACCTGATCAGATTTGAGGGCCGAAGCTACCCGCTGTATCGGCTTTCGGCGGCTGTCATCGGCAGCGGCTGCGCGGGCTTCAACGCCCTGGACAGCCTGGCGGAGCTGGGTGTCCGTGACATCGCGCTCTTCACCGAGGGCCTTATGCTCGGCACCTCGCGCAACACCGGCAGCGACAAGCAGACCTATTACAAGCTCTCGCTCTCGGGAGACCCGGATTCGGTCACCGAGATGACGGAGACGCTCTTTGAGGGCGGCGGCGTCAACGGCGATACCGCGCTCTGCGAGGCAGCGGGCTCCGTCCGCGCCTTCATGAAGCTCTGCCGGCTGGGCGTCGCCTTCCCGACCAACGAATACGGAGAATACGTCGGCTACAAGACCGACCACGATCCCCGTACCCGGGCCACCTCGGCCGGTCCGCTTACCTCCAAATTCATGACCGAGGCCCTCGAAAAGGCCGTCACCGACAAGGGCCTGACCCTGATGGACGGCTATCTCGTCACCGAGCTGCTTTCGGACGGCGAGCGCGTCTACGGCTTCCTGGCCCTCAACCGGGCCGAGCTCGATACGCCCACGCACGGTCTTACGGTCGTGCTCTGTCCCCACATTATTCTCGCTACCGGCGGCCCGGCCGGCTGCTACCAGGCTTCGGTCTATCCTGCCAGCCAGTGGGGCATGAGCGGCATGGCCCTCCGCGCCGGTGCGCGCGGCGCCAACCTGAGCGAGTGGCAGTACGGACTCGCCAGCACCGACTTCCGCTGGAACGTCTCCGGCACCTATCAGCAGGTGCTGCCCCGCTACATCTCCGTTGATGAAAACGGGACGGAGCGCGAGTTTCTCCCCGACTATTTCGACACGCCCGCCGAGGCGCTCTCCGCCGAGTTCCTGAAGGGCTATCAGTGGCCCTTCGACGCTTCCCGGGTCCGCGGCTCCTCCTTTGTCGACCTCATCGTCTACCGTGAGTCCGTCGTGCTCGGCCGCGCTGTCTACATGGACTTCCGCACGAATCCGACCGGCCTTTGCGAAGACTTTGCGGGCCTTTCCGAGGAGGCCTCGGCCTATCTTCTTAGCTCCGGTGCCGTGCAGCCCACGCCCATCGAACGTCTGGCCCACATGAATCCCGCCGCCATCGAGCTTTATGCCTCGCACGGGATCGATCTTTACACCGAGCCGCTCCGCATCGCGGTCTGCGCCCAGCATCACAACGGCGGACTGGCCGTCGATATGAACTGGGAGACCAATCTGCAGGGACTTTTTGCCGCCGGCGAGTGTGCCGGCAACTTCGGCGTCCACCGCCCCGGCGGCTCGGCACTGAACGCCACGCAGGTCGGCTCCTTCCGCGCTGCGTCGGAGATCGCCCGCCGTCTGAGAAGGGACGAAGCGCCCTTCGACGAGGATGAGGGTGCGGTCCTGGCGGTCGAGGCCATGGAGGAGACGCTCGGCTTTATCGAGGACAGCCGGGGGGAGGAGGCCAATATCGCCTCCCTCAGAGCCGAGGCCCAGCGCCGCATGACCGAAATCGCAGCCTTCCTGCGCGATCCGGCCGAGATGAAGGCCTACGAGAAGGAGCTTTCCCGCTATGCGCGCGAGGTGTTCTGGGCCCGTCCCTCCGAGATCCCGGCCCTCTTTAAGCTTCGCGACATGCTCGAGACCCAGGAGGCCGTGCTCTCCGCGATGTGCGAGGCTGCCCGCGTCTTCGGCAGCCGCGGCTCCGCGCTCGTGACCGCCGGCGACGGCGAGGGTGAGGCGCTGTCGGATAAGTTTCCGGGCGTTCGCTTTGTGCCGGCCAGGCCGCAGAACGAAAACCTCGTGCTCTGCACCGAGGCGGCGTCCCGCGGATACCGCAGCTATACTGAGCCCGCAAGACCCATTCCCGAACCGGACAGATGGTTTGAGAATGTGTGGAGGCAATACCGAACGACGCGTTAAAAGCTTCGGTATCGAAACTTGTGACGCGTCGTCGCAATATGCGCTGCGCGCGTATTGCCGGAACTTGCGGCCGCGGTGTCGCGTTGATGCCTTCGCTCGGATTAGCCATGCCCTTGCAAAAAGCCCATAATCGGGCTTGTCTTCCGCGCCGCCTGCGTGATATAATATATCTATAGAAATTCTTTTACGGAGGGAACCCCATGTCTGAAAAAGGAAAGAAAATCGGGAAATTTTTACTGGGCGCAGCCGGCGCAGCCGCACTGGCCGCAGGTGCCTATGTTATCTATAAGAAGTTTTTTGCCCCCCAGGAGGGCGAGGTCCTCTCGACGGAGGATTCTGACGGCGACGGCGCCATCGATACCGTCAACCTGGATACCAACGGCGACGGTCTGACCGATGTCATCATGATGGACACCACCGGTGACGGAAACATCGACACCGTGCTGGAGGACAGCGACGGTGACGGCTATATCGACATCGTTCAGCTGGATGCCGATGCGGACGGCAGCTTCGAGTCCGTCATGGTCGACACTGACGGAAACGGCAGCTTCGACACCGTTCTTTCCGACGAGGACGGCGACGGCGAGCTTGAGACCATCGAGCTTTTTGAGGACGAGAGCTTTGAAAGCGAGATCGAAGAGGTCTTCGGAGCCGTAGAGGACGCGGCAGAGGAGCTGGCGGATGCCGCCGGCAATACCGTAGCCGAGATCGCCGAGGCGGTTGCCGAGGCGGCCGAAACCGCTGAAGAGATCGCGATCGAGCAGACCGAGGCCTGATCCTTCACCGCAAAAAATCACAAAAAACAGGCGGATGCGCTACCGTGGGCATCCGTCTTCTTTAACCCTACAAAGCTAAAAAGAAGGCAAAGAAATGGCAAAGAAACAGTTTAAAACCGAGTCCAAAAAGCTTCTGGACATGATGATCAATTCGATTTATACGCACAAGGAAATCTTCCTGCGCGAGCTGATCTCAAACGCCAGCGATGCGATCGACAAGCTCTATTTCCGCTCGCTGACCGATTCCTCCGTCACGCTGTCACGCGAGGATTACGAGATCCGTCTGGCGGTCGATCCCGAGGCGCGCACCCTCACCGTTTCCGACAACGGCTGCGGCATGACGAAGGAGGAGCTCGAGACCAATCTCGGCACCATCGCCAAGAGCGGCTCCTTCGAATTCAAGCGCGATCAGTCTGCGTCCGAGGGCGACGAGGACAAGAATGTCGACATCATCGGCCAGTTCGGCGACGGCTTCTACTCCGCCTTCATGGTCAGCGACGACGTCCGCGTCGAGAGCCGTGCCTGGGGCTCCGATGAGGCCTGGTGCTGGCAGTCCTCCGGCACGGACGGCTATACGGTCAGCCCCTGCGAAAAGGACGCGCCCGGCACCCTCATCACGCTGCACATCAAGGAAGACAGCGAGGACGAAAGCTACTCCGATTATCTCGAGGACTGGCAGCTTCGCACGCTGGTCAAGAAATACAGCGACTATATCCGCTAC
>JAZQNF010000031.1:0-7882 GCA_045627225.1 Bianqueaceae bacterium
TACCAAAAAGCAGGCTCAGGAAACCATGCAGGAAGAAGCAGAGCGCTGCGGCATGTTCTATGTCAACAATCGCTGGCTCGGCGGCATGATGACCAACTTCAAGACCATCCGCAGCCGTATCGCCCGCATGAAGGAGCTTGAGCGCATGTCCGAGGACGGTACCTTTGACGTTCTGCCCAAGAAAGAGGTCATGATCCTGAAGGGTGAGCTTGACAAGCTGCAGAAGAACCTGAACGGTATCCGTGATATGGAGAATCTGCCTGATCTGATGTTCATCGTCGATCCCCACAAGGAGCACATCGCGGTTCAGGAAGCCCGCATCCTGGGTATTCCGATCGTAGGCATTGCCGATACCAACTGTGATCCCGATGAGATGGACTACATCATCCCCGGTAACGATGACGCTATCCGTGCTGTCAAGCTGATCTCCGCCATGATCGCTGACGCTGTCATCGAAGCTAACCAGGGTGAGCAGTATACCGATGCTCCCTCTGCCGTAGAGGCTGAAGTATCCGAAGAAGCAACGGAGGAATAAAGAATGGCTGAAATCACTGCTGCAATGGTAAAAGAACTGCGCGAGATCTCCGGCGCAGGTATGATGGACTGCAAAAAGGCTCTGAACGCTACCAACGGCGATATGGACGCTGCGGTAGAGGAGCTTCGTAAGAACGGTCTTGCTAAGGCTGCCAAAAAGGCCGGCCGTATCGCTGCCGAGGGTCTGATCGCCCTCGCCATCGCTGACGACAAGAAGTCTGCCGCTCTCGTTGAGGTCAACTCCGAGACCGACTTCGCTGCCAAGGGCGATGCTTTCAAGGAATTCTGCCAGAACGTTGCCAACCAGGCGCTGGCTTCTTCCGCTGCCGATCTGGACGCCTTCATGGCTGAGCCCTGGATCGAGAATCCCGAAGAGACCGTTAAGGATGCCCTCGTTCAGAAGGTTTCCGTTATCGGTGAGAACCTTCAGATCCGCCGCTTCGCGAAGCTGACGACTGACGGTTATCTGGGCTACTACATGCATCATGACAGCCGCAAGTGCGCTCTGATCGAGATCGCCTGCGCCAATGTCACCGATGAGGTCGTTGCCATGGTCCGCAACATCGGCATGCAGATCGTATCCCTTCGCCCCGAGTTCCTCAACGATGCCGAGGTTCCCGAATCCTTCAAGGCCAAGGAAACCGAGATCATCCTCGAGAACGCCAAGCAGGACGAGTCCTTTGCCAAGAAGCCCGAAATGATCCAGAACAAGATCGTTGCCGGCCGTCTTGAGAAGGAGCTTAAGGAAATGTGCCTGATGGATCAGCCCTTCTTCATGGATGCTGAAGGCAAGAGCGTTGAAGCTTATGTCAAGAGCGTTGCCAAGGAAGCCGGCTGCGAAATCACCGTAAAGCGTTTCGTTCGCTACGAGTGCGGTGAGGGCATCGAGAAAAAGGAAGAGAACTTCGCCGAGGAAGTCGCGAAGCAGATGCAGTAATCACGCGTTTAACGCATAAAAACAGCAGGGACTGCCGTAAGGGCAGTCCCTGTTTTTTATGCGATAAGGCGGCCGTGCGGACAAAAAATCCTCCCCGCGGCGCCTGCCGCAGGGAGGACTCGTTAACATGGGATCATTCCGAAAGGCTTAGGAGCGCTTCCTCAGCCCTTGGCCAGAAGCTGGTAGTAGCTGTCGGAGATTTTGGCGTTGTAGTTGAAAGTCTCGGCCATCTTTTCGGGACCGGCTACCATGTAGATATCGCCGACGAAGCTGAGATCGCCCTTCTGATTGATATAGGGAACGGCAGCCTGGACGTTCTGTTCGGAGATGGTCTTGTTCAGGGCGTTCCAGAGCTCTTCGCCGATCTCGGAGTAGAAAAGATTGACATTGTCGCCGATGGCGTAGGAGCCTAACAGTCCTTTGACCTGAACGTTGTATTCATCCATCTTCAGACCGAAGGACTGGATGAGTTCCTCCTTCGTGGCTTCCTGGCCGTTGTTGATATCGACGGTGTAGACCTTATAGATATCGAGGCCGGAGTAGGACTGATCGTAGTGGATCAGAATGGAGAAGAAACGCTCGTGCCGGCCGGATACGTAGCCGAGGAAGGAGACCGGCAGCTGTTCGTCGGGATTCTGATTGTAGTAGCTCTGAGCGGAGTTCAGGATGCCGATGAGGTCATTGTAGATCTTCTGATTGATGGCGCTCATGTCGGTCTTGTTGCACTCGATTTTTGGGATGCTGTAGATGGAGCTGTCCAGCTGAAGCGTATAGGCGGTGACGGCCTCGATGCGGAGAGGTTCGGGCTCAACGATGTTGTTGGGGTCGAACTCCGCAAAGAATTTCTCGAAGTCTTCGGTATAGTCCGCGTCATAGGGGAAGATCATGTAGCGATAGAGGGGGCCGGCGACCTGACCGAGCTTGGCACAGATGTAAAGGCCGTCGTTCTTCACGAGGGGACGCGCTTCAGCCAGAGCCTTAGCATCCAGCGTTGCGGCCATGGCCTGCTCGCCGTAGAAGTACTCGTCGGAACCTTTGCCTGCTTCAAAGCAGACCTTGTTGTAAACGTAGTCCTCGAAGGCGATGCGCTTGGTCTTGTTGGCGTTCCAGTCCTCCTTGCTGACGCCGCAGAGGGTGATGATCTCTTCGTCGGAGCAGAAATCGCAGGTTTCCAGATTGATATTGTAAACGCGGATCTCCTGATAAGAGGTACCGCTCATGTGGGAATACACGGCAATGGACAAATGATTCTTATAGACGCCGTACTCATAGCTGATGCTGTCGTAGGCGGGATAGTCGCCGGCTTCGATGTTATCCTTGCACATGGCGACATACAGTCCGTCAAAGATCTCCTTGTTGAGGGTCTCATTGATGGCTTCTACATCGCCGCCGGGGAAGACAACCATCGGAAAAGCGTAGTCATAACCGATATCATTGGCTTGTCCGGTCAGTTTGACGCGGTCAATGACCTTGCAGGTAAGCTCGTCATCAGCGGACTCGGTGCCGGCGGATTCATTCGGATCCGGGTTTTTCGGTGTGCAGGCAGCCAGGGAAAACAGAAGGCCCAGGATCAAAAGAATAGGCAGCAATTTTTTCATCACAGTTTCCTCCTTGAATAGGTATAATGGTATTATACAACTTTCGGGAGAAAAAATCAACGTCGGACCGTTCCTGCCCGTGGATTTGGCTTGTAAAGAAGAGGAAAGTATGATAAAATAAAACAAGTACAGACGGATCACGGGAGGACATATGAGTAAACGAATCATGCTGAAGCTCAGCGGCGAGGCGCTGTCCGGCGGAAGGGGCTACGGCCTTGATGAAGCCAGCGTACGCGAGGTGGGCAAGGAGGTCAAGGCAGCTCATGACGAAGGAGTGGAGATCTGCGTGGTGATCGGCGGCGGCAATTTCTGGCGCGGCCGCACCGGGACCGAAATCGATCGCTGCAAATCCGACCAGATCGGCATGCTCGGCACGGTTATGAATGTGCTTTACGTATCGGAAATCTTCCGTAATATGGGGATGGAGACCTCGGTATATACCGCTTTTGAGATCGCTTCCGTCACGCCCTCCTTTGACAAGGAAAAGGCGATCGCCGATCTGGAAGCCGGAAAAATCGTCTTTTTCGGCGGCGGCACCGGACATCCCTTCTTCTCGACGGACATGGGTACGGTCCTGCGCGCGGCTCAGGCGGAATGTGATCTCATTCTGATGGCCAAGAGCATCGATGGGGTCTACGATGATGATCCGGCCAAAAATCCGAATGCAAAGAAATACAGTTCCCTGAGCTATCAGGAGATACTGGAAAAGAACCTGAAGGTCATTGATCTTCCTGCGGCAGCCTTCTGCCTCGAGAACAAGCTTCCCTGCAAGCTTTTTGCACTGAAGGAAAAAGGGAGCATTCTCCGGGCGGCCCGCGGTGAGGAGGTCGGGACCCTGATTTACTGAAAGAAAACCTACACAAGGAGGAACAGCCATGATTTCAAAGGAACTTGAAGAATACGAATACAAGATGGAACGCACGCTGGAGGAGCTCGAAGAGGAATATAACACCATCCGTGTCGGCCGTGCCAATCCGCATCTTCTGGACCGTCTGACGGTCGAATATTACGGCGTGCCGACCCCCCTGCAGCAGGTAGCCAATATTACGGTGCCCGAGGCTCGCGTTCTGGTCATCCAGCCCTGGGATGCCAGCCTGATCAAGGGGATCGAAAAGGCCATCCGCATGTCCGACATCGGCATCAACCCGAACAACGACGGAAAGGTGATCCGCCTGAACTTTCCCGAGCTTACGGAGGAAAAGCGCCGTGACACAGCCAAGGATGTCAAGAAGCGCGGTGAAAATTCGAAGGTCGCCGTCCGGAATGTCCGCCGCGACGGCATGGATGCCATCAAGAAGCTTCGCAAGGACTCCGTCATCACGGAGGACGATCAGAAAAATCTGGAGGAAGAGCTTCAGAAGCTGACCGACGATTACATCAAGCAGATCGACGCATCCGTCGACCGCAAGATCGCCGAGGTCATGCAGGTCTGAGCCGACCGTTACAATTGATTTTCCGGTATCAAACGCATTGCCGCGCGCTTTTATGTACGCGGCAATGTTTTTCAAAACGGAGTCTGACGAAAGAAAGAGAGCGTATATATGGATAAAGTGCCCGAGCATGTGGCTATCATTCTGGACGGAAACGGACGCTGGGCGGCGGCTCACGGAAAAAGCCGCAGTCAGGGGCATCTGGCCGGGGCCGATAATGTGGAAACGATTTCGGATGCCCTGATCGAACGGGGAGTCCGCTATCTGACGGTATATGCCTTTTCGACCGAAAACTGGAAGCGCTCCGAGGAAGAGGTCTCTTATCTGATGGGGCTTCTGAAGACCTATCTGATCCGCAATAAAAAGGACGCCATCCGCCGGCACATCCGGATCCGGGTGATCGGCGACCGCAGCCGGCTTTCGGAGGAGCTGCAGGCGCTGGTCAAGGACGTCGAGGAGTCGACAAAGCCCTTTGATTCCTTCAACCTGACCTTTGCCATCAGCTATGGGAGCCGCGACGAGCTTGCGCGTGCCATGCGCGCCATCGCCGGAGAGGTCCGCGAGGGCCTGCTTAAGCCCGAGGACATTACGGAGGCGACGGTGCAGGCGCATCTGGATACGGCGGAGCTTCCCGATCCTGACCTGATGATCCGTACCAGCGGAGAGCAGCGCCTGTCCAACTTCCTGCTGTGGCAGCTGGCCTATGCCGAATTTGCTTTTTCGCCGCAGTACTGGCCTGAGTTTTCCGTCGGGGAGCTTGACCGTATTCTGCAGGATTATGCCGGCCGCTCCCGGCGCTTCGGAGGACGTCTCGAATGAAAACGCGTATCATCAGCGGCTTCTTTCTGCTTGTGATCCTGGGTGCGCTGCTCTATTTCGGCGGGCGGATCTATCTGGCGGCCCTGGCGGCTGTCAGCCTGATCGGCGTCTTTGAGTACTGCCGTGCCCTGAAGGCCGGGGAGTTCAAGCCGTATTTTCCGGTCATGATCAGCTTTACCGTCCTCTGGTATCTGCTTCTGCTTGTCCGCGGGGGAGAGGGCCTGCCGGCCTTTACGGGCGCTTTCCTGGTATTGGCTTTTCTTGTGCTCATGGTCATCGCGGTGTTTTCCTATCCGGGACACAGCTTTACCGATGCCGCTTTATGTCTGTTCGGCCTTCTGTATGTGCCGCTGATGTTCTCGTTCCTCTTTATGATCCGCGAGCGCGCCGACGGCCTTTTCATGAGCATTCTGCTCTTTCTGGCCGCCTGGGGCAGCGATGTATTCGCGTACCTGGCGGGACGCTTTTTCGGAAAGCGCAAGCTCGCGCCCGAGCTCAGTCCCAAAAAGACGGTGGCCGGCGCCCTCGGCGGCATGGTCGGAAGCATGGCGCTTTGCCTTCTGTTTACTCATTTTACGGCCTCTCTGTGGGGGAGACCCTATATTCTCTGCATGCTTTTCGCCGGACTCTTCGGAGCCCTCGGCGGGGCTTTCGGACAGCTGGGCGATCTGTTTGCCTCGTCGCTGAAGCGCATGACGGGCATCAAGGATTTCGGCAAGCTGATCCCGGGCCACGGCGGTATTCTGGACCGCTTTGACAGTGTATTATCCGCAGCGCCGCTGATGATGCTGGCGCTTTATATCCTGGATCTGATCTGACGGAGAGACAAGTGAAAAAACTCAGTATTTTAGGTTCGACCGGCTCTATCGGTACGCAGACGCTGGACGTAGTCCGGAATCATCCGGAATCGCTTTCGGTCGCCGCACTGGCGGCGGGCGGAGGCCGCTGGCCGCTTCTGGCCAGGCAGGTCCGTGAATTTTCGCCGGAGCTGGTGGCCGTCTATGACGAAAAGGCGGCCGGGGCGCTTCGCGATGAGCTGGGCGCCTCAGCTCCCCGCATCGTATCCGGCATGGAGGGCCTTCTGGAGGCAGCGTCCCTGCCGGAAGCCGATACCGTCGTGACCGCCCTGGTCGGCATGATCGGTCTGGAGCCGACGGCTGCCGCGATCAGGGCCGGCAAGCAGATCGCACTGGCCAATAAGGAGACGCTGGTCTGTGCCGGTCAGCTCATCCGCGGGCTGGCGGCCGAGCGGGGCGTGGAAATCGTCCCCGTCGACAGCGAGCACTGCGCGATTTTTCAGTGCCTGCAGGGCGTTTCCCGTCAGGATCTCAAGCGTATCCTGCTGACGGCCTCCGGCGGAGCCTTCCGCGGGATGAGCGAGGAACAGCTCAGCCGGGTGAAGGCCTCGGAGGCTCTTCATAATCCGAACTGGAGCATGGGCCCCAAGGTGACGCTCGACAGCGCCTCGCTGATGAACAAGGCGCTGGAGCTGATCGAGGCCCGCTGGCTTTTCGATACCGAGCATATTACCCCGATCATCCAGCCCACCAGTATCGTGCATTCTCTGATCGAGCTGACGGACGGTACCGTGCTGGCGCAGATGGGGGTGCCGGATATGAGACTGCCCATCGAGGTCGCGCTTTTTTATCCGGAGCGCGGGCGCCAGATCACCAGGGGACTCGACCTGACAAGCTGCGGCCCCATCTGCTTTGAAGAGATCCGGCCGCCCTTTACCCGTCCGATCGAAATGGCGCGCTATGCCCTCTCGCGCGGCGGCCTCTATCCTGCCGTGTTCAACGCAGCCGGAGAATTTGCCGGCCGGGCCTTCCTGGAAGAGAGGATCGGCTTTCTGGACATGTACCGCATGGCGGAGTGGGCGCTGGAGGATTATGACCGACGCGGCGGAAACACGGGCAGCTATACGCTGGAGGAAGCCGTATCGGTCCGCACGGAAGTAGAAGAGAGACTTAAGGGAGCATTTTTATGAATCTGAGTGTTTTGATCAGCATCCTGATCACCCTGCTTATTTTTACGCTGATCGTGGTCATCCACGAGGGAGGACATTTTTTCGCGGCGAGACGCAACGGCGTGACTGTGGAGGAATTTGCCGTCGGCATGGGTCCGCGCCTCTTCGGCTGGACCGATAAGGCCGGGACGCAGATTTCCATCCGCCTTTTCCCGATCGGCGGATTTTGCCGCATGGAGGGCGAGGAGGCCACGGCTCTGGAGGGGGATCCCCACGCGCAGGGCAAGGATGACAGCGGCTCGTTTGCGAAGAAAAGCGTCTGGGCACGTATCAAGATCGTGGCCATGGGCCCCATCATGAATTTCGTCCTGGCCTTTGTGCTGCTCCTTCTGATCAATGCCGGCTTCGGCTATGTCCGCAACTGCGTCAAGACGGTCGAAGCAGGCTCGCCGGCCGAGGCAGCGGGCCTTTCGGAGGGTGACCGCATTCTTCGCGTGGACGGTCAGCAGGTCCACATTTTCTCCAAAATCTCGTATATCTTGTCCGAGTATCAGGGAGAGGGCCCGATCGAGCTGGTCGTCCGTCATGAGGACGGCAG
>JAZQNF010000032.1:0-5245 GCA_045627225.1 Bianqueaceae bacterium
TTATATCCTTTGAAATTTGCGGATTTTCATTCCGGTCTTGATAATTATCAGACGAAACCGCGTATGTTGTGGGAGAATGTGCCAGTTTCGGGCGATGAAATCACTGCGGAGGGTGATGTTATCACAATCAAGCATCGATAAAGACGAGATCCTCATCACCTACTACCTGGAAGGCGGCCGCATCACCGGTATGGTCACCGATGATACCCTCTGGAGCTTCCTCTATTACGGAGACACGCTGATCGGCTTTGAAATCGGGAGCGAGCGCTATTAATACCTTTGGAACCTGCAGGGCGACATCATCCGGATCATAGATGAGGACGGAGAAGTCGTCGTTTACTTTATCTACGATGACTAGGGAAAGATCGCAGACTGCGGCGGCAGCCTGTACGGCACGGTGGGCTAGCAGAATCCCTTCCGCTACCGCGGGTATGTCTATGACAGCGAAAGCGGATTGTACTACCTGAACAGTCGGTACTATGACCCGGAGGCTGGAAGGTTTATCAGCGCGGATGATGCCGGTTATTTAGGTGCAGGCGGAGAACTGTCCTCATTTAACCTTTTCGCGTATTGTGAGAATAACCCTGTAATGGGCTATGATCCGGAAGGATTTGTGTGAAAAGCCTGTGCAGAAATGTTTGTGGAACGTAAAAAATCCGGGAGCTTGTCAACTGTTTTGCGCCTTTTTTTTCCTTTGATTTTTTCCGCGAAAAGAGTATAATTGTTTTATATAATTCAAAGATGATGTGAAAGCATGATCTTGATCGTGAAAGGATTGATTCCCATGAAAAAAAGAATATTGGCAGCCTTAACGGCCCTGATCCTTCTGGTATCCTCTCTGTCTCTGCCTGTGCTGGCGGATGAGGAGCCCTGGTGGGAGCAGGACGCATGGTCACTGGAAACACTTATCGAGCTCGGAGCGGAGGCGCCCGTCTGGAATGCGTCCCGGGCGGTATATGAGATCTCCAAGCCGGAGCAGCTGCTCTTCATGAGCGGTGCCTGGAAAATGAATGACGGAAACGGCGACGGCGTCGCCGATGCCCCGGCTGACGGTAATTATGTGCTGCTGGCCGATCTCGACATGGAGCCTCTCATGAAGGCCATCGCGGCTAAGATCAAGGCCGCGGGCGGCCCTGCGGGCGACGGCTACATGCCTCCCATCGCCGCATTCTGCGACGATACCCACGCCGGCGAGAAGAGCGCCTTCTTCGGCAGCTTCGACGGCGGCTTCCACTTCATTTCCAACTTAAACATCCAGCGTCTCGGCGACAAGTATGCCGGCCTCTTCGGCAACATCGGCCATGACTACGGCGAGGGCTTCGTCCGCGATCTGGCCCTGATCGACATCTATGTGCACGCCAAGGCCTCCTGCGGACTGTTGGCGGGCGCTATCTACGGCGAGGTCGAAAACATCGTCGTGACCGGCAGCATCCTCTGCGAAGAAAAAACCGCAGGCGGTCTGGCCGGCAAGATCAAGAAGAATGAGAACGGCTGCATCGGTCTGGCGCGGAACTGCTTCATCGACTGCACGATCAGACTGAGCGGAACGGGCAGCGAGAACGGCGCTGTCGGCGGCGTCACCTCCTCCAATTCAGGCGGCGGCGCGGTCTATAACTGCTACACGGCCGGCTCCATCTATGTCGCGGACGAGGGCGCGGACTGCGTCGCCGGCATCTCCGGCAACCTGAAGAACGGTAAAGCGCTGGAGGGCAACGTGATGCTTCTCTCCGACATCTTTACCGAGGACGGCACCAATGTCGGCCTTCTGTGCGGCAGCTTCGCCGGTGAGAGCGGCTCTCACCTGAACAAGAACTATGTCTGGGAGGGTACCCGCATGGCGGGCAATGTCGCCTCCGACCATCCGCTGACGCCTTCCTTCGAAACCGTCGGCGCGGCGGACATCCTTTCCAAAAAATTCTACACCGATACGGTCGGCTGGGACTTCGACAAGGTCTGGACCTGGGTCGGCAGCGATACTCTGGGCTACCCGATGATCCGCGGCTTTGAGGGCCTTCTGGCGGGTTATGAGGAAAAGCTTGCCTCTTCTCTTCGGATCACGGCGCCCGTCCTGCGCCCCTCCGAGCCCATGGTCAATACGGCATACGAGGGCGAGGCGGCCGAAATCACCGCCACCCTTCTGCTGCCCGAGGGCAGTGCCTGCAGCGGCATGCGCCTGGTTTACGGCAGTGACAAGAACCGTGACAAGCTGAGCGACTCGGTCGAGATGACCGAAAAGGACGGTCTGTGGACGGTCGCTTTCCCGGAGACCAAGATCAATACCTATTACTACTACATCGACGCTACGGTGGACGGAGAGAGCGTCTCCTTCCCGACCAAGGGAGCGATGAAGCTTTCGATCCTCTCGGCCGCGGCCAAGTACGCGCCCAAGTTCATCACGATCACGCCCGGCGCCACGGTCGATGCCGTCGGCTTCAACTGGATCACGGATCAGGAGGGCCTTACGGGCGAGCTGCGCATCCGTCCCGCGCGCACCGATAACTGGACCATCATTCCCGCCACCGAGGTCCGGGCCTACACCCTGGGCGACGGTTACGCCGATTTCACCTCTTACTCCGTCGATGTTACCGGTCTTTCGGCCGGCTCCTCCTATGAGTACATGGCGGTTACCTCCGACGGCAGCAAGAGCTATCTGAGCGAGGTTTACAGCTTTTCGACCCTGCCCGAGCGCAGCAGCTTCTCTTTCGCGGTCATCTCCGATCTGCAGGGCACGACGGAGGAGAGCTATCTTCCCTTCAAGTATACGATGGAAGGCTTTCTGGCCGAAAACCCCGTCAACTTCATCATCAACGTCGGCGATCTGACCGAGGACAACACGATGGCTCAGTGGACCTACATGTTCAACACCATCGGCGGCATCCTGGCCTCCAAGCTGACGGCCTATGCGCCCGGCAACCACGAGAACAAGGGCGATCTGCTCTACACGCTCTTTAAGGGCGGCACGAATCTGCCCGGCGGCATCGATGACGCCTATATCGACGAAACGACCTCGGCCTTTGTGGTCGGCGATGTCTGCTTCGTTACGCTGAACACAGAGCCCTACAAGGGCATTGACGGCGCCGATGCGGAGGCGGACAAGCGCGCCTTCTACGAGGCTCAGAAGGAATGGGCCCGTGAGGTCTTCGAGGCCAGCGGCTGCAAGTGGCGCATCCTCTGCTCGCACGCCGGTCTCATCCAGGAGGATGATATCGCGACAGCCTTCCTGGAGCAGATGTGCGACGAACTGAACGTCGATCTGTACTTCAACGGCCACATTCACAATTACTACCGCGCGAGCGTCCTGAACGGCGCGCACGCAGCCGTGGGCGAGGGCACGACCTTCATTACGACCAGCCCGATGGGCACCAAGTTCGACCCCTACGAGGGCGAGATCGATGATATCCTGGACTTCCAGACCGGCGGCAAGGACGACGAACGCCAGTACTTCACCCGTGTCGATGTGACCGACACGACGCTTACCGTGACCGCTTATCAGCGTACGAGCAGCGATGAGGCGAGCGCCAAGAACTGCAAGGAGTACGAGGTCATCGACACGATCACGCTGACGAAGATCGAAAACGATAATCTGAAGCCTGAAGAGCCTGAAAAGCCCGAGCACAAGGCGCTGCCTTACATCATCGGCGGCGGAGCAGCGGCGGCAGCGGTCATCGCGGCGGCGATCATCATCGGAAAGAAGAAAAGCAAAAAAGCATAATGCGTGTTAAGGCTTGTCAGAGCCTTCAGACAGCCGAAAAAATAGCGGCCGGGATCACCGGCCGCTATTCTTTTGTTAGCAGGCTTTGTTACAGATATCTTGCCAGGAACTCGCGGGTCTTTTCCTTCTGCGGGCAGGAAAAAAGCGCCTCGGGAGTGCCTTCCTCTTCGATCACCCCGTCCGCCATGTAGACGATGCGGTCGGAGACCTCGCGGGCAAAGGCCATTTCGTGCGTGACGCAGAGCATCGTCATGCCTTCCTCGGCGAGAGTCTTCATGACCGAGAGGACCTCGCCGACCATTTCGGGATCGAGCGCCGAGGTGGGCTCGTCAAAGAGCAGGATCTCGGGCTTCATGCACAGGGCACGGGCGATGGCGACGCGCTGCTTCTGGCCGCCGGACAGCTGCCGGGGCAGGGCGTTCAGATAGGGTTTCATGCCGACCTTTTCGAGGTAGAAGAGCGCGCGCTCGCGTGCCTCCGAGGCGTCGATGCCCAGGACCTTGCGCTGGGCCAGCATGCAGTTTTTCAGGACATTCAGATTGCCGAAAAGATTGAAGCTCTGGAAGACCATGCCGACGCGGGCGCGGTAGGCCGTCTCGCCGCCGGAGCCTTCCAGAATGTTCTGTCCGTGAAAGAGGATCTCGCCGCCGTCAGGCGTTTCCAGCAGATTGATGCAGCGCAGCAGCGTGCTTTTGCCGCTGCCGGAGGCGCCGATGATGCAGCTGACCTCGCCCTCGCGGACACTTAAGCTGATGTCGGAGAGGACCTCGTGAGAGCCGAAGCTTTTGGAGAGGTGACGGATTTCCAGAATGGTCTGATCGCTCATCGGTGTACCTCCGTGAATTCCTTGCTGCGCTCGTCAAAGGGGCTGCCCTTGACGGGGTGACGGTAGGTGCCGGCGGTCATGACGAGCTGATCGTCCGTCACGAGCTCAAAGTTGTCGCTGCCGGCCAGCTTTTTCTCGACCAGCCTCAGCAGGAAGGAGGCCAGAAGGGTCAGGAAGAGATAGCCGACCATCTCGAGGGCGGCGGAGGGGAAGTACTTGAATACCGCGCCGGAGACGAGCTTGTGCACGGAGAAAAAGTCAAAGAAGCCGATGATGAACATGACGGAGGTAACCTTGACGTTGATGATATAGTTGTTGCCGATCTGCGGCAGGATGCTGCGCAGGGCCTGCGGGAGGATGACGTAGAGCATCGTCTGCCAGTGATTCATGCCGAGGGCCTTGGCGGCCTCGGTCTGGCCGGCATCGACGGAGAGGATGCCTCCGCGGACGGATTCGGCCATGTACGCGCCGGTGTTGATCGAAGCGAGCAGGATGGATACGGCCCAGATGCTGCGGAAGGCGACACCGAAAAAGTAGGGCATGCCGTAGAAGATGCAAACGGCCTGCAGGATCATCGGCGTTCCCCGGAAGACCTCGACGTAGACGCGCAGGATGATCTGGATGAGACGGATGAAGAAGCGCTTCAGTAAGGGATCACGCGGGCTGACCGGAAGGGCCTGCAGGATGCCGCAGATAAAACCGATGAC
>JAZQNF010000033.1:0-24588 GCA_045627225.1 Bianqueaceae bacterium
TTCTTTCGAATCACTGTTGTTTAGGTTTTGACGAGGTAATTTAGTTTTTTGCTATAATTACCTTTTAGTCTCAGATGTTACACTGTTCGATTTTCAATGTTCGTTTCGCACTGCCGTTTTTGGCGTGCGAATGATATATTAGCACCATGCTTCCTTATTGTCAACATCTATTTTTGATTTTTTTCAAAATCTTTTTTGATGTTTTTTTGAAGCAAAGGCTGCCGTCTGCCGGGGTTTTTCGTTACCCTTTTTTCAAGCGGCGACGATTATAATACCTCTGGTAAGGATAAAAGTCAAGCATCTTTTTCAAACTTTTTTATCTTTTTTTAAGTTCGAAAAACGGTCTTGAAACCTTTCTTCATTTTGTGTAAAATCAAGGTAATATTGAGTCCGACAATCAAATATGAATGGAGAATGCCGATGAAAAGTCTTTTCAAAGCACTCCGGGGAACCAAGGCCTTCCGCGACCTTGATGACAAAGAGTTTTCCTGGGTGCTCTATGACGTAGGCAACTCAGCCTACACCATGCTGTCCTGTTCGTTGATCCCCATCTGGTTCAAAGCCATGGCCAAGGGCCACATCACAGATGACCAGGCTACCGCGTACTACGCGCTGGCCATTTCCCTCGTCACCATCATCGTCGCGCTGATCGGACCGATCTGCGGCGTCCTGGCGGACCGCAACAAAAAGATGCTGATGTTCTCGACCAGCGTGGCCGCTGGCTGCATCGGCTGCATCCTGACCGGTCTCCTGGGCGGATGGATGTCCTTCATCCTGGTTTATATCATCACCAAGATCGCCTATCAGGCCTCTCTTACCTTCTATGACTCCATGCTGGGCGATGTCACCACCGAGGAACGGATGGATACCGTTTCTTCCTATGGATATGCCTGGGGCTATATCGGCTCCTGCATCCCCTTCCTGGTCGCTCTTGTCTCCTACGTGCTCGGGCCTGACATGGTCGGCCTGATCTCCGATTTCTGGTCCAAGTTCATCGGCTGCACGGTAACGGCTGTCTGGTGGTTCCTGGTCACCGTCCCTCTGTTTAAAAACTATAAGCAGATCCACTACGTCGACGACTCCGAGCGTTCGACCGTCGGCAAGGTCTTCGGTAAGCTTTTCCGGACGCTGCGCACCATCGCCGTCGATGACAAAAAGGTTCTGCTCTTCCTGATCGCCTTCTTCCTTTATATTGACGGTGTCGGAACCATCATCGACAACTGCATCAATATCGGCACCGACCTCGGCATCGATACGGTCGGTCAGGTCATCTTCCTGCTGGCCACTCAGGTGGTCGCCTGGATCGGCTCTCTGGTTTTCGCGAAGCTCGCCAAAAAGCATTCGACCGGAAAACTGCTTCTGATCTGCATCGTGGGTTATTTCGCGGCCTGCCTGTATGCGTTCACGCTGAAGACTCTCTGGGATTTCGGCATCCTGGCATTCATCGTCGGCTGCTTCCAGGGCTCCATCCAGTCCCTGTCCCGTTCCTACTATTCTAAAATCATTCCCTCCGATAATTCCGGCGAATACTTCGGTATTTACGATATCTTCGCGAAGGGTGCCTCTTTCCTCGGCTCTGCCGTCATCGCCGGCGTCAAGCTGGCCGGCGGCACCATCAATACCGCCGTGGCTTCTCTGGCCATTTTCTTTGCGCTTGGCTTCCTGTTCCTGGCGCTGGCTGAAAAGAAACCGACTCTTGCCGAGAAACAGGCAGAAAACAAATAAAAAAGAAAGGCAGGGATTTCTTCCTTCTGTTGGATCATATAACTTCGGAAAATACCCTGTCGGCAAAGCGATCTGTGTCCTCAAAAAGCAAAGCAAAAGCCCGCTGCTTGAAGCAGCGGGCTTTAAATATATGAAGGAAATATATCCTGCTGTAAAGGAAAGAACGGAACACTGCAAAATAGGGTCCGGGGCTTCCGTTTGACATCCCTCCAGCCAAAGCCGAGTCTTCCTTTTCCGTGTTATTCCGCGGTGAAAGAAGCGCCTGAAGTGCCGAGATAGATCACAAGCGCCGAAAGCGAACAAGGCATTTGAACTGACAGTTCGGTTTTGCCGCCGACCTTTACGGAAAGCGTCTGACCGTTTTTGAGCGAGAGATTCGTTTTGGAAGCAACGGCCGAGAAATTCCGACACCCGGTCGCTTCACTTCCCATTCCGCCGGAGGGACAGATTGCCAGAACCCGACCGGCGGTGTAAGTGTAGCCCCGCTCGGTGTCAATAGAGGAATTGCCGTTTGACGTACTGATGACAGTCACGTCTGTGCCCTTGAATACGATTCCCTGATAAGACGTACGGCTGTTGGCGTCGATACCGTCACCGCCGGCATAAATATATACGTTTCCGCCCTCAAAAGTGATCCCCACTCCGCTTGTTACCGTTGAATTGATACCGTCATCCTTGGAGACGATCGAAATATCGCCGCCCGAGATCAGAACGGTCATCCCCTCAAGGCCCTCATAACTGTTTGAAACGGTGATCTTTCCGTCCGAAACCATCAGCTCACCATCCGCGTGGATGCCGTCATCGTTGGAATACAGTTCGAGCGTTCCGCCGGATACCGTCACGTTTCCAGTCGGTGTTTCTCCGTTTTCAAGTGCGTTACCTTTATTTGCGTGAATCGCGTCGTCGTAGGACCTGATAAAAAGCGTTCCGCCGCTTACGATGATTTCGTTGCCCGCCTTGATGCCCTTAGCGGAATGGTCGCCTTTATCTGTGTTTCCGTCCATCATCCCGCCGGGACCGCCCGGGCCGCCCATTCCGCCGCCTTCTCCGGGCTTCGTAGTGTAATTCGTCCAGCTGTAGGAAAGAGACGATCCGTTTTGCGCGAGCGCGAAGGTATCGTAGGCGGTATTCCAGGTAAGATAGTCGGAGCAGACGAGATACTCGTCCTCCTGTCCCTGTGCCTGAGCGGACGAATAGATGAAGAACTGCACCTTTTCATATCCGCTTTCTTTCGGAACGGAATAGTAATAATAGGTTCTGCGTCCGGCGTCCACGCTCGTTTTGTAAGCTGCGTTTACCCATTTGAAATCGGTATCGCTGTTGTAATATTTAACCGAATAGGCATAGTTTTTTGACGTGAAACGAATATAATAGCAATCCTCGTCTACCGACGTGACTTCCCCGGAATAAGGGGAATATTTGTCGGTATAGACATTCAGCACCGTATCTTCTCCGATTTCGACGTCGTATGCAGCATCGATCCCGTCACAGGCGGCATAAAGATCGAGCGCGCAGCCCGTAAGCATGACGCTGCCTCGCTGTTTGCCCTTGGAGGAAACGTCCGTGTTCGTCGTTTTGATGCCATCTCCGGTACGGGCGATCAACCTCAGCGTCCCTCCCGTCACCGCTACACTGTCGTTGCCCTTGAGAGCGTTGTCCTCACAAGTGACCGAAAGCGTCAGATTCTTGATGTCCAGATCATCCTTTGTGTGAATACCGTTATTCGCCGAGGAGATCACGGTAAGCGTCCCTTTGCCTTCGATGTCAAGATCACACTCGGCGTAGATTGCAGCTGCGTGCTGTTCCTCGTCCGTAACCGCCTCGCGGGTATCGTAAATAAAGTTTTCCGTCCCTTTTTTGGCGGACAGCGTCACTTTGTCGCCGGATAGAACGGTAATCGGACTCTCCGAAGAACTCCAAAGCGAAAAACCGCGCATTTCCAGTTCAAATTTAAAGCTTTCGCCCGCATCGATCACGATGTTTCCGGAAAACTCCCCCGAAACCGTGCAGACCGTATCGGCATCAAGTCCGGAAAAGCGCAGGGTACCCCCGTCAAATGACCAGCACTCGTCGGTTCCTTCGGTACAGGAGATATCAAGTGTATTCACATCGTCTCCCGGCTTTTCCGAAATCTCGTCCTTTTCGCTTTCGACCGAGGACACCGACTCATCATCTGAGGTTTTTTCTGAGGTCTCTATTTCCGATTCCTGTTTCCCGGAAACGTCCGGGTGACTGATGCAGGAAACGGAAAAAGCCGATATAAGACACAATATCAGAAGAATTGCAATCGTTCTTTTCATGATTACTCCTTACAGATCAGTGGTGTGCAAATCGGCACGCTCGCATAAGATCTCCAGATTTCCGTTCCGTGTGCGAAGTGCGTCGATCATTTTCTTTTCTTCCGTTAAATCGCGAAGAAGGACACGATAGGTCAGCCGGAACATGCTGCCCATGTTGGTGGATTTGACCTGTTCAAGATCAAACCGTTTGGTGTACGTTTGAAAAATGTCGTCAAATACGGTCGTATAATCCAGCATTTCGGGTATCGTAATGCGGATGATCTTCTCAGCGCAGCTTTGCGGGCGGTCAAGGATCGGGAGCCGTTCTCCGGCAAAGAAAATGATTCCGGAGAAGAGGAGAAACAACACGCCATATGCGAGATAGCCGATGCCGAAGGCAAGCCCGGACGCCATTCCAACGAAAATGACCGCGATCTCCCGTGCATTTCCTTCTGCCGAGCGGAATCTGACAAGTCCGAACGCTCCGGCGATTGCCACGCCGATCCCCAGGTTTCCATTGACAAGTGCGATCACCATCGCAACCGTCATCGGCAGAAGCGATACGGCAAGGAAAAAGCTCTTTGAGGTTTTGGGCTTGAAGCAAACAAGAAAGGCAAAAACGAGTCCCGCGGCAAGCGCCGCCGCAAGCGAAAGAAGAATTCCCGCGGGCGTTACCGTATTGTTTTGAAAAATAGAATCAAACATCTCCGAATACTCCTTGGATCATAGAATTTTCGCTTTGGTGCAGCTTCTCATAAGCTGCTCCGTATTTAGAAAACGAGGTTTTGACGATCTCTTCCCGACATAAAAGATTCGTGAGCCACAGTGGGAACACCGTACCGGATTTGCATTCCATCAAAACCGTTTCGGGGGACAGGAGCGGTGCTCCGTCAAGCGAGGTGCGGCAGTCGAGCCCGTCCGTGCGGAACCTGATGTTCCGGTCAAAGGTCACGCGAAGATCGGAAGCCGTGTCCTGCCACGCGCTCCGGTCATAGAGGATCATCACCTTCGGGGCGAGCGCCGGATAAAAGGAGAGAAAATATTCGATCTCCCGCCCAATCTGCGAATCGGGCGCACAGCCCGCAAGAATATCCTGTATCTGCCGTTCTTTTGACGCGATGCGCCTCTTATAGACAACACCGTCGTATTTGCGTTTCATTTCCAGATACACATCCTTGTCGGTATCGTTGAGTCCGTAACAGCGCAGCCGCAGCTTTTCTTTATAAATCGGCTTATCCATCGAAGTCCGAATGATGCGGTCATCCGCCGTATCGTAATACAGACTTTGAATCGTCGTTTCTCCATACTCATCAGGGCGAAGATGCTCCGAAATAGCCGAGGCAAGCGCAGCGTATTGCCGCCCCGATAATAGATATTTCAGTTCATGCCGGCTGAAAACATATTCGACCATATAAATCCCGCTTTCCGCTGTGATATGTTCATGTTAAGCCGCAGAATTAAACTCAACTTTAAAAAAAGAACGACCGGCAGAAAAACCGCCGGCCAAAAAAAAGATTTACATGGGGAACGTTACGGTAACGGTAAACTCGTTTCTGTTTTTTGCCGATGCCGTAATTTTCCCGCCGTGCGCATCGGTGATTGCCTGCGCGATGGAAAGCCCTATTCCGTGCCCTCCGGTTTCGGAGCTGCGCGAAGTATCAGTGCGGTAAAAGCGGTCGAAAAGCCTTGGCAGGTCTTCTTCCCGCATCGCTTCTTTTGTCGTGTTGGAAACCGACAGGAGCAGTTCCTTTTTAAGGACATTGAGCGAGAGTGCGATGCTTCCATCCTCGGGGGAATATTTCAGCGCATTATCAAGAAGGATCGAAACCAATTGTCTGATTGCCCCGGGAGAACCGTTCATCGACAGATCAGGGGTGATCTGGACAGAAAAGCTCTTATTCTGTGCCGCAATCGGAGCGCAGAAGGCGTTTGCTTCCTCCGCGATCAGGTCGGAAACCGGAAAGTCGGTTTTGAGGATTGCACTCTCCCCTTCTTCCATACGCGAAAGAGAAACCAGATCGCCCGTCAGCGAGGACAGCCGCGCGGTCTCTTCCCGAATATCGGATAAGTAATCGTTTTCTCCGATGTCTGTTTCGAGCAGATCCACGTTTGCGGCGATGACCGTCAGCGGAGTTTTGATCTCATGTCCCGCATCGGTGATAAAACGCTTTTGTTTTTCGTAGCTTTCGGCAATCGGCCGGACGATTCGGTTTGCCGAAAGCAGGAACAGGAGAAATACGGCCGCGCAGCCGCAAAGTCCGATGACAATGCTTGTCCCGAGAAAATGATAAAATGCGTCGAGCCGTCTGCCGCAATCAAGAAAAACGATCCGCTCGAACTCACCGTCAGAGAATTTTGCGAAGCGGAACGCTGCGACAAAGCCTCGGTCCCGGCGGTCTTCCCGTGCTTCTCTCACATAGGCTCCGACCGTTTCACTGTCAACAGAAACGATCCTTTCCACGTTTGTTTCAAGAATCTGACCGTCGGGTGAAATAGTCACCGAAAAATAACGTGATTCATACGGAACCTCGGGCGACATCCCGGGAGGAAGAAAGTCTCTCATTTCACGCTCCGGTTCCGGCTTCGGCATCGGCTCCTCGCCCGGACGATCGTCTTGATCCCGGAATGGCAGATCGGGATGCGACAGCACCGAAAGCACATCGTCCGCTTCCCTTTTGACTGTAGAAAAATTGATCAGATTCATGGCCGAAATCAGCACGGTCATCAGGATCAGCATCGACGCAGTGGCAAGAAGGATGAATTTCCGTTTCAGTTTTTTAATCATGATTGTACTCCAATGAGTATCCTGCATTCCTTGATGCTCTGATCTCAACATCAGCATGAAGCGCAGTCAGTTTTTTACGCAGATAGGAGATATAGACCCACACCACGTTCATTTCGGTTTCGGTATCAAAGCCCCATATTTTCTCCATAATACGTTCCGAGGAAAAAATCTGACGGGGATCCGCAAGGAACATTTCCATCATCTGATACTCCTTATTAGCAAGGCGGAAAGAACCGAACGGAGAGGATAGTTCAAATGTCGCGCGATCGAGAGTTATATTGCCGACACGCAGTTTGCTGTCCGGCTCGTTTTTTCCGCGCGTGATCAGCCGCAGCCGCGCGAGCAGTTCTTTCGAATCAAAGGGCTTGGTGAGATAATCGTCAGCCCCGCTGTCAAGTCCCAGCACCTTGTCATCTACCTCGGCTTTGGCGGTAAGGAGCAAAATCGGGATTTTGTTTCCTTCGGCACGAACACGCCGAAGGACCGTAATACCGTCCGCCCACGGCATCATAATATCAAGAATCGCCGCGTCGTAATTACCGGAGGCGATGTAGGCAAGCGCTTCTTCACCATCGTATACCGCATCTGCCGAATAGTTGTTTCTTTCCAGTATTTTGACGATTGCCCTAGCGAGCGGTTTTTCGTCTTCCGCAAGTAAGATTCGCATTGTCCGCACCTCCTGTACGTAAATCTATGATACTGCTTATCATGGGTAAAATGCCCGCCTGCAGGAGCCTTTTTGCGAAGCCGTTTATGCGTCGACTCGCCAAAGACGCGGAAGCGCAAAGCACGTGATCACCGAAAGGCAGGAATCACGACAGATATGATAACATATTCGTGAAAGAAATATTGTTTTTTATTTGAATATATTACTGCAAAAAACTTAAATGAAGATTAAAAACTCCGCTTACGGCTCATTTTCCCCGTATCTAAATGAAATCTGCCGAACCGGATAAAACGAAAGAAAGCGCCCGTAACAAGGAGTTCATTCCCCCGCAGTGCGGGAATTCATCGTCCTTGTCATGACCCGTCAAACGGGTAAGTACAACGGCAGAAGAATGCAAAAAGGGAAAACGGCCTTTTTTACTGTACCGCTTTCCCTTCCGAAACAAAAAAGCCGCGAACACTCTCATGACATTCTTTCTCTGTTCCGTCAGAAAGGCCGACAGATCGAAGGATCCGCCGGCCTTTTGATATGGCTTAGATTTTTCCCTTTTTATACAGAGCGCGGGAAAGAAGGATGGCAAGCGCCGCCAGCACGGGCAGAATCAAGGGATATACTCCCTCGAGAGCCGGAATGGCAATAAAGAGCGCGGCGCCCAGAAGCACGATCGGAAGAGCGACCTTGGGGCTCTTGGCGATGTATGCGACCATCATGCCGCCGAAGAGGGCCGGAACTACGTTGGAGAAAGCCGGCTGAAGCACCGGATTTGAGAAGACGGGAGACAGCGGCACCATCAGCACGACAAATACGATGATGATCAGAAGGGTCACCAGAGAGCTGATGGCAATGGCGATGGTCGAAATGACATCGCCCTCCTCGCTTCCCTGGGATACGCCCAGCGAGTCCATCGCGTTGAGCGCGACAGGCACCTTCAGGTTCGACATGTTGCCGGTGATAAAGCCGAGGTAGGAGCCGCCGGCGCCCAGCATCGGCATGTAGGTGAAGCTTTCGACGATACCGACTGCCCAGTAAACCGGCACGACGCCGGCGATGGCGGTCAGAAGCTGTTTCCAGGCAGGCCAGGCATCAAAATAGATGCAGGTGACAACGGGGAAAAGATAGATGAAGGCATATACGGTGACGAACCAGATGCGTCCGCTCTTATGGATGCCTTCGGTATATTCGGAAAGGACCGGCTGATTTTCTTTATTCATGAGCGCACCTCCTTACACCAGCCAAAGCGTCAGCGGAATGGCAGCCGCCATGGCCAGCACCATGCAGATCGGCAGAGCGTAATCGTTGAGCCATTTCCAGCCCAGCTTGTTGCGGAGCAAGCCGCAAACCGCCATGACGATAGCCGAAACGACCAGCACCAGGGCCTTGACCAGACCTTCTCCGCCCTTTGTGACGCCCGCCACGCCGGTACCGACGAAGGTGGCGATCAGACCGAAGAAAATCGCGTTGATGAAATGCTCTCCCCAGGCCTTATCCTTGTTTCCGATAGTGGACAGGCCTGACAGTGTCTTTTTACAGAGCGTAGGGATCAGGAAAAGTCCGGTCGTGATGCCGATGGTCATTGTCCAGGCGATGGTGGCGAACTGCTGCGCAGTCAGGGCTTCACCCAGAACGGCACCGACGGCCGTAGCCGCCGTATCCGCCGCGGACAGTTCATATACGATGGCGCCGACGACGCTGAGACGAAGCCAGGGAAGAGGCAGACCCAGCGAACCGGAAAGAGTAATGATACCGATGCCGATGGCAACGGCGGGAGCGATGGAAAAGACCGCTGAGGATACGGCGATCTTTTTCAGTTTTTCTTTGCTGAAGCCCAACTGCAGGGCACGGCGCCAGGCCTTGATCAAAAAGACCACGGACTGCGCCGCGACCGCGAGCACAGCAACACCCGCCAGAATAAACAAGAGCGGATGATTGACGCTGAAGGTATTGTCCATAATGCATCCTTTCGTATATATAACGCTTTAATGTGATGATGCATCATAACATATCCGCCCGAAAATTGCAAGAGCAAAATTTCCGGGCGCAGTCATCATCGCGGGAAGACGCGCTTTCTTCTTCGCAAAAACAAAAAAGGCATCCCGACGGAATGCCTTCTTTTTGTCTGGGTGACAGGAGTTGAACCTGCGGCCTCTTGAACCCCATTCAAGCGCGCTACCAAACTGCGCTACACCCAGATACTGTTCTCTCAAACAGCAATGTAGATATTATCACCTACAGGCGGTAAATGTCAACCCTTTTTTGAAAAAATCGGAAAAAGCTCGCTTTTACTTCTTTTCGATGCTCCTACGGACTCTTCTGAAGACGATCGCCATCAAAAGAACGCAGCCCATGATCAGAAGAACCGTCAGATACCAGTGACCGGCACGGTTGAAAAGATAAAAATCAGGCCAGCCTCCGTTTTCGGCGCCGATCACGACGACCTGCACGAAGTAGAAGATACCGTAGATCACCGTGGGCAGCAGCGTCCAGCAGAGCTCACGCTTGGGCAGCGTACCCCTTTCGAAGAAAAGGAAGGACACCAGGCAAAGCAGCGGGCAGATCAGATGAAGGAACAGATTGACTCCGCTGAGCATCGCGCGGTAGCCCATCAATACGCCGAGGAAGCACATCACGACCATAAAGGTCAGCATGATGCAGACCGTGCCGACCCACTTGCAGATATTGACCCACAGCGGGACCTCATCGTGCCCGCAAAGGGCGCGGATGTTGCAGGCCAGCATGGGCAGACACAGGAGGGCCGCCAGAATATTGGAGTCGGTCGTATAGTATACAAAAATATGAGCACCGGCGCCCGTCATGTTGCCGACGCCGCCTCCGAAATAAAAGCAAAGGACCGAATAGGCGACCAGAATGACGGTGGCCGCATTGCAGAGCAGGGACAGAAGGTTCAGAATTTTCTTTTTCATCGTATTCTCTCACAGAAGATCAAGCATTTCGCGGAAACGGCGGGCGTTTCCTTCAGGATCTGTACCGTCATAGATGCAGGAGCCCATCACCATCACATTGGCACCGGCCGCAGCCACGGAGGCCACGGTCCTGGCATTGACGCCTCCGTCGACCTCGAGGTCGATGTCCAGCCCGCTGCGATCGGTCATCGCGCGCATGGCCGCCACCTTATCGGGGGAGGAGGGAATGAATTTCTGGCCGCCGAAGCCGGGATTGACGGTCATGATGAGCACCAGATCCAGCTCGGGGAGAATGGCATCGAGCACGGATACACTGGTGCCGGGATTCAGGGCCACACCGGCCTTGCAGCCGCACTCGTGTATCAGGGAGACCGTGTGATGGAGCTGCGGGCAGGCTTCATAATGCACCGTGATGAGGTCCGCACCGGCCTTGGCATAGGCAGGGATCATCGTCTCGGGCGTGTTGATCATCAGATGGACGTCCAGGGGAATATCGGTGGACCGGCGCAGCGCGGCGACGGTGGCAGGGCCCATGGACATGTTCGGCACGAACTGACCGTCCATGATATCGACGTGGATCCAGTCGGCGCCTCCCATCACGACCTTGTCGATCTCTTCGGACAGATGCCCGAAATCGGCAGTCAGAATTGACGGTGCAAGATAAAGCATGGCTTAGTCCTCCCTTTTATTGGTACGGATTTCTTCGTAGAGGGTACGGTAGGCCTCGTAGCGCAGGCGGGGCAGCCTGCCGTCGGCAACGGCCTCCTTGACAGCGCAGTCCGGCTCGGACAGATGACGGCAGTCATCGAAGCGGCAGCGGACCGCATAGGGCCTGAAATCGGTATAGGCGTCGAGCAGATCCTCGACGGTCCATTCCTGCAGGTAGAAGGAAGTAAATCCCGGGGTGTCGGCGATCCAGCCGCTTCCCTCGCGAAGAGGCAGCAGGCGCGCATGGCGGGTCGTATTTTTGCCCCGCTCGATTTTGCGGCTCAGCTCTCCTACCTCCTGCTCCGTGCCGGTCAGAAGATTGATCAGCGAGGATTTGCCTGCGCCGGAGGGACCGGCCAGCACGCAGATCTTGCCCTGAAGGAAATCCGAAAGCGTCCGGACGCCCTCGCCGGTATCGGCAGAGACCGAGAAGATGGGGTACCCGGCACGGCGGTAGCTGTCGCAGGCGGCTTCATAAAAGGCCTCATTTTCCGCATGCAGGTCCAGCTTATTGAAGACAAGCGCGGCCGGGATGCCGGCGCGGCCTGCCTGAAGAAGAAACTTTTCGATGACAACGGGGCTCGGCTCCGGACTGTGGAGCGCGGCCACGAACAAAGCCAGATCCATATTGGCCACGGCCGGCCGGATCAGACTGTTCCGGCGGGGAAGAATCTGCTCGATAAATCCCTCGTCGGAATAAAGCACATGATCGCCCAGGAGGGGTGTCATGCCTTCCTTTCGAAACAGTCCGCGCGCCTTGCAGCGGACCGGGCCTTCTTCGGTCGTGAGCTCATAGCTTCCGCCCACACCGCTTAAGATGATTCCCTGCTTCATGAATCAGCGATTGACCTTGAAGGAAAGGATCTCCACGCCATCCAGCGTGACGCGCACGTAGACCGTTCCGTCCGGGTAGCTGAGCGTCAGGAAGCGATTGTCCTCACTGAAGGTATCGATGGTGATATCGGCGCGGTAGAGCTGGGACTGCTCGCCCTGCGCGTCGGTGCAATAGACGCAGAGGGTCTGCGTCAGGCCCGTGGAGGCAGGGTTGGAGAGCGTGATGGTACCGCCGCTCTTGACGGAGATACGCTCCTGAGGCGCGCCCAGGCTGACCGTCAGATCGACGGCCGTGCCCTTGACTGCCTGGAAATTACTGTCGATGCTCTGGCCGATGACAACGCCCTCGGCGGTGATGTCGTGATATTCATAGCTGACCGTTCCGACCGTCAGGCCGAGCTGCGTCAGATTGAGAATGGCTGTTTCCTCGGAAAGGCCGGACAGATACGGTACGGGAACGGTTTCCGGCGCCTGACCGGGACTGACGTACAGAGTCATGATCAGCTGATTGCCGGTCTCCTCGTTCACAAAGGGGGTGCCGGGAGCCGGGCTTTGACGGTGCACATAGCCGGCGGCTGCCTTGCCTTCTTCATCGCTGGCAATCACGACCTTATAGGAAAGGCCGCTGGCCGCCAGGGTCTTGACCGCATCGCTGTAGCTTAAGCCCGTGACCTGAGGCGCCGTCAGAACGCTTTTTTCTCCGAGACTGATGACCACACGGATATCGGTTTTCGTGTCGACGGGGGTATCCGCGACGGGTGTCTGCATGATGATCATGCCCTCAGGCACCGTCGTGCTGTAGGTGTAGCCGTCGATGCTGACGGAGTGTCCCTCCTCGCGGACGATGCGCGCCGCCTCCTCATAGCTTACGCCGACCACCTGCGGGATCAGCATGGTCACGACGCGGTTCCTAAGACCGGTAAAAAGCATGTTGATCAGGAGGATAGCGGCGGCGGTAACGCCAAGGATGGCGACGGTCGCCCAGCCCCGCTTGGCGCGGAACTCCTCCTCCGACATGCCGGTATCCTCTTCGGGCGAATCCATATCGACGAAGCGGATGCGGTGAGCGCCGTCGTTCTCGATTTTTTCAAGATCGGCGCAGACCTCGTCAGCGGACTGATAACGGTTCTCCGGGTTCTTCTGTGTCAGCTTGCGGATGATATCGGAAAGGCCCGGCAGAAGGTCGGTATTGATCTCGCCGGGATTGGGCAGAGGCTTATTCAGATGCTGGATGGCGATGGCAACGGGCGTTTCTCCGTCAAAGGGGACCGTGCCGGTCGCCATTTCAAACATCGTAATCCCGAGGGAGTAAAGGTCGCTGCGGGCATCGACGCTGAGGCCCTTGGCCTGCTCGGGCGACATGTAATGGACAGAGCCGACCGCCTCGTGCTGGGTCGTCAGGGTGGCACCGGTCGTCGCATGGGCGATGCCGAAATCGGCTACCTTGACCAGGCCGCGCGAGGTCATCAGGATATTCTGCGGTTTGATGTCGCGATGGATGATATTGGACGCGTGCGCCTCGCAGAGTGCCTGCGCGATGCAGCGGGAAATTCGAAGGATCTCGGAGGACGGCAGACAGCCCTTCTTGCGGATATAGTCCTTCAGCGTATAGCCGTTGATGTATTCCATCACGAAGAAGGGGATATTGCCCTCCGCCTCGTATTCGTAAACCGATACGATATTCGGATGGCTGAGGCGGGCGGCGGAGATGGCTTCCTTCCGGAATTTTTCGACGGTTTTCTCGTCCTCGGCCAACTCGTCCTTCAGCACCTTGATGGCGACGATGCGGTTTCTTTCCAGGTCCTCTGCCTTGTAAACCGTCGCCATGCCGCCCTGACCGACCTTATCGATGATTTCATAACGGCCGGATAAAACGGTTCTGGGACTCAGCATTCTTTTTCTCCTTCCGACAAATCCACCACAACGGCTGTAATATTATCGTTTCCGCCGGCGGCGAGCGCTTCATCCAGAAGCGCCTGAGCCAGAACATCGGGCTGCTCCTCGCGGCGCAGGATGCTTTGGATGGTATCATCCGAAACCAGAGCATGCAGACCGTCGGAGCACAGAAGGAGGCGCTTGACCTCCGACTGCGAAAGGAAGAAAACATCAGGCGAGACATCATAGGAGACGCCTGCGGCTCTTGTGATGATATTGCGGCGCGGATGGATACGGGCATCCTCAGGGCTCAGCTGACCGGCGTCCATCATTTCCTGGACCAGAGAATGGTCATGCGTGACCTGCCGGAGCACGCCGCCGGGCGTAAGCACATAGACCCGGCTGTCGCCGATGGAGGCAACGGCAATGCGCTTCTGGAAGAAGGCAGCACTGACGAAGGTGGTGCCCATGCCCTCCAGCTCATCGTTGCCGCGTGCGCGGATGAAGAGACGATTGCCGGCGTCACGCACCAGACGGCTCCAGAATTCGCGCGTATTGTAGGGAAGAAGGGCGCCCTTCTCGTAGGAACGGATGTTTTGAAGGAAGAAGCGCAGCATTTCCCGGGAGGCCAGCTCACCTGCCTTATGGCCGCCCATGCCGTCAGCCACGGCGAAAAGGGCCGAAACCGGGCCCACGGGATAATCGGCGCAAAAGGCGCTGTCCTGATTGCTCTGCCGGCACAGGCCGACATCACAGCGATAAGCTGCTTTCATAAAGGCTTCCTCCTTCCTTTCTTATTTTCTGTTTTTGGCTCTCAGCTGGCCGCAGGCTCCGTCGATATCGGAGGCCATCTCGCGGCGCAGCGTGACGGGAATCCCCTTATCCTCCAGGATCTTCATGAATTCCCGTATTCTTTCGGGACGGGGACGGGACATCCCGCACTCCTCCACCGGATTGACCGGGATGAGATTGACGTGACACAGCATACCGCCAAGCAGCGAGGCAAGCTCGCGGGCATGCTCGGGCGCGCAGTTGATGCCCTCCATCAGCGCATACTCAAAGCTGATGCGGCGGGAGGTCTTTTTCGTATACTGCCGGCAGGCCTCCATCAGCTCGGAGAGAGGCACGGCGCGGGCGATGTTCATGATGCTGCGGCGGATCTCGTCGTTCGGCGCATGCAGCGAAACGGCCAGCGTGACCGGAAGCCCCGCATCGGCAAAATCCGCGATGCGCCCGGTCAGGCCGCAGGTCGATACGGTGATGTTCCGATAGCTTAGATTTTTGCCCTCCGGATCGTGAAGCAGCTCCAGAAAGCGCATCAGATGCTCGTAATTATCGAAGGGCTCCCCGCTTCCCATGACCACGACATGAGAGACCGCGATGCCCTCACGGCGCTCGATTTCATAGATTTGCCCCAGCATCTCGCCGGGCAGAAGATTGCGTTCAAGGCCTCCGAGCGTAGAGGCGCAGAAGCGGCAGCCCATGCGGCAGCCGACCTGAGAGGAGATGCAGACGGAAAAACCGTAGGAATACTCCATCAGAACGCTTTCGACAAAGGCTCCGTCAGACAGGCGCATCAGATATTTGGCCGTGCGTCCCAGCGAGCGGTCGGCGCTATGCTGAACAAGCTCGGTCACGACAGGCACGAGGGACGCCCGTTCGGAAAGCTTTTCGCGCAGCGAGGCCGGCAGGTCCGTCATTTCGGCAAAGGACACGGCTTTCTTGGCGTGCAGCCATTTAAAAATCTGGCGTCCGCGAAAGGGCTTTTCTCCCAGCTCCTCCATAAGAGCGGAAAGCTCCTCCCGCGTTAAGCTGTACCAGTCAGTCATCATAACGAAACCTCACAGAGACTTTTGAAGGGCGGCCACAAAAAAACCGTCCCGACCCTGTTCTACGGGAAAAATGATCATATACTTATGAGATATTTTATCACATTCGCCGATGCTTGGCAATTCTTTTTCCAGATCGACCAACGAGAAGTTCGGATGAGCGGCCAGAAAGGCCTCTATCCTTTTTTCGTTTTCTTCGGGATGGAGACTGCAGGTGGAATAAACCAGACGGCCTCCCGGGCGCAGGGCTCTAGCCGCAGTTTCCAGCAGCTTTTCCTGAACGGCGGACAGCGCCAGGGCGTCCGAGGCGCTGCGTCGGTATTTGATATCGGGCTTACTGCGAAGCACGCCCAGTCCCGAGCAGGGCGCGTCGAGCAGCACCGCATCGTAGGCGCCCTCCGAAACGGACGAGGGATCCGTCCCGTCGGCAGCCGAGGCGCGGACACAGCCGATTCCCAGGCGTTCGGTCATTTCTTCGATCAGCCGCACGCGCTGCGGATGCAGATCGCGGCTGTCGATCCGGCCCTGATCGTTCATCATCTGCGCCAGGACAGCCGTTTTGCCTCCGGGAGCCGCGCAGAGATCCAGTACCTTTTGTCCGGGCTCAGCCCGAAGAGCCATCGCCGCGAGCACCGAGCTTTCATCCTGCGCGTACAGCAGGCCCTCCCGGTAAAGAGACCAATCCGAGAAGGAGGCCTCGTACGCCGGGTAGAATACCTCGGGAAGGAGCTCGCTGCGTCTGACCCTGTCCTCGCCCAGCTCCTCCTTCAGACGGGCAAAGAGCTCATCGGGCGTGATCTTCAGCGTGTTGGCGCGCACGGACAGGGGCTTTTCTCCCCGGGAACGCGCAAGAAGCGCGCGGCAGACCTCCTCACCGTAGGCATCCCGCCAAAGGGAGACGATCCATTCGGGCATATCATATTCCAAGGACAGCGCTCGCAGGGGCTCGGCGGCAGGGTCGGGACGCTCGAAGGCGTAGCCTGTGCGGCCGCAGCCGCGCAGCACGCCGTTCACGAAGCCGGAAAGGCGCGAGCAGGCGGAATCACGGACCAGCTCGACGGCCGCATTGACCGCCGCGGATGCCGGGACCCGATCCATGTACAGGATCTGCGCCAGGGCCATACGGAGATTGACCGCGACCCAGGGCTTCATCTTTTCGGTTTTGACCGAGGAGGAGGCATCCAGCACCGCATCAACGGTGGGCAGATGCTCCAGCGTCGTATAAATCAGACCGGTAAAAAAACGGCGGTCCCGCTCAGACGTTCCGTCGGGCATGGCTTTGAGCGCACGGTCGATCAGGAGGGAGCTGTAGGCGCCCTCATACAGAATGCTTTGCAGCGCTCGCGCCGCCTGGCGCCGAATCGTATCCGCCATAGTAACCTCAGTTTTCTTCCGTATTAGTATTTTCTTTCGTTGTTTCGCCGGTAAAGACCGCGTTCTGCAGACGGCTCCCGCGCAGATAGGCCTCGGCCTCCATGGCTTTTTTGCCCTGAGGCTGAAGACGGGTCACCTCCAGGGCGCCCGCGCCGGTCGCGACCAGAAGCCGCGGATGCTTGCCGGAAAGGCCCTCCGTGAGGACCTGACCGGGCAGAAGCCCCTCGGCCGCCTCATCAAACTCAGGAGCGGGACGGGCTGCCAGCAGCTCGATCTTCTGCTCGCCCAGATACGTGTAGGCACCGGGCCAGGGTGAAAAGCCGCGCAGACGGCAGTCGATGCTCGCGGCCGGACGTGTCCAATCGACGGCACCGTCCTCCTTCTTCAGGATGGGCGCATAGCTCGCCAGCTCCTCCTGCTGGGGAACGGGCGTAAAACGGCCGACGCCCGCAAGGATCTCGGGGATCATGCCGGCGCCGAGCTCAGCCAGACGCATCATCAGAGAATCGGCTGTGTCATCGGGACGGATATCCAGCGAACGGCTGAAGAGCATGGCGCCGGTATCCATGCCGGCATCCATCTGCATCGCCGTGATACCGGTCACTTTTTCACCGTTCGCGATCGCCCACTGGACCGGAGCCGCGCCCCGGTATTCGGGCAGGAGAGACCCGTGCAGATTGATGCAGCCGTAGCGGGGAATATCCAGGATCTCCTGGCTCAGGATCTGCCCGTAGGCTGCGACGATCATAAGATCCGGCGCCTGCTCGCGCAGAAGCTCCACCCAGCGGGGACGCTTGATGTGCTTGGGCTGCACGACAGGAATGCCTGCCGAAAGCGCCAGCTCCTTGACCGGAGAGGGCGTCAGGATCTGCTTGCGTCCGACCGGCTTATCCGGCTGGGTATAGGCTGCCGCGATCTCCTCTCCGCTGTCGATGAGCGCCTGCAGGATGCGGGCGGCAAACTCAGGGGTCCCTAAAAAAACGATGCGCATATCAGTCTTCTTTAATCTCCTCGGTCATTTTATCGATATAAAGCGTGCCGTACAGATGGTCGATCTCGTGGCAGAGCGCACGGGCCATCAGGTCGGTGCCGGTGTAGGTAAACTCGCGGCCGGCCGTGTCGAAGGCACGGACCGTGACCTTTTGCGGGCGGGCGACGATCCCGGCGCGGCCGGGCAGACTCAGGCAGCCCTCCTGGCCGATCTGCTCGCCCTCGGTTTCGATGATCTCCGGATTGATGAAGGCGAGGCATTCGCCGGGCTCGCCGGTATCGATGACGATAACCTGGCGGAGCACTCCAACCTGCACGCCGGCCAGTCCGACGCCGTTGGCCTCGTACATCGTGTCAAACATGTCGCCGACCAGCAGCTCCAGCCGCTCGTCGAAGGCTGTGACCTTTTTGGAAATTTTGCGGAGCACCGGATCGGAATCGGTGCGGATCTGACGAAGTGCCATGGTTCATTCCTCCTTGATTTACATAAGCTGTGCGGGATCGAGGTCCATGGAGACGACGCTCTCGCGTTGGGTCCGGAGAAACTTCTCCGTACAGTACGTTCCGAAAGCCGCCAGGCGGTCCGGATCCGCGGCTTTGACGAGGACCTTCCATCGGAAGGTATCATTGATCCGTCCCAGCACCGCGGGCGCGGGGCCGAGCAGGATGAAGCTGCGCCGGGCCGCATAGGGAGCCATCAGCTCATAGAGCTCGCGCACCTCGCGGCGGGCGGCCTCCTCGTTTTTGCCGGTGACGGAAAGCTGAAGAATATGCTTGAAGGGCGGAGCCTCCAGAAGCTCGCGGGAAAGAAGCTCCTCGCGGTAAAAGGCCTCGTAGTCCTGGCGCGCCGCCTCGCGGATGCAGAAATGCTCGGGCGCAAAGGTCTGGATGATGGCCTCGCCGGGGACAGGATCCAGCCCGCTTCGGCCGCTCCGGCCGCAGGCCTGCGTCAGAAGCTGAAAGGTCCGTTCGGTGGCATGATAATCGGGCGCGAAAAGCGTCATATCCGCGGCGACGATGCCGACCAGGGTCACGCCGGGAAAATCGAAGCCCTTGGCAACCATCTGCGTACCGATCAGAATATCGGTCCGACCCTCGGCCATATCGCGGTAGAAGGCCTCGGGCGCGTTGGCGGCGGACGCCGTTCCGCGGTCCATGCGGGCCACGCGAGCCTCGGGAAAGAGGCGTTTGACTTCCTCCTCCACGCGCTGCGTCCCGACTCCGAAGGCGCGGATGTAGGGCGAGCCGCAATCCGGGCAGGCTGCGGGCATGGCGACGGCCTTTCCGCAGTGATGACAGAGAAGGACATTGCGGTCCTTGTGATAGGTATAGGGAAGATAGCAGCGCGGGCAGCGAAGCACGAAACCGCAGGTACGGCAGTTGACGAAACCGGCATAGCCCTTCCGGTTCAGAAAAAGAATGCTTTGCTCCCCCTTGCGCAGACGCTCGGCAAGAGCCTTCTTAAGCTTATCCGAAAAAAGGCTCATATTGCCGGCCGCAGCCTCCTGCCGCATATCGGCGACCGAGACGAGCGGAAGGCAGGCACCGGTGGCGCGCCTGCTTAAACGAAGCAGGGTAAGCTCCCCTTTTTGAGCACGGTAAAAGCTTTCGACCGAGGGCGTAGCCGAGCCCAGCACCAGCGGGATGCCCTTGATGCGGCACAGCTCCTCCGCTGCCTCCCGGGCGTGATAGGCAGGCATATCCTCGGCCTTGTAGCTCGTCTCATGCTCCTCGTCGATGATGACGAGCCCTAGCTGCCTCAGGGGGGCAAACAGGGCGCTGCGCGGCCCGACGACGACATCGTAAAAGCCCTCCTTTGCCCTCTCCCAGCGGCGGGAGCGCTCGGCATCCGTCAGCTGACTGTGCAGCACAGCCACACGCTCGCCGAAGCGTTCTTCCAGCTGCCGCCGATATTGGGGCGTCAGGCTGATTTCGGGAACCAGCAGAATGACCTGTCTTCCGCGGCGAACCGTTTCCTCGGCCGCCCGAAGATAGACCTCCGTCTTGCCGCTGCCGGTGATGCCGAACAGCAGAAAGCGCTCGGCACGCTGCTCGCGGATAGACGACACAATGGCCGAAAGAGCCTGCTCCTGTTCCTCATTCAGAGAAACGGGAGCTTCCTTTTCAAAAGAAATAAAAGAGGCCGGCGGTTTTTCCTCCGGCTCTTCAGAAATCAGAATCAGGCCTTTCTTTTCCAGAGAGGCCAGGGTCGACCGGCTGATTCCGAGAGCATCGCGGATGACAGACCATTCTGCCGTTCCGCCCGTCTGACGCAGAAAAGCCAGGAGCTCCTCCTGACGGGAGCCTAAGCGAAGCTTTTCCTTGTCCTTGCCCTCCTCTTCGGCAAGGGTGACAAGGGTACGGAATTCCAAACCGGTTTCGGGCTTTTTAGGCACAAAAAGAGCCAGACAGGAGGACAGAGTAGCTCCGCAGCGTTCCTTCAGAAAACGCGCCAGCGCTACATCGTCTGCCTGAAAAAGCTCCTCTTCGCTCAAAAGGCCGTTAAGCTCCTTCAGCTTGTCTGCGGGAAGCGAAGTGCTTTCGGAGATCTCAAGTACATAACACCTGATACTCCGGTTTCCGCTGCCGAAGGGCGCCGACACCATCATGCCGGGGCGGACGCGCCCCCGAAGGGCTTCGGGAATGCGATAGGTGTAGATCTGGTCTACCCGCTGATGATGCCGGTCTACAATCAGATTGGCATATTCAGCCGTCATCAGTCATCCGTGATTTTAGAGTCGTTAACAGCCTCATTGCTCATCAGACTGATACCGTCTCCGAGAGAAACCTTTTCACGCTCCGCTTCCTCGCTGACACGGACCGCGATGTTGCCGGCAGCCATTTCAGCCACAGCGACCGAAAGCTTGCGGTCGGAATTGGCGATGTCTACGGTAGCGGGCTCTCCGTCGACCAGAGCGCGGGCGCGCTTGGCTGCGGCGATGACCAGGCCGTAACGGCTGTTGATCTCAGGCAGTTCGTTTTCTTTGTTGACAGCGTTAAGCTCATCAATCAGTTCCTGATAAGAAGGATGCAGCATATGATCACCTCAGATAAAACTAATCGTTCCATATGGAAACTAAACAATTATACCATATCCGGGAGTACCGGTCAAGATAAAAGTGCAGGGTCATGCGGATGCATTCCTGCGTCCGTGTGAAGCGTCATTCGGCAAGAAGCGCCTTGCCCTCCTCCTTCATGCGGTCCAGCAGATCATCCGAGGCCGGCCCGCGGCCGTAATCCTCCTTGATGATCATGTCCAGAAGATGCACGCTGTCCGCGATCGACACATTGATCATCAGACGGTCATAGGAGCGCGCAAGCTCCAGCTCCTCCATCGCGCGGCGAAGACGGGCCAGAACGACCTCCTCGCTCTCGGTCCCGCGCCCGACCAGACGGCGCTTGAGCTCAGTCATGCTGGGCGGAAGCATGAAGATCAGCTTGGCCTCGGGAATGCGCGCCTTGACCTTGTATGCGCCCTGAGCCTCGATCTCCAGGATGACATTCTTCCCCGCGTCCAGCTTCTCGCGGGTGAAGGAATAGGGGGTACCGTAATAATGATCGACGTAGCGCACCCACTCCAGAAAATCGTTTTCGTCGATGCGGCGCCTGAACTCCTCTTCGGAGATAAAGTAGTATTCGTGGCCGTCTACCTCGCCCTCGCGGGGAGAACGGGTCGTGGCGGAAACCGAAAGCTCATAGTCTCCTCCCGCTACCAGCTGTCTGACTACCGTGCTTTTACCGGCTCCCGAAAAGCCGGATACGATCGTAAGGGTTCCTTTTTCCATGTTGACCTCTTGATTTTTTCCGATATTAGTCGTCTTTCCCGCCGAGTCGCCCGGCGATGGTCTCGGGCGCGACCGCCGAGACCACGATCTGCCCGCTGTCCATGATGACGACAGCACGGGTCTTTCGTCCGTAGGTCACATCGATCAGGGTGCCGGCCTCACGGGCATTCTGGATCTGACGCTTGATCGGCGCCGATTCATAGCTGACGACCGCGATGATCCGATCCGCGTTGATCACGCTGCCAAAGCCGAGATTAACTGTCTGCATGCTTACTCCAGATTCTGAATCTGCTCACGGATCTTTTCGATCTCGTTCTTCATGGCCAGAGCCTCGCGGGTGATGTCCAGATCGTTGGACTTAGAGGCAATGGTATTGGTCTCACGGTTCAGCTCCTGCGTCAGAAAGTCCAGCTTTTTACCGGCCGGCTCCTTCTGCGAAAGGATCTGACGGAACTGCGCAAAATGACTGGAAAGCCGCGTCAGCTCTTCATCGATGCAGCATTTGTCGGAGAAAAGCGTGACCTCCTGCGCCAGACGCGTCGCGTCAAGACTGCGCCAGACCTCGGGCGCCATCAGCTCCTCCATGCGTGCCCTCAGGCGCTCGCGGTAATCCGAGACGACAAAGGGAGCCCGCTCAGCGATGCGGGAACGCGCCTGCTCCAGTGAGGCGATCTTGTCCAGGATGTCACGGCGAAGGTTCTCGCCCTCCTTTTCCCGCATGACGTCCAGCGCATCAAGAGCCTTCGTACAGGCCTCGAGGAGCAGCGAGGTCAGAAGCTCCTCGTCCTCCTGAAGTTCTTCGGTCTCGAGAACATCGGGGATGCGAAGGATCGAGGAGACGGACAGGTCATCGGACAGGCCGTATCTGGCTCCCTCCTCGCGAAGGGCCATGATGTATTCGCCCAGACGCGCGGAATTCAGCCAGACCTCGCCCTGCTCATCCGAGTGGTTCTCGTAGGTGACGAAGACATCCGTCTTGCCGCGGACGATGCGCTCCTTGAGCGCCTGCCGCAGGGTGGCCTCCAGGGCCATCAGCTTGCGGGGCATGCGGACGGAGGGCTCAAAAAAGCGGTGATTGACCGTTTTGATTTCGACAGTGAAAATACGTCCGCCGGAGACAGCTTCTCCGCGGCCGTAGCCGGTCATACTTTTCATATTTGCTCCTTAAATGTATTTGATATGCGCAATATCGATCCGGTCGGGATCGTAGTTCTCCAGATAAGCCATGACCTCGGCCGGCGTATCGCAGACCCGGAAAATCTCCAGGCAGACCGGGTTCATGAATTTTTCGTTGCGGTAGCGGACCAGCTGGCGCACCAGATCGTCATAGATCCCGTTCGTATTGAGGACCGCGATGGGCTTATTGTGCAGTCCCAGCTGCTTGCTGGTGAGGATCTCAAAAAATTCCTCCAGCGTGCCGATACCGCCGGGCGTCATGACAAAGGCATCGGAGTGCTCCTCCATGGCCTGCTTGCGCTCCCGCATGGTCTCGGTCCAGATAAACTCCGAGCAGCCGCTGTAGAGGACCGCCTTTTCCTTGTCGTCAAAAAAGCGGGGAGCGATGCCGATCGAGTAACCGCCCTCCTCTGTCAGCGCCTCGACCACCGCGCCCATCAGGCCGGTGCAGCCGCCGCCGAAAACAAGTCTGTGACCGCCGCGCGCCATCAGTCTTCCGAGCTCACGTCCGGCCTCCGTATAAGAAGCCTCCAGATTCGGACTGGAAGCACCGTAAATGCAGATATTCATGACTCCTCCGATAACACACTCTATATTTAGTATATCATACAGGTTTTTTCCACAAAATGCAAGATTTGTGTAGAAAAAGAGGCGCAAAGTTGGTATAATGAGAAAAAGAATCAAAGAATAACCTCAGCAAGGAAACGTCCCAATTATGGAAAAAGAAGTCTGGCGCGGGGGCAATATGCTCAACCCGCTTCCCGCCGTCATCGCCACCTGCGGCAGCTACGAAAAGCCCGGCGATGAGGCCGAATGCAACGCCATCACGATCGGCTGGACCGGCACGGCCTGCTCCGATCCGCCCACCACCTACATCTCCATCCGTCCCAGCCGTTATTCCTACCAGGTCATCCGCGAAAGCGGCGAGTTCGTCATCAATCTGGTGACCGAGCCGCTGTGCCGGGCCGCCGATCTTTGCGGCGTCATCTCCGGACGCGATGTCAACAAGTTCACCAAGGCCGGCCTGCACTGCGCCAGGGCGTCCGCCGTCAAGGCGCCTCTCCTGGACGAAAGCCCGGTCAATCTGGAGTGCAGGGTCCTTCAGATCCTGCCGCTCGGCTCACACGACATGTTTCTGGCCGAGATCGTGGCCGTCGATGTGGCCAAGGAGCTTCTCGACGATAAAGGCCGCTTCCGTCTGGAGGATGCCCACCTGATCGCCTACATGCACGGCACCTATTTTAAGCTGGGCGACGAGATCGGCCGTTTTGGCTTTTCCGTCCGCAAAAAATAAAGGGAGGTCACTCATGACATTCGGACAACGCATCAAGATGCTCCGTCAGGAACGGGGCCTTTCCCAGGAGGAGCTGGGCCGCATGGTCGGCGTCTCCTCCCGCGTCATCGGTTATTACGAGGCCGACGAACGCTTCCCCAAGAGCCGCGACACCCTGATCGCCTTTGCATCGGCCTTTTCGGTCTCCCTTGACTACCTGCTGGACAATCCGGTCCGCAGCGACAATACCTGTCCCAGCCGCTTCTGCTACATGAAATCGATGAACAGCGAGCAGCGCTCCGCCGTCAATCAGTTCATCGGCTATCTGCGCTACCGCGAGCGTACCGAGGCCGCCGAGGCCGAGGAT
>JAZQNF010000034.1:0-2398 GCA_045627225.1 Bianqueaceae bacterium
TCGCGCAGGGCGCCAATTACTTCGCCGGCATCTGCCTGAACCTGCTCCGTCATCCGGCCTGGGGACGCGCGCAGGAGGCCTACGGTGAGGATCAGTTCCTGACCGGCCGTTACGGTGCTGCCCTGACCCGTGCTCTTCAGAAACGCGGCGTCATCGCCTGCCCCAAGCATTATGCGTTGAACAGCATCGAGAACCTGCGTTTTTCCGTCAGCGCCAGAGCGGACGAGGAGACGCTTCGCGATGTCTATCTCTGGCATTTCCAGAAGTGCGTCGAGGCCGGCGCAGGCTCCGTCATGTGCGCGTATAACAAGGTCAACGGCACGTATTGCGGAGAAAACGCCGAGCTCATGAACGATTATCTGCGCGGCCGCTTCGGCTTTAACGGCTTCACGATCTCCGACTTTATCTGGGGCGTCCACGAGGGAGAGGAATCCCTCCGGGCCGGTCTCGATATCGAAATGCCGATGACGCTCAAGCGCGGCCGCAAGCTGAAAAAGGCGGTCAAAAAAGGCGTTATTTCCGAGGAGATCCTCGAGAACGCCTGCCGGAACATCATTTCGACGCTGCTTCGCTTCCAGAACCGCTACCGTGAGCAGGAGGTCTCCAAGGACTGCGTGGCCTCTCCCGAGCATGCTGCTCTGGCACGGGAGGCGCTCGAAAAGGGAGCCGTGCTGTTAAAGAACGACGGGCTCTTCCCCATCGAGGACCGCGAGGCGCGCATCGCGCTGGTCGGCCGCTTTGCCAATGACAAGGTCATCGGCGACCATGGCTCCTCCTGCGTGTATCCGCCCTATATCGTCACGCCCGCTGAGGGCCTTTCCGCGGTCTATCCCAACCTGACCGTTGCTTCCGTCAACGAGATCGAGAAATGCCGCGATACCGCCGCCTCGGCCGACATCGTCATCTGCGTGGTCGGCAACAATTTCGAGGATGAAGGCGAGTTTTTGCTGAAGGGCGGCGAAAAAGTCGTCAAGGGCGGCGATCGCAGCAGTCTTCGCCTGCATGAGGGCGATGTGGCCCTGATCCGTGAAATGGCTGCGCTGGGAAAGCCCCTGGCTGTCATTTTCTACTCCGGCAGCGCCGTGCTCATCGATGAATGGGAGGGGCTGGCCAATGCGGTGCTCTATGCGGGTTATCCCGGCATGGAGGGCGGAAACGCTCTGGCCGCGCTGATCTCGGGCGAGGTCAATCCCTCGGGCAAGCTTCCCTTTACCGTGGCGGCACGCGAGGAGGATTATCCCGCCTTCCTGTACAGCGATGCCGGCCGCGACGATATCGAATACGCCTATTACCACGGCTATTCCCTCTTCGAAAAGAAGCATCTTACACCGGCCTATCCCTTCGGCTTCGGTCTGTCCTACACGAAGTATGAATACAGTGATCTTCAGGCAGGCGAGCAGGAGGACGGCCTTTGGGTCAGCGTCAGGGTCCGGAATACCGGTGAGCGTGCCGGCGAGGAGGCCGTGCTGATCTTTATCGGCTCCAATATCGAGTTCAAGCCGCATAAGCTGCTGAAGGGCTTTAAGCGTGTCCGGCTTGAGCCCGGTGAGGAGAAAACCGTTGAGCTCACGATCCCGAAATCCGATCTTGAGCTTTTCAATCCGCTTTCAGAAAAAATGGAGGTTTCCGACGCCATGACGGTGTATGCCGGTCCCAATGCGGAAGCTGCGGAGCTGGTGCGCGTCGATCTGCAGCATGTCATTTAAAGAAAAATATATCGGCAATAAAGCATTCTATCGAATGCTTTTTGCTATTTTACTGCCCATTGTTGTTCAGAACACCTTTTCGACCTTCGTCAGTCTGCTCGATAATGTCATGGTGGGACGTCTCGGGACGGAATCCATGAGCGGAGTCGCCGTGGCCAATCAGATGTTCTTCGTTTTCAACCTGGCTATCTTCGGCCTGATGAGCGGCGCGGGCATCTACGGAGCTCAGTACGCCGGAAAACGGGAATGGGAAGGCGTCCGCGTGACGCTGCGCTATAAGCTGGTCTCAGGCCTTCTGCTGACCGGCATCTTCATCCTTGTTCTTCTGCTGCGCGGCGAGCAGCTCATCCGTCTTTTTCTGACCGATGACGGCTCCAGCAACCTCGAGCTCACCTTTTCCGAGGGCCGCGCGTATCTGCGCGCCGTTCTGGTCGGCATGCTGCCGATGGCCCTGTCCAACGCGTATGCCTCAACGCTAAGGGAGACCGGCGAGACCAAGCGCCCGATGAACGCGAGCATCGTCGCCGTTCTGACCAATCTGCTGTTCAATTATATCCTGATCTTCGGTAAGCTCGGGGCGCCGGCGCTCGGCGTCAGAGGCGCGGCCTACGCAACGGTGATCTCCCGCTTTGTGGAGCTGGCCATTATCATCATCGGCAGCCGGAAGGAGGAGTTTGCCAAGGGGCTCTACC
>JAZQNF010000035.1:0-30373 GCA_045627225.1 Bianqueaceae bacterium
GTCATATTGCCATTCTGGCACATTTTTTGTATGTTTTGGAAACGTTATAAAGTATGGCAAAGTAGCGCATTTTACCGCATTTTACTGTAATTTAGGAGGGAATATGAAACCAACGAGAGTGCTTTTCGTGTGCCACGGCAATATCTGCCGCAGTCCGATGGCGGAGTACATCATGAAGAAGCTTGCTGAGGAAGCGGGCCGAGCGGCGGAGTTTCATATCGAGTCCGCCGGGACCAGCGAGGAGGAGCTGGGGAATCCGGTCTGGGGACCGGCCCAAAAGACGCTGGCGGCTCACGGGATCCGCTGCTTCGGGCATCACGCCCGCCGCGTGCAGGCCTATGAGTACGGGAGATTTGACCTTATCATCGGCATGGATCATGCCAATATCGCGAATCTGAACCGGCGCTTCGGCGGTGATCCTGCGGGAAAGATCCGGCTTTTGGGCGAGTTTGTGCCCGGGCCGGTCGAGCCCGTCGGGGATCCCTGGCCGTACGGTGATTACGAGGCGGTTTACGCCCGGATCGAGGCGGGCTGCCGGGGGCTTCTGGAGGCTTTTTGCCCCGGAAAGCCGGAGTAAGGAACAACGAAAAAGGTCTTTCCGGTCATCCCGATCGGAAAGGCCTTTTCTTTTTGGAGGATTCCTGTAGAGTTTATCTTTTGGGCGGGGCGGCCTCCGTCCCTTGATTTATCGGCCGATCATTTGTAAAATGAATTTATTGATTAACTGATCGGTTACGGAGTTTCATATGCTTGCAACGGAGATTATTTGCTTGGCCTGGCCCGAACTGGTGCCCGGCCGCTTATTGGGGTACGGTTCCTTCGGCGCCGTCTATGAAGCGTTCAACAACGGGCAGCCGCTGGCTGTCAAAATCTGCTCGGTGCCCAAGGAAGACGAGCCCGAGCCGGACGACGTGCGCCCGGAAGAGCGCGCGGCCTTTTACTGTCAGCTGACGAAGGACTATGAGAGCAAAATTCTGACGATGCAGAAGCTTGAAGGTGAGCCGGGCATCGTTTCCGTGGGCGATTATCGCATCCTGCCGCAGGAGAACGGAGAGGGCTTCTATATTCTGTATCAGATGGAGCTTCTGACGCCTCTCGGCGCCTATTTTGCCGATCACAGCCCGACTCCCGCGGAGACCCGGGCGCTCGGCATCGACCTCTGCCGTGCGCTGGAGGTCTGCGAGGCGAAGAACGTCATCCATCGCGACATCAAGCCGGATAATATCTTTGTCGATGCGGAGGGCCGCTATAAGCTGGGCGATTTCGGCGTCGCCCGCTGTCTGGACGACCTGACCTCCGCCTTCTCCCGTCACGGTACGGCCAACTACATGGCGCCTGAGGTGGCTTCCGCCGCGCGCTATGACGGCCGCGCGGACCTGTATTCCCTGGGTCTGGTGCTTTACCGGAACCTCAATCATATGCGGCTCCCCTTCCTGGGCGAGGGCCGTCTGCTGAGCTCCTCCGAGCGCAACGATGCGCTGATGATGCGCCTTCGCGGCGACGATCTGCCCGCTCCTTCTCATGCGGGCGAAGCCTTCGGCAAGCTGATCTTAAAGGCCTGCGCTTTCAGGCAGGAGGATCGTTTCCGTAACGCGGCGGAGCTTCGCGAGGCGCTGGAGGCGCTGACGGAGGAGGATCTGGCCGTCCCGGCGAGCGTCGTGCCCGGGACGGACAAGGCTGCACCGGAAGGCCCGGCAACCCGGCCTGCCGCCGCTGCCCAGAGCGAAGCCCCAAGCCCTGCCCGGAAGAAAAAGAAGGCTCTTCCGTTTATTCTGGCGGCGGGTGTGCTCATCGCGGCTGCGATCGCCCTCCTTTTCCTGCTGAGAAAGCCGGCTCCCGCGCCCGAGGAAAGCGCCGCGGAGTCGACCGTCCGGGAGTCGGAGGCCGATTCGGAGGACTCCGATCCGTTTAACGAGGACCTGAGCTGTAAGGTCCATGCCTACGGCGACTGGTCGCTGGTCATGAACCATCTCGATGTCGGCACCGAGGTGCGGAGGTGCACGGTGTGCGGCGCGTCGGAGTCCCGCCGGCATCGTCATGAGTTTGAGGATCCGATCACGCTGCCCAGCGGTCGGGTCGTGCAGTACTGCCTCCGCTGCGCGGAGCTTCGTTTCGGCATGGAGGAAGGCGGCAAGGGGGACCCCTGTGATCACAAGCAGTACGGTCTTTTCTGCTCGCTGATGTTTTCGCGCGGACAGGCAAAAATCGATTTTCCGGACAGTGAATACTGCACGGACCTGGAAAAGAGCTTCTTTTGCGGTTGGGAATACCACTGTCAGACCTGCGGAGCCATCCTGGTGATCCCGCATCGTCCAAGTGAGCCGGTTTACGAGCTTCAGGCCGACGGAACGACCCGGGTCCGCATCTATTGCTTAAGCTGCGGCTATGAGTTTACAGGCGATTCCTTCATTTTGGAGGCCGACGGTCATTATCGCTCCCACACGCAGCATCCGGTAGTCGGGGATGCCTATACGATGGAGGGCCTCAGCGCCGAGGAAGCGGAGAAATACCATCTGATCATCGAGTGCAGCTGCGGCGAGACCATGGTGAAGGAAGAACACGACTATGAAAACGGATACGGTACCTGTGTCTGCGGAAAGAAGAGGCCGGAATGAACCCAATTGATATTACGGAAAATGCCTGGGCGACGATCCGCCGGACGATAGAGAATCCGGATTTCTCTTCGATGGACGATCAGCTCATTTACGATTGCCTCACGGAAAACATGGAGCCTGTGCCGTTTTCGACGTATCTGAAGCGCTTCCTGTACCGTCAGGCAAAGCTCGAGGGTCCCTTTGAGGAGGTGCCCCTGAGCGAATACATCGACATCCTCGTCTACTCCTTCCGGGAGAACTCTGCACCGGCCTCCTTTATCAGTGAGACGGTTCCCATCCGGCAAAACGCGACCAGCTGGCTCGGCCAGAAGAGCGCCCACCGCGTGACGGCGCTGCTGCTGGGCTTCGGCCTCGGTCTGACGCGGGAGGAGGTCGACGGCTTTCTCACCAAGGCGATGCGCCTGCAGCGTCTGAACCCGGAGGACCCCTTTGAGCTCTGCTGTGCCTATTGCTACGAGCATCAACTCCGCTATCCGAAATTCGCCGCGCTCTGGGACGCCTATCAGCGGGCCGAGGCGCTTCCTGCGGACGGGGTGCCCACCGAGCTTTCTCTTCTGACGGACGATCAGGCGCTTCTGGAGCGGATGCGCCGTCTGAAGAACCGCCGGGGTCTCCCCTATATTCAGGAGAAGGCCCGGGAAGCCTTTGAGAAGCTCTATGACGCGGCGCGTGATGTCATCGCCGATTACTACAACAACACCTCCTGCATGCAGGACGTCTATACGCGGGAGAAGATCACGCCGCGCGATCTCGAGGCGGTCATCTCCGCCGCGATCCCCGTGTCCGACAAGGGGAACCTCGTGCCCGCCAGCCGGAGCAGCCTGGGCGAGCTTTTCGGCAGCCGTTTTTTCAATCGCCAGCGGGTGAGCGAGATCCTGTCGGACCGCGTGCCGGCGGATCGCTTCGACCTGCTGACACTGCACTTTTTCCTCTGCGCCTCGGAAAGCCTCGAGCGCGAGGAAACGCCCCGCGGCCGCTTCAACCGTTTCATTTCGGAGGGCGATCGGATCCTTAAGTCCTGCGGCATGGGCCCGGTTTATCCGGCCAACCCCTACGAGGCTTTCCTGCTCATGTGCATGATCTGCGATGCGCCCCTCTCGTCCTATGCGGACGTCTGGGAAAAGGCCTATATGAAATAAGATAATCGTCTTCTTGTTTTTTTGAAGGCGGAGGGAATTTTTTCTTGCCTCCGCTTTCTTTTTTGGCTTATAATAGCTCTGTATTTTTGCGCGACCCGAGAGCGTTCGGGACATGCTTTTTCAGTGCAGCAAGGAAAGATCCATATTATATCCGGGCCGATCGCCCGCAGAGACGGAGAATGAAAATGAAGAATTACCGCTATGACGGAACCAGGGCCTTTTCCATCAAGCGCTTTGACTGCGCGGATAAAGGCGAATTTGCCGAGCGCCACGAGGCCATCGGCGAGTTTATCGAAAATCTTGAGAAGATCAACGAGCTGCAGCAGAAGCTTTTCGCGGAGCAGAAGGAGGGCGTCATCTTTGTCTTCCAGGCGATGGATGCCGCCGGCAAGGACGGTGCTGTCCGCGCGGTCCTCAGCTGCCTGAGCCCGCAGGGCGTTTCCGAGCACAGCTTCAAGGTACCCAGCGCGGAGGAAAACCGTCACGACTATCTGTGGCGCTTCTGGGATGCGCTTCCCGAAAAGGGCTGCATCAGCATCTTCAACCGCAGCTATTACGAGGATGTCCTCGTGCAGAAGGTGCATAAGATCTACGAAAACAACAAGTATGCGGACCGTATCGACCGCGAGGCCATCATCGCCAAGCGCTACGAGCAGATCCGGAACTTCGAAAAGTATCTGTGGGAGAACAGCATCCGCGTCGTCAAGATCTTCCTGAACGTCAGCAAGGAGGAGCAGGCGCAGCGCTTCATTTCCCGCATCGACACGCCCAAAAAGAACTGGAAGTTCTCCTCCGGCGATATCGACGAGCGCGCCTACTGGGATGAGTACATGGAGGCCTACGAGACCTGCATCAACCGTACCGCGCGCCCGCACGCGCCCTGGTACGTCGTGCCCGCCGACCATAAGTGGTACGCGCGCCTTGTCATTTCCCGCATCGTGCTCGAGGAGCTTCAGAGCATGGATCCCGACTGGCCCGTGCTGGACGGGGAGGAGCAGGAGAAGCTGAAGAGCTATCGCGAGCTTCTGGCTGCCGAGGTCGCGCCCAAAAAAGAAGAGAAGGAAAGCGGCAAAAAGCTGAAGCCCTCCGATACGGCTGTCGGCATCGCGCTTCGGAGCGACCGCGAGGCCCTTTCCGAGAAAAAGTTCCGCAAGCTGCTGAAGAAGAGCGTCTTTGAGAACTTCAGCGAGCGCTTCGGCGTCAGCGAGCAGACCCAGCAGGAGCTCGGCGCGATCTACCTCGACATCGAGGAGGCCGAGGCCGAGATCGAGGCGGAGGGGCTGAACAGCCTGAAGGAGCTTTACAAGAGCCGGAGAAAGGAACTGGAAAAGAGTCTGCTGGGCGGCGGCAAGGAAGCCAGAAAGCTTCTGGAGCGCTGCAAAAAGGCCTCCCGCACGCAGATCAATGCCTTTGTGGAGGAGATCAATCTGGCCTACGCCAAGCTGGAAGAGGAATTCAAGCAGATCATGATCGAGTATGAGATCGCCGTCGGGGCCGAGGAGGTTGATGCCGGCGAGGCTCTTGGCGACTATGAAAGCAAGCTGCGCGCAGCCTTTGCGCTTCACGTGGAGGAAACGGACCGGGCCAAGGCCGAGGCCGAGGCCAAGCTGGCCGAGCTGGCGGAGGAGTACGCGGAGATCGCCCGCGTCTTCCGCAAGGAGGAGTCCGAGGAGAACGCGGAGGCGGAGCCCGAAGAATCCGGGGAGCCCGCCGAGGCAGAAGAGCCTGCCGAATCTGAAGAGCCCGCGGAGGCGGAGGAGCCTGAGGCTGAGAATGCGGAGTGAGCGCTTCCCGCAAAAAAAGATTGCAATTCCGCGCAAGCTTCTGTATAATTCTAAGGTCTGTTTTTTGAGTCTTTTATAAGGGAGTATTCTGAAAATGAAAAGCAGTGAAAGACTGGTAGGAACCGTTTCGCGGGGCATCCGCTGCCCCATCATCCGCAAGGGAGATGACCTTGCCTCCATCGTGGCCGACAGCGTTCTGGCTGCGGCGGAAAGCGAGGGCTTTGAACTGCGCGACCGCGATGTCGTCGCAGTGACCGAGTCGGTCGTCGCCCGTGCGCAGGGAAACTATGCGTCGGTCGATGCCATCGCGGCCGATGTACGCGCCAAGCTCGGCGGCGGTACCGTCGGTGTCATTTTCCCCATTCTTTCCCGCAACCGCTTCGCGATCTGCCTGCGCGGCATCGCCATGGGCGCCGAAAAAGTCGTCCTTATGCTGTCCTATCCCTCTGACGAGGTCGGCAACGAGCTGGTCAGCCTGGACGCGCTGGACGAGGCCGGCGTCAATCCCTACTCCGATGTCCTTACCGAGTCGCAGTACCGTGAGCTCTTCGGCGTGGTCCGTCACCCCTTCACCGGCGTCGATTATGTCGAATACTACGGCAATCTGATCCGTGAGTGCGGTGCCGAGGCCGAAATCATTTTCGCCAACCACGCGCAGGCCATCCTGGACTATACGGACAGCGTCCTTTGCTGCGACATCCATACCCGTCAGCGCACCAAGCGCATCCTGAAGGCAGCGGGCGCCAAGCGCGTCTTCGGCCTCGATGAGATCCTGAACACTCCCGTCAACGGCAGCGGCTACAACGAAAAGTACGGTCTTCTGGGCTCCAACAAGGCGACCGAGAACGAGATCAAGCTCTTCCCGCGTGACGCACAGCCCCTGGTCGACAGCATCGCCGAGCGCCTCAACGCCGCCACCGGCAAGCGTATCGAGGTGATGGTATACGGCGACGGCGCCTTCAAGGATCCCCGCGGCAAGATCTGGGAGCTGGCGGACCCCATCGTCTCGCCCTTCCACACCGCAGGCCTCGTGGGCACTCCCAACGAGCTCAAGCTGAAATATCTGGCTGACAACGACTTTGCCGGCCTTTCCGGCGAGGCCCTTAAGGAAGCGATCTCCGCGAGCATCCGCGCGAAGGAGAGCAACCTGGTCGGCAGCATGGCCTCCGAGGGCACCACGCCCCGTCAGCTGACCGATCTGATCGGCTCGCTCTGCGACCTGACCTCCGGCTCCGGCGATAAGGGCACCCCCATCGTTCTGGTGCAGGGATATTTTGACAATTATACGAATGAATAACGTACGGCTTCCGGGCGCGCAGTCAAAAGACTGTGCGCCTTTTCGTTTCGCGGGAGCGGCTTGCGGCCGGTCTTGAAGCACCGGCGGATTTGTGTTATACTAAACCTATCAATCTTTTTCCGGAGGTATCCCCATGGCCGAAGATATTAAACTGACCATTCTTCACTCCAACGATATCCACGGCGATTTCCTGCCCGAGCGCAGGATCGGCAGGAAGGAGATCGGCGGTCTGCCCCTCTTGTCCGGTTACCTGAAGAAGCAGCGCGAAGAGAAGGAAAACGTCATCTACGCGGTGGCCGGCGATATGTTCAAGGGCTCCATCATCGACAGCGAGTATCGCGGCGTTTCGACCATCGAGATGATGAACTACCTGAATCCGGACGTGGTCACGCTGGGCAACCACGAGATCGACTACGGTCTGGCGCACATCCTTTTCATCGAAAAGTGCGCGCGCTTCCCCATCGTCAACGCGAACATGTTCATCAAGACCAATCATCAGCGGCTCTTCCGGCCCTACGTCGAGGTCATGGCCGGCGGCCTCAAGGTCCTCTTTATCGGCATCATCACCGATGAGATCCTTGCCCAGACAAAGAGCGAGGGCGTCATCGGCACCTTCGTCGATGTCCGTCAGGCGGCTGAAGAGGTCCGTGCCATCGTCGACACCTGGAAGACCGTCGATACCGACCTGACGGTCCTTCTGACCCACATCGGCGTCGAAGAGGACAAGAAGCTGGCCGAGCTTCTGGATCCCGCGCTTGGCGTCGATCTGATCATCGGCGGTCACAGCCACACGCTGATCGAGAAGGCCATCGTCGTCAACGGCATTCCGATCGTGCAGGCCTATACCGGCTCCGACCAGATCGGCCGCATCGAGCTGACCTTCTACCCCAACCACAAGCTGCGCCACATCGAGAACTTTATCGATCCGATCGACTCTGAGCATTGCGAGAAGGACGAGATCCTGGAGGACGTCATCCGCTCCTACAAGTCCAAGACGGACATGAAGTACAATGCGGTCCTGACGACCTTCAAGCGGGAGCTCACGCATCCGGACCGCTATCAGGAAACGGAGCTGGGCAATCTTTTTGCCGATCTCATGCAGGACGGCTCGAGCTTCGACCTGATGATCCTCGGCAGCGGCTCGCTGCGTCTGCCCAAGCTCGGACCGGTCGTGCATCTGCAGGACCTCAAGGAGTTCTTCCCCTACGACGATTCGCTGCACATGGTGACCGTAAGCGGCGCCCAGCTGAAGCGCATGATCGCTTTTGTCTGCCGCGAGGAGGCCTTTACCGGCGATCATACCGAGTTCTATCAGTACTCCAAGCAGCTGCATTTCGTCTGGTCCCGCGGCCAGCAGAAGTTCCTGGAGTTTAAGTTCAACGGCGAGGATCTGCCGGATACCGCGCGCATCAAGGTCGCCATCCAGGACTATCACTACAACAACTTTGAAGATTTCTTCGGCGTTCCCTTCGTGGAGGTCGCCATGAACCGCCGTCCCCGCGTCATCTGCACCTCCTGCGCCACCGTATTCGAGGAGCTTCTCTCCGATACGCATAATCTGGACGCGCATGTCGAGGGCCGCATCACGATCGTGGATTAAAGCCCGCAGAAAAAACAAGCCTCGCCTTACGTTTTCACGTACGGTGAGGCTTTCTTTTAATGAGTCAGCTTATAGAACAGATCCGAATAGACATCGTCCCGGTAGATGTCGGCGAGGAAAGCGACCGTGTGGCGGGACGGATCCCAGCTGTAGCGCAGGTCGTCGCTCACATAGGGTGCCGGCAGGAACTGCACGCGCATGTAGCTCGGACGGACGACGGCGGCCACCGCGGCGATGTCCCAGATGACCTTGGAGGCGGCGAAGGGGACCTCGGCGGGGATGTGCCCGGGATGGCGGTCGCAGGCGCGGCGCACCAGCGAGACCAGATAGCTGCAAAGCTCATTTTTCCCGTCCAGGTAGTGCTCCAGCTCGCTGACCGTGGTCGTGAGGTTGCGGACGACATTGTTGGCGGGCATGAGCTGCAGCGGTACGCCGGAATCCAGGAGCACCCGCCCGGCGGGGATGTCCTGGCGCAGGTTGTATTCGGCGGCGCTCGGCCAGTCGGGCTGATTGCCGGCCAGCCAGATGATCACGATCTTTTCGGCGATCTGCGGGCAGAGCAGGAGAGCTGAGGCTACGTTGGTGGCGGCGCCGATGGTGAGAACGTAGAGCGGGTCGTCGTCGGGGCGGGCCAGGGCGCGCTCGATCAGATCCCGGGCAGCGGGGCTTTCGACGGGCGTGACCTCGTAGGAGGCGGCGGGGCTTCCGTCGGGCCGGATCAGCTGCTGGGGCTTTCCGTCGCGGATATCCTCCCAGTTCAGGCGCAGGCTGTGCGTGTAGCGGGTCGAGCCGCGGAGCACCGGGATGCGGCCGTCATCCCGGCCCAAAAGACCGAGGATGCGGTGGATCTCGCGGTAGGAGAGCTCCATGCCTTCCGCGGGATCGAGGATGTCCGGACGGGAGAAGGGCGCGGCGTAGACGGCCTCGAGCACCAGCTCGCCCTGCTCATGCGCCTTGACGGCATAGGCGAGCGCAAACTGGTCGTCCTCCTCGTTGAAGGTATCGGTATCCAGCACGGCGTGGTTAAGGCGGCCGACGGGCCGTTCAAGCCGCCTGAGGCGGAAAGCATCGGTCAGGGGGAGCATGGTGAGACCTCCGTAAAGCTTTTTATTGGCTTTTCCGATTGTACCGCGGGGCGATGCGGCGGTCAAGGCGGGAGGAATTCACTTAGCTCTTTTTTTTCTGCGCCTTCTCTGCTATACTGTCTCTATGAATAAAACAGAAGGGCGTGTATTATGAATCAATATTGGAATTTCGATGAGCTTATCGACCGAAGTGAGAGCAACAGCCTGAAATACGATGCGGCCTGCAGCATGAATCCGACCCTGCCGGAGCATTATATTTCGATGTGGATCGCCGACATGGATTTCGCCTGCCCCCAGCCGGTGCTGGACGCGATGAAGGCGCGCCTGGACCGCCGCATCCTCGGCTATTCCGGCCTTCTCAACGACTCCTATTTCGACGCCGTGATCCGCTGGGAAAAGGAATGCCACGGCATCGAGGTCAGGCGTGAGGAGATCGTCTATTCGTCCGGTGTCGTCCGCGCGATGGAGGAGGCGGTTTCGCGCCTCACGAAGCCCGGCGACAAGATCCTCATCAATACGCCCGGCTACCATCCCTTCGATGACAGCACGAAGAAATTTCACCGCACACCGGTCTATTCGCCGCTCAAAAACGACGGAAAGGGCTATTTCACCTTCGATTTCGAGGATATGGAGAAGAAGGCCGCCGATCCCGATGTCAAGCTCTTCTTCCTCTGCAACCCGCAGAATCCGACCGGCCGCGTCTGGACGCCGGAGGAGCTTCGCACCGCCGCCGAGATCTGCTTCCGCCACGGCGTTTTCGTCTTCTGCGATGAGATCTGGCGCGATATCGTGCGCACGCCCGTTACGCATACCTCGCTCAGGATGCTCTTCCCGGAGCGCACCGACTATCTGGTCGCGACCGCGCCCTCCAAGACCTTCAATCTGGCCGGTAATCAGCTCGCCAACATCCTGATCCCGGACCTTGCGCTGGCGGCCGATTGGCGCGCCCATAATGTCTGCGGCATGCCCAATCCCCTTTCCATCGATGCTGCGCAGGCGGCCTTCAACGACTGCCGTGACTGGCTCGCGGCGCTCAAGCTTTATCTTGACGAAAACTTCCGCTTCATGGATGACTATATCAAAAAGGAACTGCCCGAGGCCGTCTTCTGCGTCCCCGAGGGCACCTATCTGGCCTGGGTCGATCTGTCTGCCTACGGCTATGATACAGAGGAGCTTCGCCGCCGCATCACGGAGGCGGGCCTCTTTATCGAGTATTCCGGCGAGTTCGTCGCCGATGATTACGGCCACGTCCGCATCAACATCGCCTGCCCGAAGAGCGTGCTTGCCGAGGCGCTCGGCATGCTGAAGACGGCGCTGCAGTAAGGTCCGATACTGATTCTGACGAAAAGGGGAAACCATGAAAAGATTTCGAACACTAATCCCGCTGCTTCTGCTCGGTCTGCTCTGCCTGGCCCTGACCGGCTGCCGCCCCAAAACCGAGCTGCCCGAGACGGTCGTCTCGGTCCTTAGGGTGAAGATCAACCCGGAGATCAGCATCTTCCTGAACGCCGGGGGCGAGGTCCTCTCTGTCGAGCCCGTGAACGCGGACGGACAGCAGGTCCTCGATGCCATCGACGGCGAATGGGGCTCGGGCGGTCTTCCCGAGGTCGTGCGGAAAATCGTGGAGACCAGTATCTCCGAGGGCTTCCTGAAGGAGAACGGCGAGGTCTCGCTGCAGTTTTACGGAGATGCCGGAGAGCTTTCCGCGGTGCAGCAGACGGTCGATCAGGCCCTGGAGCAGGTGCAGCAGGAGACGGAGCTGCCCTTTACGGTCACGGACCCGGAGGTCGCTCCCATCGGCAAGTACCGCGGCGATGCGCCCGTCTACAGCAGCTGGGATAATTATGCTCCCTGGAGCAATGCGGTGCATGACGAAAACGGGACCCTCCTGAGCGCCGACGCGGCCTATGACGACGGTACCGAAGTCAGTCTCCGTTACGACGCGGACCGCTCCGAGACAACGATCACCACGCTGTCGCCGGAGGGCGAGCGCGAGGTCAGCGTCTATTACGCAAACGGCCGGATGAAAAGCCAGGAGCGCATCAGCGCATCGGGTGAGCAGTACGCCACGGCCTTCTATCCGGACGGCAGTACCCGCTTTGTTTTCAATCATTTTGCGGACGGAAGCGAGGTCCGTTCCGAAAGCTGGCCCAACGGCTCGAGCAGGCTGTTTGAGACGCTTTCCGTGGAGGGCATCCGTTCGTCAGCCTATTTCCGTGAGGACGGTACCGAGGAGCGGTCTGAGACCGTGAATCCGGACGGAACCTATCAGCGCTGGTCCTTCTATGAGGACGAGAGCACGAAGTGCAGCGAATGTCTTGATGCCGAAGGACGGCTGACCGTCGAGAATTTCCGAAAAAACGGCTATCGGGAAAGCGTCGACATCACCGGCCCGGGCAGTTATGTCTGCCATGAGGATTATGATGAAAACGGCCGGATGATGAAGTCCCTCGCGGCCGATCCTGCCACCGGCCTGTACGTGCGGCAGGAGAATTATCCTTCGGGAGAACGGAAGCTCTACGAGCTGCGTGATGAAGGCTCCTACCGGCTGGAGGAATATGACGAGAACGGTCTCCGCCGGACGCTGGTGGTGGAGGAGCCCGACGGCTATCGGTATACCTGCATCAAGGATGAGGCAGGCAATACCCTCAAAGAAGAAAGCACCGAGGCGAACGGCCTGTATTGGCTTCACGAGCTGCTGGAGGACGGCCGCCTCCACGAGTACCAGACCTTTCCCTCTGAAGACAGTGTGGTCGAAAACTACGCTGTTCTCGACGAAAACGGAGATATCCTTTATTATACCTACAGCTATCACAAGCAGGGCGACGATTTTCTGCTGATCGAGGAAAGGCTCCCGGACGGCGGTTACCGCACGGAGCTCACGGATCACGGATCGTATTCGCTGGACGTGAGCTATCCGGACGGATCGCTCAAGCATCAGGAGATCCGGCACGAGGGAGGCCTGACGCTGATCAAGGATTACCTTCCCGACGGAAGCCCCAGCCGCAGCGAGCTGATTTATCCCGGAGAGGACGGTCTGGACTGCGTGAAGGAGTACAGTGAGGGGGGCGGCTTCCATGAGGTCCATACCACCCCGGGCGGCGTAAGGGTCTTTGTGCTGGATATGCGCGCGGACGGCAGCTGGAACAGTGTGCGGTACGGAGAAGGCGCGGCAAGCTTTACGGAGACCCGGGAATATGTGCCCGGTCAGTACTACTATGAGAGCCGTTCGGAGGCCGGAAGACAGCGCAGCGTGCGCCTCGATGCCTCCGCTCATCTTCATATCGAGACAGCCCCGGCAGGAGGTTCGGGAGCGGCGGGCAATAAGGAAGTTGAATACGACGGTCCTGCCTCCGGCGCGGCGTGGCCCTTCACGCTCGAGCACTACGCCACGGCCTATGAAAGCATTGAGTGAGACGACCTTGCAACAAATATCAAAAAGCTCGAAAAATCGCTTGTTTACGCGGTTTTTCGAGCTTTTTTCAATTCGTGCATTTTACAAAAAATCATTCTGTGTTTTCCGTGTTCCCGGAGGAAAATGACCGGGCCGTACAGCTGTCCGCTTGAAAAAACGGATCGATGAAAAGGGCAAGGACTATCTTTGCGGGGAAAACGCTTGCCTGATCCGGGAAAGCGCTTTACCTTGTGATGGTACCCGCGGCTCTGATCAACCCAAAGCTGGAGTCGACGTCGCACCATTCCAGACCGGAAAAGCGGACTTTGGTATGATCCGCGTTCCATTCGCCATCCTCGGAGGAAAGGCTGAAATAGAAGAAGGTAGAGCCTGAATAGGAGCGGACCCAATCTTCATCGAGGAGGTAGTAGTGAACCGTGACGATGTCCGGCTCGACGGCCTCGAGCAGCCCTTCTTGGACGAGCACACCCGTGCCGGTTTTTACGTCATATTCAAAATAGCCGGTGAAAACCTTGGCCCGGTCATAGGTGAAGTCGATGGACACGTTGTAGGTACGGTCGCTGCGGCCGTATCTTTCATCGCTGCCCTTGGGGATGATGACATAACTCGGCATACTCGTGAATCGGATTTCGCCTAAGGGATCGACAGCTGCCGTGAAATCCAGCTTGAATTCAAAATAATCATGCCAGTTCTCCTCCGTGATTTCAACAGCCGCGCCGCAGCCGGTCAGGGACAGGCATGCAAGCGCTGCCAAAAGTACTGCCATAAGAATGGCCGAAAAACGTTTCATCATGGCGATCCTCTTTTCATTTTTTGCGGTACTGTATCGGCTGTCCCGTTTCGGGGAACGGAGCCCGATGCAGGAAGCTTTCCTACGATTATACTTGTCTTCCCGTATGCGGTCAACCGCTGCGCGGATATGTTTGCAAAATCAGAAACGGTAGTATTCTATTTAAAGCAACAGTAAACGGGACCGCTGATAACAAATCGGTGAGGAATGAGAAAAGAATTTCGGAGGTTTGTTTTTTTACAGTCCCTTGCGGGGGCAGGCCTCTGACAGGGGCCTCTTTTTATAGGTTTTTTTTCATCCATTCCGAGGGAGACATGCCGAATTCCCTGCGGAATTCGCGGTTGAAGCTGGACAGATTGTAGCCGACCTCGGCGGCGGCCTCCGCGATGGAGCGGCTGCGGTCGGCCAGCAGGGCGCAGGCATATTTGAGGCGCGTCAGATGGACGTACCGGAGCGGCGGCCGTCCGGTCAGCGCGATCATCTTGCGCTGGAGATTGCTCTTGCTGAGCGAGGAAACGGCCACCAGCTGATCGACCGTGATCGGCTCGGAGAAGTGCCGGTTGATGTAGTTGAGTGCGGGCTCCAGCTCCTGCATCAGATAGACGCGGGAGGGGCTGCCGGCTGAGGTGCCGGAGGGGAGCGGGACGAAAAGGCGCTCGTGCTTCGTGAGCAACGCGTAGACGAGGCCGCGGATGCTGCCCAGGGCGCCCGGCTCCATCGCGCTGGACTCGGCGAGGATCTGGCGGACGAGCTCAAAGAAATCCGGGTACTCATCCCGGGGCAGGATGCAGGGGAAGCTGTAGTCCTGCCAGCGAAGGCAGCGAAGCTGGCCGAGGGTCTCCGGGATCGGGAAGCTGCCGCCGGCAAAGAGCAGGGGGAGATCGATGTAGAGGAAATGCCAGAAGCTGCGTTCGGTGTTGGTGCTCTGCGCGATATGTGCCTGTCCCTCGTAGATGATGCTGACGCACTCGCCGTGGAAGGGGATCAGGTCACCCCCAACGTTGAAAACGCCGGTGCCGCGCTCGCAGTAACCGATCTCGAAAAAGTCGTGATAGTGCAGGGATGCGGGGGCTTCGGAGAGATAAGCGCTGTAGAGAGAGCCCTCAGGAGAGAGCGGATGCTCGGCGCTGAGGTGCGTGGTGTCAAAGATCGTAATATTTGGCTCAATCTGCATAGTTTTTGGCCTTTCCTGCCTTGAAAATGGTACGAAAATATTATTTCATTAAGTTAGCTATCCGTCAAGAACAATTCTATATCCATACGAGGTCGAAAGATGAAAAAGTTTGTTAGAAGTCTTTCCGTAATGCTTTGTGCTGTGCTTCTCTGCACGGCTTTTTCCGCCTGCATGGCTCCGGAGGAGCCCTCATCGCAGGCGGAGGGCGAGGAGCCCTGCGGCAAGGTCCGCGGCAAGGTTCTCTCCGACAACGGAGACATGATGATCTGCGGCATCCTGGTGACGTCCGAGAGCGGCGCTTCCCGCCGGCTCACTACCAATGCCTACGGCGGTTACTACCTGGAGCTTCCTCCGGGTACCTACACCCTGACCTTCGATAAGGGCATCGAGTTTTCCACTCACGAGGTCACGGTCACGGTCGAAAGTCTGAAGACCTATTATCTGCAGGATGTCCGCCTGAACCAGCTGTGCGACAGCTACGCAAACGGCTGGATCGCGGGCGATGTGCATCAGCACTCCACCTACTCAGACGGCTCCGACTCCATTGAGCAGCTGGTCATCGCCAATGCCTCGGCCGGTCTTTACTGGGGCTTTCTGACCGACCATAATACCTCCCGCGGCGTGCCCGAGTGGCGCGAGAGCTCAGGCGTCAGCGTCCTTACCGACGCGAACGGCGCCCGGCGCTTTTTCCACGGCTTCGCGGGCGTCGAGGCGACGACCGAATTCGGCCACTTCAACAGCCTGGGCACCGGCATGACCTTTGATAAATACGAGATCAATTTTACCGAGGCCGAGCGCAGCTCCGCCGCCGATAAAAAGAACGCCGCGGCCCGAGACAAAATCATCTACATCGCGCAGCAGATCGAGCGCCAGGGCGGTCTGGCGCAGATGAACCATCCCTATTCCCTGACCAACATGGGCGCCATGAATTTCCTCGCGGCGGATGATTTCGAGGTCTTCGAATGCTTCTCCACCATGGAGATCTGGAACGCCTACTTTGTCGCGCCCGACGGCCGCTTTACCGTCGAGAACAGCGACAACCAGAACTATCGCGCCAAGCTCATCTGGTACTCCACCCTGAACCGCGTGAAGGATGGCGGTAAGTTCATCGCCGCCGTCAGCGCCACCGACAACCACGATTCGACCGGTCCCGTCGACGCCGCCACGGCCAAGCTTCTCGAGACCGAGCCCGCCGATATCAGCGCCTATCAGACCATCTGCCGCTACCGCGGCAAGTACTCCGGCTCTCCCGCGCTCTACGCCTACCTGGGCGGGGAAGAGATCAGTCAGGAAAACATCATGGCCGCCGTCAAGGCCGGCCACAGCTACATGACCAACGGACCCGTCATGGACGTTAAGATCGGCGAGGCTGTCTTCGGCGATACCGTCGAGGCCGAAAACGGCTCCGTTACCCTGTCCGTCAGGCTTTTCTGCCGCGACGGCATGGAAAGCTTCCGTATCGTCCGCAACGGCGAGACCGTCAGCGAAAAGACGCTCGGCGGTGCCTCCTCCTGCGAGGACGAGCTGACGGTCAGTGCCGCCTCCGGCGACTGGATCCTCGTAGAGGTGCTGGGCGAGTACGGTCTTTACGCCATCTCGAACCCCTTCTTCGTCGCTGAGCCTGTGCCTGCCGAGTAAAAGCGATTGATTCCGGCTGCGCCGATGTGCCGGCCGTTTCAATAAAAAATCATTAAGGAGAAAGAAAATGAAGAAAATCGTAGCAGCTATCTTAGCCCTCACGATGTGCGCTCTGTGCCTCTGCGGCTGCGGCGCCAAGGCCCCCTTTGAGGTCGGTAAGGACAGCGCCACCTACGCTGTCGAAGGCGCCAGCTCCTGGGCCGGCACCGTTACCGCCAACGTCAAGATCGTCGCCGACAAGGACGTTCTGTTCTGCGGCCCCGTTACCGTGACCAGCGACAGCCTGTATGCCTCCGAGTTCATTTACGCCGCCATCAATGAGAAGGGTCTGTCTCAGTCCGGCGTACTGGAGGGCTTCATCACCGCCATCGGCAGCTATGTCTGCGAGGGCAACATGTACTGGATGTGGGAATACCAGGGTCACAACCCCACCAACTTCGCGATCAACGAAGTCCACATTTTTGACGGCGACTACATTCTGGTCACCTTCGTAGACACCAGCGTCTACTTCCAGTATTAATCTCTGAAGTGATCTTACTGCGGGCGATCGGTCCGGTCCCTGATGCGGGGACCGGGCCGGGGCCTGCCCCCGTGCTTTTTAATTTCGCTCCTAAGAAGGAGAATACCATGAAAAAACTGATTTCCGTTCTGCTTGTCGTACTGCTTTTATTCAGCCTCGCTGCCTGCTCGGGCAACGGCGGAAAAGAAAACTCCCAGGCCTCCGGCGTCGCCTCTCTGGATGACGGCGTATTCCGCGTGGCGCTTCTGATCTCCGGCGATCTCGGCGATATGTCCTTCTGGGACTCGGCCAACGCCGGCCTGCTCCGCTTCCAGAAGGATCATCCCGAAGCGGAGGTCAAAATCATTGAAATGGGCTCCAGCGATGCCACTGTCTACGAGTCCACCCTTACCAAGACCGCGAACGAGGCCTATGACCTGATCATCGTGGGCACCACCGACATGCGTGAGCCCCTGCAGCGTCTTGTCAAAAAAGAAAAATACGCGGATCGCCGCTTTATTATTTTCGATACCGAGATCAAGGACGGCGCAGCCGCCTCCTTCCCCACGGTCCATTCCATCATGTTCAGCCAGAATGAGGGCGGCTATCTGGCCGGCGTTCTGGCGGCGCTTCTGAGCGCGCAGGAGGGCGCCGAGAACACGGCCTTCATCGGCGGTGCGGCCAACGATGTCATCAACGACTTCGCCTGCGGCTTCATGCAGGGCGTCGCGGCTGTCAATGCCGAAAAGGGCGGCACGGCCGGAGCCTATCTGTCCTTCATCGGCGATTTCGTCGACAGCCCCAAGGGCAAGTCCCTCGCCCAGACCTACTACGGCAAGGATGTCGGCGTGCTCTTCGCGGCCGCGTCCCAGGCAGGCATCGGCTGCATCGAGGCGGCCAAGCTCTCCGGCAAGTACATCATCGGCGTCGACAGCGACCAGTACTCCTACTACGAGAACAGCGATCCCGATAAGGCGGCGGTCATCGTCACCTCCATCGAGAAGCGCGTCGGCGATGCGCTCTACGAGGCCTGCGAGGCCTTCCTGGCCGGCAGCCTGACCTACGGCGATCTTGAGGTCCTCGGCATCCGCGAGGGCAAGATCGGCTACGTGGACAACGAAAACTTCCGCCGCGTCGTGTCCGAGGAGGACCGTGCGTATCTGGCTGACATCGCCGCGAAGATCGCGTCCGGCAGCCTGAGCGTGAAGAGCGGCCTGAAGCGTTACATGAGCACCGAGGAGCTCAATGCGCTCTTCGACAGTCTGGATCCTACGAAATAAAGGAAACTCATGCAGAACTATATTGAAATGCGGGACATCACCAAGGTCTATCCGAACGGCGTCCTGGCCAATGACCGGGCGTCCTTAGGGATCGCCAAGGGGGAGATCCACGCCATCGCGGGCGAAAACGGCGCCGGCAAGAGCACGATCATGAAGGTGCTTTACGGAGCCGAGCGTGCCGAGGGCGAGATCTTCATCGACGGGAAAAAGGCCGTCATTTCCTCTCCGCGCGATGCGAATGCGTTGGGCATCGGCATGGTTTACCAGCACTTCATGCTGGTCAGCCAATTTACCGCCTGGGAGAACATTTTCTTCGGCGTGGAGAAGTGCGGCCCGCTGGGCGTTCTCCGGAAAAAGGAGATGAAGGAGGAGGCCCGCGCGCTCTGCGAGCGCTATGACATGAAGCTCGACCTGGATGAGCTGGCCGGCGACATGAGCGTCTCGACGGCTCAGAAGGTCGAGATCCTGAAGGTCCTGTGCCGCGGCGCCCGCATTCTGATCCTGGACGAGCCGACGGCCGTTCTGACCCCTCAGGAGACCGAGGAGCTGTTCCGTCAGCTGAGACTGCTGAAGGAAAACGGCTATACCGTCATTCTGATCACCCACAAGCTCAAGGAGATCAAGGAGCTGTGCGACCGCATCACGGTCATGAGAGCCGGCCGGACCGTAGGCGTGTATTCCGTCGCCGATGTCACCGAGGCCGAGATCTCCAACCTGATGGTGGGCCGTGATATCGACCTCCGCGTGCCGAAGGAAAAGGCTCAGCCCGGCGAGGAGCTTCTGTGCGTTGAGAACCTGACCGTAGCCGGCCGCGGCGATAAGCCCGCGGTCTCGGGCGTCAGCTTCCGTGCCCGCCGCGGCGAGATCCTCTGTATCGCCGGCGTCGAGGGCAACGGCCAGCAGGAAACCGCGGCCGCCATCGTCGGAGCCCTGCCCCGCTACGAGGGGAGCATCCGCTTCCGCGGGCAGGATATCCGCGGCCTTCGCCGCAAAAAGATCCGCTCGCTCGGTATGTCCCACATTCCGGAGGACCGGCTTCGCACCGGCTGCGATGCGCAGGCCTCCCTGTACGATAACCTGATCGCGCTCGATTTCTGCGAAAACGCGGCGGCGGGCTTCGTGAAAGAGAAGAAGCTCCGCGCGCGCAGTCTGGCGCAGATCGAAAAATATCGGATCAAGGGCTCGCTGTCCCAGCCGCTCGGCATGCTTTCCGGCGGCAACATGCAGAAGGTCATCGTGGCCCGTGAGCTGGACGCCGATCCCGCCCTGGTCGTGGCCGATCAGCCGACGCGCGGCGTCGATGTCGGCGCGATCGAGATCATCCACAAAAAGCTGGTCGAAATGCGTGACCGCGGCGCAGCAGTGCTGCTCATCTCCGCCGATCTGGCCGAGGTGTTCGCCTTAGCGGACCGCATTCTGGTCTTCCACGGAGGCAGTATCTCCGCTGAGATCACGGATCCCTCCTCCGTCGATGAAATGCAGCTGGGCCGCTACATGCTCGGCCTGGAAAGGAGGGAGGCCCATGAATAAAGCTCTGTCCTTTATGAAGCGCATCCTTCCGGAGCTTCTTCGGACGCTTCTGATGCTCGTCCTCTCGCTCGGCATCGCCGTGGCGGTCATCGCCATCGCCAGCCGCGAGCCGGCTGAGGCCATCCGCGTTTTCCTGACGGAGCCCTTTGCGGACAGCTACAACCTGAGCCGCATCCTGACCGAATCCATCCCGCTGATGTTTACCGGCGCGGCCGTCTGCCTGATGTCGCGCGCGGGCCAGTTCAATATGTTCGTCGAGGGCGGCTTCTTCCTGGGCGCCTTCGTATCGGCCGTCCTGGCGCCCGAGCTCTGCCGGGAGGGTTCAGGTCCCCTGCTTCCCTTTGTCTGCATTCTGCTCGGTACGCTCGCCTCGGTCATCCTGGGTTATGTCCCGGCCAAGCTCAAGAGCAGCCTGGGGGTCGATGAATTCGTCTCCTCGCTGATGCTCAACTACATCGTGCTCTGGGTGGTGCTGTACCTGGTCAACCATGTCGTCGGGGACCCGGACAACACCAATGTCACCAAATATCTGGAGGACTGGGCCAAGCTGCCCTTCCTGAATCAGGACAATGAGCTTTCCTCGGGCTTCCTGCTGGCGCTCTTCGCGGCCGTCCTGTCGGGCGTCTTTCTGTTCAAGACGCGCTGGGGCTATGCGCTTCGCATGACCGGCGATAACCGCCGTTTCGCGGATTACGCCGGCATCCGCACGGATCGCGTCGTGGTCTATTCGCAGCTGATCGGGGCCGGTCTGGCCGGCTTCGGCGGCGGCACCTACATGCTGGGCAATTACTACCGCTTTGCCTGGAAGAGCCTGCCCAATTACGGCTTTGACGGCTTCGTCATTGCCATCATGGCCAAAAACAATCCCTTCCTGGTGCCCTTTGCCGCGCTCTTTCTCGCCTATCTTCGCGTCGGTGCGCAGCAGATGGCCCTTTACACCGATGTGCAGAATGAGGTCATTTATATCATTCAGGGCATCATTATCATCCTCTTCGGCGCGAAATTCCTGGTGGAACGCCGCCGCAAGGCGCGAAAGGAGGCAGCCGAATGATCTCCTTCATTTTCAGTGAGGATTTTCTGGTTTCTTCGGTGATGTTTGCGCTGCCCATCGTCTTCGCGGCCTTTGCCGCCCTGATCTCGAACCGCGCCGGCATCGTCAACATCAATATCGAGGGCGCCATGAGCGTCTCCGCCGTCTGCGGAACGCTGGTGAGCCACTTCAGCGGCAGCTGGCTGCTCGGTCTTCTGACCGCGATGGCTGCGGGCGTCCTGATGTCCCTGCTGCTTGCGCTGGCGGCCCTTAAGCTCCGCACCGACAGCTTCCTTTCCGGTATCGCCCTCAATACGCTGGCGAGCGGCCTGGCGGTCTATATTCTGTATGCGGTGCTCGGGGTCAAGGGCGATTCCTCGGCCGCGGCCGCGGTGGCCATTCCGAAGCTGTCGATTCCCGTGCTCCGCGATATCCCCGTGCTGGGGCGCCTTTTGTTCGACCAGAGCCTTCTGTTCTGGCTGGCCATCCTCAGCGCCTTTTTCCTGAGCTTTCTGCTGAAGCGCACGCGCCTCGGCACCGAGATCAAGGCAACGGGCTTCAACCCCGCGGCGGCGGAGAGCGTAGGCATCAACACGAAGGCCGTCAAGACCAAGGCCCTGATTTTCTGCGGCCTGTTTGCGGGCCTGGGCGGTGCCTATCTGTCCATGAGCTATCTGCAGTATTTCTCCGCCGGTATGGTTGCGGGCCGCGGCTTTATCGGCATCGCCGCCGAGGCAATGGGCCTCGGGAGCCCGTGGCGGACGGCGCTGTTCTCCTTCCTGTTCGGCGCGGTGGATTATTTCTCCGTCGGCGCCCAGACCGTGCTGGAGCTGCCCTATGAGCTGCTCAACACCCTTCCGTATCTGATGACTCTGGCCGCGCTGATCCTCTACGCCGTGGCCGTAAAAAGAAAAGAGAGAAAACAATGACCCCTATCGCAAAAAAAGCCTGGGAGATCGAGTGTGAAACCATAGAGAATTCCGTCCCCGTGATCCTCGAGGCCGAGGAGCAGGGCTGGGATGAGTGCGAGGATTCGGAATGCGAGGACAATCGCTGGGCCGAGAATTACTGGCACAGCAACGTCCCCGGCTCAGGCGCGACCGAGCACGTCGTCATCGCCGCGATCCAGGACACCGAAAACATGGGCTACGATGTGAGTGAGGCCGAGAAGCTGATCGAGGCCGGCACGCGCGCCCGTGCGTGCGGCGATCATGCCGAGATGGCCCGCCTGGCCGCCCGCGTGTTCTATGAGCTGAACCGCGCCCCCAGGATCCCCGGACATCCCTACTGGAGCTATGTCCGCTACGAGAGCTTCGAGCAGTACGAGGCGGCCGTCAGCCTGCCTGTTTATCCCTTCACAAAAAGCCGGGACGAGTACGAGCGGCTCAACCGCATCGGCTGGACCGCGCAGATCTGCGGCGGCGCGCTGGGCACCGCCATCGAGGGCTATACCGGCGAAAACCTGCGCAAGGCCTTCGGCGACATCCGCGGCTACGTCCGCACTCCCAATACCTACAACGATGACATCACCTACGAGCTGGCCTTCCTGGAGGCGCTGCGGCTGAAGGGCACGCGTCTGACGGCGGCGGATATCGCCGATCAGTGGGTCGCCCTGGTCCCGACCGGCTGGTCCGCCGAGGATCGCGCGCTCAGAAACCTCAAGCTCGGCATCTATCCCCCGGAGAGCGGCCGGATGAACAACCCCTACCGCGAGTGGATCGGCGCGCAGATGCGCGGCGCAGTCTGCGGCATGGTAGCGCCCGGCGATGTGCGCAAGGCGGCACGCTACGCCTTCATGGACGGCAGCGTCTCGCACGCGGCCAACGGCATCCTGGGCGAGGTCTTCAACGCGATCATGGTATCGCTGGCCTATGTCAAGAGCGACCTGCGTGAGCTCGTCCGCGAGGCCGTGTCCCTGATCCCCGCGGACAGCGAGTATGCCTCCGTGGTACGCTTTGCCCTCGCGCAGTGTGAGGAAGCGACGGAGTGGCAGACCGCCTGGAAGCAGTGCGAGACCCGCTACGCCCGCTATAACTGGATCCATGCGTATCCGAACGCCTGCGCCGAGGTCGTGGCGCTCTGGTTCGGGAACGGTGATTTCGACACCACGATGAACATCATCGCCATGGAGGGCTGCGATGTCGACTGCAACGCGGCTCAGATCGCGACCGTGGTCGCGGTGGCCGGCGGCAGCGAGATCGACGCGCGCTGGACGGATCCCATCGGCGACGAGCTGATCACCTACATGCGCAAAATCAAGAAGCTCTCCATCCGGGAGCTGGCCGCGGAAACGGCAGAATTGGGAAGCTTATGAGTAAAGTATATGTTTTCGGCAGCCTGAACATGGATCTCGTCATCCGGAGCCCCCGCGAGCTGCTCCAGGGCGAGACGCTGCACGGCAGCGGCTTCATGACCAATCCGGGCGGCAAGGGCGCCAATCAGGCGGTAGCCTGCGGCAAGCTCGGCGCGGACTGCGTGATGGGCGGCTGCATCGGCGACGATGCTTTCGGCGACCGGCTGAGCGAAAGCCTTTCGGGCTGCGGCGTGGATTGCTCGCGCCTGCGGCGTATCCCCGGCGTCTCGACGGGCGTCGCGGTCATCGTCATCATCGACCGCGATAACCGTATCATCCTCGATGCCGGCGCGAACGGCTGTGCCGAAAAGGCGGACGTCGATGCGCTGCTTTCGGACGCGCAGGCGGGCGATCTGCTGCTCGTGCAGCTGGAAAATCCCCTTCCCGTCGTCGGCTACGCGCTCAGAACGGCCCGGGAAAAGGGTATGACCACCGTGCTGAACCCTGCGCCCTTTGACCGCGGCGTCTGCGAGTACCTGACCTACGTCGATATCGTCATCCCCAACGAGACCGAGCTGAGCGGTCTGACCGGCTGCGAAAGCATCTGCGAGGGCGCCAGAGCGCTTCAGGCGCAGGGCGTTTCGAAGGTCGTCGTCACGCTCGGCAGCAAGGGCTACTGCTGCGTTTCCGGGAAGGAGGTCCTGCACGAGGACGCCATCCCCTGCAGCGTGGTCGATACCACGGCGGCCGGCGATACCTTCTGCGGTGCGCTGGCGACCCGTCTTGCGGCCGGCGATGCGCTGGCGGAGGCGCTTCGCTACGCGAACCGGGCGGCATCCCTGACGGTGACGCGCCCCGGCGCGCAGCAGGCGATCCCCTGGGCGGCCGAGGTAGGAAATTTCCGTGCTTAATCTCTTTATATATTTTTTTGCAAAAAAAGACATTCGAGTCGGTTCGCGGCATCGAATGTCTTTTTTAATCGGAATTTAGTGGAAAGCGGCTACATACGATCAGCTGTAAAAATCGATTAATTCCTGCAGCCTCGTTTTTTCTGCGTTAGAGGCGACCAATGGATCGTTTTCAAGTCTTTTGAGAGAGGAGAGGATTTCTTCTTTTTTTGATGAGGAAAGTTCATTAGATTTTGAATGCTCTGCCCATGCCATAACCGCTTCCGGGAAACCTGTCTTTGAGAGTTGCTCAGCATATAGATCCAAAAGGTTTTTTTGCTCGTCAGAAAGCGATTTCTCTTTCTTCTGCAAATCAATCAGGAGGTTGATGTTCGCAAATCCATCCCCCCCTAGAGCTGCCCGGTAGCGATAGAAGCGTATCAGTTCAGCTAAAGAGACGCTTTTTCCTGAAGCTGCATCCACCGGAGCGAATCCGCTTTTTAAATATTCATTATAACCATCCAGATCTTTTCCTGTTGCGGTGCCGTCATAGTTCACCAGATTCTTCGTAAGCAATCTTTCCATTTGCGTGTAAGCGCCGGCATACAAGGCTCCGGAGGAGATGCAGGAGAAAAGCAGTCTGTAGCAGAAGTACAACAGCTCATCTTTTTGTGAAGAGGATTTTTTGGAGATAGAGGATATTTCTTTTTTATTCTTGGGTAGATTGGCGACGCGGAACTGACAGGATTTGCGTATAGCCGCAAGCTCAGCGTTTGAAAACATCTTTCTCGATAGGAAGTGCTCTCGGATTTCGTAGCACATGTTATAGATGTTGGAGGGTACGGTAGGGGCTTTTAGGCAAGCCTTAATGGAGTTGACCGTATCTATTCTTATGCGGTGATAGCAATATAGCATGTCCAGAACCGTTTGCTCCGGAAGAGCGTTGGCCGATATGCAATTCTGGATTTCATCCTGCCAGGTCTTGAGAATCAGCCCGCAATACTCTTCGGGGGTGTCGTAATCGAAGAAGGAATCCTCAAAAGGTGTTTCTTGATTAAATTCGATTCGTTCGTATAGATCAGAAACATTTTGTCTGTTGGCAGGCGTTTTGCATTGAGAAACGAGCGAATCTAAGCGTATTTGGGTTTTCCGCAGATCGATCTCATACCATTTTGCCAAATCAAAGGCGGCATCGGCGGAGTAATCAGCGATTTCCTGCAGTATTTTCATGCGCAGACGCGAGTCAGGATAGTGAACTTTTGTCATTTCATAAACGGCTTGGGCCTGTCGGTACGGCGTACGCAGGGAGATGAAAGAATGCCTTAGCTGGTAAAAGAAGAGGGTTGTGTCATTCGGCTCTTCAAAACAATCTTTCCGCTCTGCCGTTGTCAAAAAGAAGAAAGAAGCTTGAGCGTTCTGTTTTATCGCATTGATAAAGCTTGCGCGTGATTCTCCTAAATTTCCGAGCAAGAGTTTGCATCCTGCCTGCAGCTGACTGTCAAATCGGGAAGAAGAAAAAAGCTCCTGGACAAAAAGAAGGTTGCCGTTTTTTTCCGAGCTTCCGCCGGCAATAAACTTCTGTAATTCGCTGCCGATGGAAGCGATAGCCGTTGTTGGCGTTTTCCCTTTGATGTAGGGACTATCGGAATCAGGAACCGTATTGATGTAATCGGCAAAGGAGCTGTCTTTCTCCAACTCGGAAAATAAGGGGCTGATAAAACAACTTATAAATATCTTATCTTTCTCAAAGGTCTTTTTAGCTTTTTTGTATTCATTCCATAAGAATGATAGGTTTACGCTATCCAGAAATATCATATGCGCCTCCTTTTCGTTTCTAGGGATTAGTATAGCAAAGAAAAACGACAGTGTCAATATTCGCGGAAAAGTTTTCGTTTTTAACAGAAACTAAGTCAGGAAACGCGGAAAAAACATCTTTTACGTTGTGCATAATTTACAATACCGAGAGAAGTAATATGTGCAATACTATAAAATATATAAAATCCGGGAAATTTCATGTTGCAAATCCGAGCGGAGTCGCTTATATTATGATTGCAAGCAAGCGAAAGAGATGATCTCTTTATTGACTCTTGCAAAATACTGAATAGGAGATAGAAACCATGAAGAAAGGCCTCTCATTTTTTCTGGCGGTCGTATTGTCGGTTTTGACCGTTGTGATCCCTCAGCCCACCGAAGTTGAGGCAGCAACTTCCACCGGCGTCGTGGATCGTCTGGCTCAGTTCGCTTCGGTCTATAAAAGCGGAATGTATTTCACTAGAAATGGTAAAAAGGCGGCAACATCCTGTGCCGCGCAGCATACGGGCAGCAGCTGCCCGCAGTGGTTGGCCAACATTCCGGCAAAGTCTTCCGGCTCTGTTTATGTTCGGGCAGGCAAGGAGCTTGGATGCAGTGCGTGTAGCTGTTGCGCTTTCAGCGCCATGGTTTTTTACTATGTTTTCGGCTGGTCGACTGGGCGGGCGGGCATCCCTGCGAATAGCACTCGCAGCGAACCTGTTACCTCGTTCAGTCAGATCGCTACGCATGCGAAAATCGGAGATGTCCTGCAGGTATTTTCGCCGTCAGGGAGTAGTGTGCACTGGTGCATCTTCAAGGGCGGAACGTCGACTGCCATTAAGACGTATGATGCCAACGTGGGCGGATACGGCTTGATTCAGAACGATCGCGTTTCGCGCTCGTTCGGCGAACTCGGTATGCCTGGATGTTCGTACGTAATAATCTATCACGCAATAAATTACGACATCATCAACAGTTTGTCTGCTTCGATTCAACTTCGAACCTGGGGCAACATGTGTGCTGCCGGATTTATCAATGAGTCGACCGGGAAGGCCCTTACGGCAGGAACGGCAACTTCTTATGCGACATCTTCCGTCTTTGCCGCAAATACCTATCAGACCGTCTTCATCGAGTCAAGTGAGCGAAAAGGTTACAGAATTTCTGTGAACGGAAAATACTTGGCTGTGGACGCGGACGCCGTCGCTTCTGGCAATCTTGTCTGCACGCAGATCAAGCGCAATGATGACACCCAGTGTTGGCTCCTGGAGTCTCTGGGCAATAACCGGTTTGTTATTCGCAACGCGAAGAACCCGTCGGTGTGTCTGACAGTAAGTGGAGCAAACATCATTGTCACTTCCTATACGGGCGCCGCAGCTCAGCGCTGGTACCTGAGAGCTGCAGGCATCTATAAGAACTTCACCTCGAAAGCTTATTCCAAGACTATGACCACTACGGAGGCCTGCTATATTCGCAGCATCCCCTGCAGCAAAGCAACGGATGTATCCTCTGTGGATCTTACGAAACTGGCCTCCGGTGCAAAATTCTACGCTACTCAGAAGGTGACCAATAGCGCGGGCAATGTATGGTACTACGGTTATTCAACGGTGAGCGGAACCAAGGTCTACGGATACGTCTATTCCGGATCCCTCAAATGATCTTTCATCTGCGAGCGGGGGAAAAACCACTGCTCGCAGATGTCCTCACGGCGGGCGCAAAATAGCCAAATAAAATCAGTCCATAATGGAAAACCAGGAGAATAAAATGAAGTGCAATTTTTTCCTCCCCGCCGGCTTCCGGCTTTTAGATGAAAATACGCTGTGCTGCCCTTTTTGCGGAGCAATTCAGCTCTATGGAGAGTTCGGTAAGCGGCATTCCAACGGATGGGTGTTCTGCGCCTGTGGAGCTGAAGAAAAAATCAACTCCGGAGATATCGAGCTGGAAATGGACCCCGATATTTCTCCTCAGGCGCTTCTGTTCAAAGGTGTTTTTCCCGAAAACTATCGCGTGAAACCGTCACGTCTCCCCGAAAGCCTCGGGTTTACGGAGGAGATATTCTTCCGGAAAGGCTCATTCCCTGTATACACCCTTTTCGACAACAGTATGAATGCGGTCTATCAGACGGTACTTACTAGCCCCGATCCGAGGCTCGAGGGCGAATCGGCGCTTCTTGACCTCCTGATAAGCCGCAAAGATGCGCGTGAATTCTTCCTGATCGGTGCTAAGGCTTTCGCCGGTCCGGAATGCTTTCCTATCGACACGGTGTTTGATCTTGGTCTTGTAACCCGCTTCGGCTATTCCGTCCGTGTGATCAACCAGTTTCCTTTCAGAGGCAGCTCGTACAAGATGGCAAAGAGTCGCCAATTAGTGCTTCGCGAAGATCTAGAAGCTTATCTTGCCGCGAAAGCTCCCTTTTTGCCGGAAGATCTGAAAAAGAGGATCGTTAAACTTGATCAGGGAATGATGTTCTACCTTCCCGAACTCAAGCTTCTTGCAGAAGAAGGATTGAAGGGCGACAAAGAGCTTCTCAGCCGTCTCATCGCGAAGGCTCCTGTCGAGTATATCTTTGCGCTCCTCGCAGCGGTGAAGTACGATGCGTCGGTTAGGGCGCTTGTCCGCGACAACGACAAGAATTCAAATGCGGATTATATCCGCAAGCTTCTCTACTGTTGCGCAAGCGGATATGAAAAAGGTCATCTGAATTTGCCCAGGAGGTGTCTTTTCTGGCGCGCGCAGTGCACGGAGAAATTCAGGTTCGAGCCTGTTTACGGAAATGCGATGTACAACAATACTATGAAAAAGCTGGATGCCTGGCAGTTCAATAACGCGCACAAGGAGGGGCTTTTATGGATTACCATTTACAAACGCTGCAGTGTTGTTCCACTTGTGGCTCTCGGGTTCGATAAAAAACAGCGCCAGCTCGTAGAGTGGGTAGACAACGATGCTTTTAATGAAGCATGGTTCTTTGAGGATGATTTGTGGATGGATCTCGAAGAAGTCGCCGAAAAGTTCAAATCTTTGGGGCTCGAGTTTATTGTCAACCGGGATTACATGCGCCATCAGTTCTGGAAGTGGGATAACGGGATGCCGATGCCGTATGAAGACGACGATTGGCCATTTTAAAGAAAGAGGGGGATTTATGATGAAACTGAAAATCAACAACAATCTCCAGTGTGAGGTTGACGTAAAAAAGGACGATTGCCGGCGTGAGCCTGCACATTGCCATATTACTAGAAGCGGTTATCGCGTTGCTCAGGTATGGCTCAACCCCGTCTGTGTTGAGTCCGGACATAGCCTGGAGCATAGAGAAGTTGATATTGTCTATGACTTTGTCGCGAACAACCGCTATGCGCTTGAAAGCGAGTATAACAACAATCGTTTTTTCGGCTCGGACTAAGGTGCAAATGTTCACTGACGGGTAAAAACATATTGCGTAAACTTTCGAGACAGAATGTGAAGTTCATATTCTGAATCCGGATGTCTTTATGACTGCTTTCTTTATGCGCTGGTGGAGAGAACAGCGTGGAAGAAGGTGGTTAAGATAAAACACAATTACAAACACGGAGGAATGGGCAATGGGATATTTTAGACCTTCAAATTACACTATTAAGGATGCCATCAAAGAGGCAGTCAGATATGATGGGGGCATCTATGTGGGCGACAATTATGTTACTAAGGATCATGCCGGGAGGTGAAATAACCTCCCGGTGGTACTCTCTCCAAGTAATGAAAGGCATATATCATGAATAAATTTGTTAAGAGCTGCTTGTTTTTCTCCATTATCGGCCTTTCGGCTCTTTCGTTCGGGTGTCTTTCGCCGATAGTCCAAGAGATTGTCGGAAAAATGATCAGCACCCTGTCTATTATTTGCCTCGTTTTCGTCGGTCTCTTCCTGGTCGCGAAAAAGGGAGCAACGTCTTCGAAATGGTATTCGGTATTCCTGGGAGCAGTAGGCACAGGGCTCGCTTTGGCTCTCGTATGTTCTTTAATTGCTGCACTGGGGCACTGCTATGAGAATTTCTGGCTTCACATCAACGTTTGGGATGAACTGCGCATATTCTACAAAGAAAACGGGATTGGTATCATTCTTGCGGCGACGTTCTTCATACTCGGTTCTTTTGCGATGGCTGAGACGCTTCGGGCAGAATTCAGAGATTTATATTGCGAAAGCAATGATGATACAACGGATGAAAGTGAGGAGGCAATGAGAGAAGAGGAGGGTTTTTAATGAAAAAGACGCTGGTAATCCCTGCGGGTTTTCTTCGGGAAGCAGATGCGTCCATTCGCTGCCCGTTCTGCGGAAGGACGCAGGCTTTTAACCCGAGGGAAGAGCAGATGTTTGACGGATGGATTTTCTGCAGGGGCTGTCAGAAATCTGCGAAGATCAATCCGAGGTCCATCACGGTTACGGCCGAATCGGATCCTGCGGCGCGCACACTTCGTTTCAACGGACTCTTTCCGGAAGGTTATCCTTTGCCGGAATGGGGGAAAGAGAAGCCGGAAGCGGAGTCATACGCGGAGGAGCTCTA
>JAZQNF010000036.1:0-9947 GCA_045627225.1 Bianqueaceae bacterium
AGCCGAAACCGAATCATCCAGGATCAGGATATTGGAGTGCTTCATCAGCGCGCGGGCGATGGAAATACGCTGCTTCTGACCGCCGGAGACGGTGACGCCGCGCTCACCGAGGACCGTCTGATAGCCCAGAGAGAACTCGGAAATATTGTCATGCACATCGGCCAGCTGAGCAGCCTCACGGGCAAGCTCATCGCTGGACGTGTCGCTGGCAAACTCGATGTTGTTCGCGATGGTATCGCTGAAGAGGAAATTATCCTGAGGAACATAGGCGGCAAAATCACGGACGGTGGCAATGGGAATGGTGTTGACATCGCGCCCGTCCAGGAAAAGAGTCCCGTCAGGAACATTGTAGGTGCGCAGGATCAGATCGACCAGGGTGGTTTTACCGGAGCCGGTCTTGCCGATGACGCCGACGTTCTCGCCGGCCTTGATCGAAAAGCTCAGGTCATGGAGCACCTCACGGGTGCTGCCGGGATAGGTAAAGGAAAGGTGTCTGAACTCGATATCTCCCTTGATCTCCTCCATCGGCTCGACCTTGTCCGTATCCGCTACGGCAGGCTTTTCATCCAGCAGCGCACTGATGCGGCCCAGAGAGGCTTTGCCGCGCGAATGCATATCGATGAGCTCTGAAACGGCCATGACAGGCCAGACAACCGTCGTAAAATAGCCGAGAAACTCGATCATGGAGGTTGCGCTCATATTGCCCTTGTAAACCAAAAAGCCGCCGTATCCGAGGATAACGACCGTAACGGTCTCGACAAAAAGGGTGACCATAATATGGAAGAGCGTCGAAATGCGGACAAAGGCTACATTGGCGTTTTCGTTGTTTTTGTTTAAGCGGCGGAAGGCCTCCAGTTCCTTGGCTTCCTTGACAAAAGCCTTGATAACGCTGATGCCGGAGAAATTTTCCTGAGAGAAATCGGAAATGTCCGAAAAGGCCTGCTGGCGCTCATCCCAGCGAAGAGTCAGGCTCTTGCCGACCAGAGTAGCAGACAGGAGCAGAAAGACCATAGGTACCATGCAGAGGACAGCCAAAAGCCAGTTGACCCGGATCATCTTGTAAATGGCCATGATGCCCAGAAGGGAGGCATCTGCCATCATCAGAACGCCGTCGCCGAAGCACTCCTCGATCGTTTCCAGATCGTTGGTGAAGTACGACATCAGATTGCCGACCTTATTGACCTGAAAGAACTCCTGGGAAAGATCCTTGCAGTGATCGAACATCCGATAACGAAGATCGGTCTGGACCTTGATGGCGCTGCCGAAAAAGCAGACGCGCCACAGAAATCGTCCGACGACCAGGACCGCGATGATGAAGATGATCGGCCGGCAGATCTCATCTAGCAGAAAGCTGAAATCGAAGGCGCGGACTACGCCGTCGACGACCAGCTCTTCTCCGTTCAAGGCATCCAGAAGCAAGCGGTAGAGCTCAGGAATTTTCAGTTGAAAATAGTCGACTGCCAGAAGCGCCAGGATTCCTAAAAGGAGTACCGGGAGATGTTTCAGGTAGTATCTGTTGATATACTTTCCGAAAATCAAAGTAAATACCCTCTACTTTCATTTATATATGTAAAATAGAAACTGCAAGCTTAAAATAGACGATGAGCGACAGCGCATCGACGATCGTTGTAATAAAAGGACTCGCCATGACGGCCGGATCGAAGCCGATCTTCTTGGCTAAAATCGGAAGGAGCGCGCCGATGGCCTTGGCCAGAATAATGGTCAACAGGAGAGTCAGGGACACGACAAGCGCGACCATGACCGTTACGTCGGTATTTCCGAGCAGCAGACGATCGACCAGCATGATCTTGCCGAAGCAAACGAGGCTTAGGGACAAGCCGCACAATAAGGCTACGCGAAGCTCTTTCCAGATGACCGAGGGCAGATCCGAAAACTCGATATCCCCCAGCGACAGACTGCGGATGATGGTAACGGAGGTCTGTCCGCCCGAGTTGCCGCCGGTATCCATGATCATCGGAATAAAGGAGGTAAGCACCACCATGACCGCAAGCTTATCCTCGAAGCCGGAAATGATCATGCCGGTAAAGGTTGCCGAGATCATTAAAAGCATCAGCCATGGGATGCGGTGAAGCCACAGCTCCCAGGCACTGTTTTTCAGATAAGGCTTATCCGTGGGCGAGATAGCGGCCATCTTTTCGATATCCTCGGTAGTCTCTTCTTCGAGAACATCGAGAGCATCATCGACAGTGACGATTCCGACCAGACGGTTTTCAGCATCGACAATGGGAAGCGCGATGAAGTCGTATTTACTCATCATCTGCGCAACAAACTCCTGGTCATCGGAGGTCACGGCGCTGATGACATTGGTTTCCATGATGTCCTCGATGAGGTCAACCGGCTGGGCAATCAGAAGATCCTTCACGGAGACAAAGCCCTCAAGCCGGCGATTGGCATCGGTGACATAGCAGGTATAGACCGTTTCCTTTTTCACGCCGGTCTTACGGATCTTATCGAAGGCCTGCGAAACCGTCATGCCCTTTTTGAAATCGACGAACTCGATAGTCATGATGGAGCCGGCGGAGTCCTCGGGATATCGGAGGATCTCGTTGATGCGCATGCGCGTTTCGGGACGGGCCTGAGCCAGGATTCTCTTGACAATGCCTGCAGGCATCTCCTCGATCATGTCGACGGCATCATCGAGGTACATCAGTTCAACGATATCCTTCAGTTCCTTATCGGAAAATGCAGTGACCAGCTCCTCCTGAATATCGTTTTCGAAATAGGCGAAGCTCTCCGATGCCAGCTCCTTTGGCAGAAGTCGGAAGATAATGGGCTGCTGTTCGGGCTCCAGCTCTTCAAAAAGCTCGGCTACGTCGGCAGGGTTCAGCTCCGATAAAAGGACCTTCAGCCTGGCATAGCTTTTCTCTTCGATCAATTCCATCATGAGAGCGATCTGCTCTTCCCATTTTTCGTTCATTCCGGACACCTCCTGCATAAGGATGACCCTGCGTCATCAGCTGAAAAGCTCGGACAGTTTCCTCCTGATGCGCTGCAGGGCATTGTCAACGGCTTTCGGTGTCTTGCCGATGGACAAAGCTATGCTTCGATAGTCCTGTCCTCTCAGGAAAAGCTCCAGAACCCGGTATTCCAGCGGGCTTAAGACCTTTTCGACACTTTGTGCCATCAACTGAGCACTTTCCTGCTCAATCATGATTTGTTCCGGATCAGGCGCGCCGTCATCAGGCAGAATGTCCATCAGCGCTACCTCGTTCTCCTCGTCATCCTTTACGCTTTTATAAAGCGAGACGTAGAAGTTGAGCGGCAGCTGCTTTTGACGCTGCGATTTTCTGACTGCGGTCTGGATCTGGCGGATGATGCAAAGCGCGGCATAGGATGCAAAAGAAACGCCGCACTCTGATTTGAAGCTCATGATGGCACGGTATAAGCCGATCATGCCTTCCTGAATGACATCCTCCGTATCAGCGCCGAGCAGAAAATATCCGCGGGCCTTGGTACGGACGCTGTCCTTGTAACGTTCCAAAAGTTCATTAACGGCCTGAGAGGAATAGCCGTCACCGTTTTGAGCAAGCTCACAGAGTGCTTCATCCCTCATTTTTGACGGGTCGCATATGTCCATGATAATTTCTCTTTCAGTTATTTAGCAGAAGCTCTTCTTTGTCTTACGATTTCAAACATGAATATTCCGGCGGCTACCGACGCGTTGAGCGAGGTGACGGACCCCATCATCGGGAGACTGACGATATAATCGCATTTTTCGCGAACAAGACGGCTGACGCCCTCGTGCTCTCCGCCGATGACGACAGCCATGGAGCCTGTCAGATCGGTTTGGAAGAGATCGGTGCCGTCCATATCGGCAGCAGCGATCCAGTAGCCCTCCTCCTTCATCTCGTCGATCAGCTGGGCGATGTTGCCGACGCGGGCGACCGGAACATACTCAAGAGCGCCGGCGGCGGTTTTGGCCACAGCCTCGGTCAGACCGACCGAATGACGGGAAGAAATGATGACGCCGGTGACGCCGGCTGCGTCGGCTGTCCGAAGGATAGCCCCCAGATTATGCGGATCCTGAATGCTCTCGCAGATGATGACAAAGGGTTTTGTGCCCTTTTTAACCGCATAATCCTTAAACTCATGCCAATCGGAGTACTCATAGGCCGCGGCCATGGCAGCTACGCCCTGATGATTACCGTGCTCACACAGACTGTCGAGACGTTCTTTATCAACCTCCTGGATCTGAATGCCCTGAGAACGGGCCTTGCCGAGGATCTCTTTGACAGAGCCGTTGACTGCCCCCCTCTGGAGGTACAGACGGTCAATGGGACGTCCTGCCTTGATTGCTTCCAATACGGCAATACGTCCGAAAATCAGCTGTTCATTCATTTTCCGCTTCCTCCTTGTAGGCTGTGACGGCCAGCTTCATGATTTCGATCAGCCTTTCATCACGTCCGCTGACATACAGCCAGCCCAATAAGGTTTCAAAGCCGGTTGCCCACTTATAATCGACCGGCGAAGCATTTTTCGGGACACTGATGGACCGCTGATTGCGCGAATGCTTAAGCACACGCAGCTCCTCCTCGCTCAGCTTAGGAAGAATGAGCTGAGCCATTTTAGCCTGCGCAGAGGCTCTGGCCAGTGAGGAGGCTTTTTCATGCATGGCATGCGGAGACAGTGACAGATCGGTAATGAGAGCGGTTCGAAGATAAAGATCAAACAGAGTATCCCCCGCATAAGCCAGGGTGACCGGTGCGATTTTATCCGGAACGGCGCTTTCCTCCCGGAACAGTTCGAAAAGTGTGGACACGCTTTTTCTCCTCAAAAATACTTCACTTGATTATACTGCTCCATAAATCAAATTGCAACAAAAAAAGAGGCTCCGTCGAACGCAGGAACCTCTTATTTTCGTTCAGGCTGAAATATGCTTTTTGATGCGCTCCACGATCATATCCAGCGCGACACGGTTATAGCCGCCCTCGGGAATGATCAGGTGTGCTTTCTTTTTGCTTGGCTCAACGTACAGCTCATGCATAGGCTTGACGGTCGTCAGATACTGATCGATGACGGAATCAAGGGAACGTCCCCGCTCGCGGACATCGCGGCGGATCCTGCGGAGGATGCGTACATCGGCGTCAGTATCCACGAAAATGCGGATATCCATCTGACGGCAAAGCGCTTCGTTCTCAAAAATCAGGATGCCCTCGATGATGATGACCTTATTCGGCGAGATCCGAAGAACCTCGTCGGAACGGTTATGGACCGAATAGTCATAGACCGGGCAGGAAATGGTTTCCCCCGCGCGGAGCCTCTGCAGATGTTCGATCAGCAGAAGCGTATCGAACGCCTCAGGACTGTCATAGTTCAGCTTAGCCCTTTCCACATAGCTCATGTCATCATGCGCCTTGTAGTAATTGTCGTGCGCAATGACGGTCACCTCGTCTGGAAAGCGCTCCTTCAGATACCGGGTCAGCGTCGTTTTGCCGCTGCCGGTACCGCCGGCGATGCCGATGATCAACGTTTCGTCCATTATCGGCGTCCTTTATCGAAGGGAATTCCCTCAGCCTTAGGAGCGTGAGAGTTTTTGGAGGTAAAGGCAAGCACAATCAGGGTGATCAGGTAGGGGAAAAGACGGTATACATAGGAGCTGATGCCGATCTCGGCCAGAAGGAAGCGTCCGTCTCCGTTGATATCGATGGCCGAATAAGCTGCGGCAATGCACTGGAACAGGCCGAACAGAAAAGCTGCAAGAGCCGTGTTCAGAGGCTTCCAGTTACCGAAGATCATGATGGCCAGAGCCAGGAAGCCGAAGCCGGCGACCGCTCCGGTAGCCGCACAGTTTGCGGTGGTCAGGGCGTACACAAAGCCGCCGATGCCGGCCAGCGCGCCGGAAATGGTGGTGCCGATATAACGCATCTTCGCGACGTTGATGCCCAGCGAATTGGCCGCCTGAGGGTTCTCGCCGCAGGCTCTGAGCCGGAGACCGAAGCGGGTCTTGTAGAGCACGATGGAAAGAACGATATAGAGAATCAGGCAGATATAGGTGGTCAGATAAGCCTTATTCAGGAGGATCTCACCTAACAGACCGATATCCTGGGTCTTCTCAAAGCCGAAATCAGTCTTGAAGATCATAAACCAGCCCGCGGAATCGCCCTTGTACATCTGCAGAACGTTCTGGTGCGAGATGATATTGGTCATGAAGAGCACGATAGCCGGAGCCAGCATGTTAAGAGCCGTACCGCCGATCGTCTGGTCAGCCTTCAGATTAATGGCTGAGAAGGACAAAAGCAGCGAGAACAGACCGCCCATGATCGCGGAGACGATAAAGGCGATCAGCATGACGATCTGGCCGCTCTCCGAGGTAAAAAGGCCTGTCTGCTGCAGAAGGTTGACCGTCAGTGCGCCGATAAAGGCACCGAAGATCATAATACCTTCCAGGGCCAGATTGATGATACCGCTGCGCTCGGCGAAGATGCCGGCCAGCGCGACGATCATCAGAGGAATCGCATATAAAAGCGTTTGCTGAATTAAAAATGCCATCTTATGCCTCCTCTTCCTTCTTCTCGTCTGCCTTTTCAGGCGCGGCGCTCTCCCCCGCTCCGGAGGCCGCCTTCGCAAACGAAGCCGTGGCCTGATTCAGGGCCTCCATCGTGCTTTTCGGCTTTTCATCGGGCTCGGCATTAATGTTCGTAGCCGGCTCCTTGCGGGAGAAAAGCTTTTTGAGCAGATTATTAAACAGAAGCGAAAATGCGCTCATGTAAATAATCGCAGCGATAATGATATCGGTGATGTATTCGTTGTAGGGAGTCAGACTCTTCAGCTGCTGACCGGCTACCGTGATGGCCGACATGAAAATGCCGGCAAAGACAACGCCGATGGGGTTCGAGGAGGCAAGCAGCGCAACGGGAATACCGTTGAAGCCCTCCGCGGGCAGCGACTGGTAGGTATTCCAGAAGAATTCGGTGTTGCCGGAAAGATAATATAGGGCAGCGGCACCGCCGGCCAGCGCGCCCGAAATGGCCATGGAAAGCACGATGTTGCGCTTTTCGTTGATACCGGCATAGCAGGCCGCATCACGGTTCAGACCGACAGCCCGAAGCTGATAGCCGAAGGTGGTCTTGCTCATCAGCACGAAAATGATGATGGCAACAAGAATCGCGACCAGAATACCGGCGTTGACCTGAGAACCCGGGAAAAGCTTATCCAGGAAAAGCTTGGGCGTTTCGACGCCGTTGGCGGTCGTTCGCATGATATAGCTGATTTTTCCGTATTCCTCGGCATTCTTCAGAAAAGCCAGGGGCTTGTCGAAGAGCCAGGAAACGAGGTTGGCCGCGATCCAGTTCGTCATGATGCAGGCCAGAACCTCATTGATATTGAGATAAGCCTTGACGAAGCCGGGGATCACGCCCCAGAGGAAGCCGGCCAGCATACCGCCTAAAAATGCAAGGATCCAGATCAGCCAGGTCGGAATGATATCGGAAGGCGTGCACAGGGCAATGAAAAGCGTGGCAGCCGTACCGGCCAGGAACTGACCCGGCGCACCGATGTTAAAAAGACCGGTACGGAACGAAAAAGCAACGGAAAGGCCGGTCATGATCAGCGGAATAGCGCGGAACAGAAGGTTGCCGATATTCACGCCGTTAAAGCCGAAGGTGAGCTGACCGGAAGCATTGCGGCCCGTATTGAAAACGCCGAAAAGGACCAGACGGATGCCCTCCCAAAGGGATTTCATCGAAATATCCTTTGAAAATAGACCGACAATGACAATGATCAGACAGCCTAACAAAAGGCCGATAAAAATCGAAATCAGAGAAGACAGGACGGAGCGGACGCCTGCTCTCTCAAAGAAGGGCTCAGCTTTCTTTTTCACAGTACCATCTCCTCCTCACTCATGCGTTTTGCTCCGACCATGTAGAGACCGAGCTCCTGAGCGGTGACCTCGCCCTGCTTGAAGCTGGCGACGATCTCGCCCTCGAACATGACCAGAATACGGTCGGAAAGGCTCAGGACCTCATCCATTTCCAGCGAAACCAGAAGGATACCGCGGCCGCGGTCGCGTTCGGCCACCAGGCGCTGATGCACGCCCTCGATGGCGCCGACATCCAGGCCTCGCGTAGGCTGAACGGCAATGACAAGCTCCTTTTTGCGGTCCAGCTCACGGGCGATGATGGCCTTCTGCTGATTGCCGCCGGACATCGAACGGCAGGGCGTATCCGGTCCCTGACCTGCACGGACATCGTATTCGTCTATCAGCTTTTCGGCATACTCACGTACCTCTCCGAAACGGATGAAGCCGTGATTCTGGAAGCTGTCCTCGCGGAAGCGCTGCAGCACCATGTTTTCCTTCAGGGTATAATCGAGCACCAGACCGTGCTTATGACGGTCCTCGGGAATGAAGGAAAAGCCGGCTGCGGATTTTTCGCGGATGCTGTAGCCGGTAATATCCTCGTCGCAGCAAATGACTCGGCCGCCGGAGGACTTCATCAGTCCCGTAATGCCCTGAATCAGCTCGGACTGGCCGTTGCCGTCGATACCGGCGATGCAGACGATCTCTCCCGCCCGGACGGTAAAGCTCACGTTTTTGACCGCCTCACGGTGATGCGTGCGGGACATGACGGAGAGCTTTTTGACCTCCAGAACGGTCTCGGCAGGCTTCGACTCATCCTTGAGGACCTCGAGCTGGACAGGACGGCCGACCATCATGTCGGAAAGCTCCTGCTTGTTGGTTTCGGAGGTATTGACGGTTCCGACATACTTACCCTTCCGGAGAATGGTAACACGGTCGGCGACCGCCATGATTTCGTTCAGTTTATGAGAAATGAACAGAATGGATTTCCCCTCGCGCGCAAAATTGCGCATGATTTCCATCAGCTCATCGATTTCCTGCGGAGTCAGAACGGCGGTCGGTTCGTCAAAGATCAGGATGTCGTTATCGCGGTAAAGCATTTTCAGAATCTCGACACGCTGCTGCATGCCGACGGTAATATCGGAGATCTTCGCATCCAGATCGACCTTTAAGCCGTATTTTTCGGAAAGCTCTTCGACCTTCCTGCGGGCTTCCTTCTTCTGTAGGAAGCCGAGCTTGGTCGTTTCGGCGCCCAGAATAATATTGTCAAGCACGGTAAAAACGTCCACGAGCTTAAAATGCTGATGGACCATGCCGATGCCGAGCGCCGTGGCATCATTCGGGTCGTTAATGGAAACGACCTTCCCGTCCTTTCTGATCTCGCCCTTTTCAGGCTGATACAGACCGAACAGCACGCTCATCAGGGTGGATTTTCCGGCGCCGTTTTCACCTAACAGCGCATGGATCTCCCCCTTCTTCAGCTGCAGGGTGATATCGTCATTCGCGATGATACCGGGAAACATCTTGGTGATGTGCAGCATCTCGATTACATAATTATCTTCCATAGCCGTCCCTTTGTCATTATGCGGTGGATTTTTGAAAAAAAGGGGAAGAACAGCGTTCTTCCCCTTAACACTTGCATGAAAGCTTACTGAATGAAGCTAACGGTTACGCGGCCGATCTTGGCGCCGGCGTAATCAGCAGCACCGTCACGGTCAACAACGATTTCACCGCTCTTCAGCTTGGCAAGCAGAGCCTCGTATTCGGAAACGGAGAAGTTCTTCAGAGACCAGGTATCGGTGGGCAGGCAGACAGCGTCATCCTTGGCACCCAGCGTCAGACTGCCGGCGATATCAGACCACTTACCGGTGAAGAACTTGTCGCAGGCGATCATAACAGCCTCACGCAGACCCTTGGTAGCGGAGGTGATGACGGTCTCAGACTCAGAGGACTGGTCAACGTCAACGCCGATAACCTTGGCCTGGTTAGAGGAAGCAGCCGCGAAAGCGGACTGGCACATAGAACCGCCGCAGGAGAAAACGTCGTCGGTGGCGTGGGTGAATCAGCCGTTCAGTGTGGTCTGAAGCTCAGGAGACTGAGAGAAGGAATCACTCTGCTGCCAGCTGTAGTT
>JAZQNF010000037.1:0-14214 GCA_045627225.1 Bianqueaceae bacterium
AATGATAAAAAAAGCAGCAAGACCGACGGCCTGCTGCGCAGAAAACAAAAAACCCGCACGATTGCGGGTTTAAAGGATGCGGATGAAGGGACTCGAACCACCACGAGCACTAAAGCCACTAGAACCTGAATCTAGCGCGTCTACCAATTCCGCCACATCCGCTTGCGACCTTGTTATAATAGCACCCTATAGGGCACATGTCAAGCAGATTCGCAGTTTTTTTCTTTAATTCGCAGTTTTTTTCTTTAATTTTTGCCGAAAACGCGGGCGATCTCCTCTGCCGCCTTTTGTTCGTCCTCTCCGTCGCAGCAAACCGTCAGCAAATCATTTTCGGTCATGCTGAGCATCAGCATGCCCATCAGACTTTTCGCGTTGACCGTCTTTCCGTCCAGGGTGACCGTGATGCGGCTCGAAAAGACACCCGCCAGCTGAACAAAGCGTGTGGTAGGCCCGAATTCGGCATCGGGGAAGGAGCGAAGCGTGATTTCTTTTTTGACCATGTTATCCTCTTTTCTGCCGGCTCAGATTTCCGGCTCGTGATCGCGAAGCTCGGCCGCGATCTCCGATATTTTATTCAGCCGATGATTGACACCGGATTTTCCGAGCGGTGTATCGAGCATCCTGCCAAGCTCCGCCAGCGGCGCCTCCGGGTCCTCCAGACGGGCAAGCGCCACTTCCTTTAAGGCCGGAGAAAGCAGATCAAAATGCCCCCGGCGCTGAAGATACAAAATATCCTCAGTCACCCTGACCGCCGCGCTCACCGTTTTCTGCGAATTGGCATTATCACAGTTGCACTTGCGGTTGATGGCGTTCCGGACTTCTTTTTCGACGCGGATCTCTTCCATACGAAGCAGCGAGCCGTGTGCGCCGATCATGTTGAGCAGATCGACGATATCGGACCCGTCCTTCAGATAAAGCACCCAGGTGCTTCGGGCTGTGCCGCGGCGCCGTTCCAGATACCGGGCAGAGATGCCCTCCTCCCCCAGAACGGTCAGAAGACGGCCTGCGTAGGCCTCGGTGCGGCCGGCAAACTCCAGATGATATTTTTTATAGGGGTCGGCGATAAAGCCGCTTCCAAGAAAAGCGCCTCTCAGAAAGGCTCTTCTTCCCTCACTCGTTTCCAGAAGCGCGGGGTCGGGGACGCGGACAAGCTCTGCTCCGTCGTCATCGGCGCTCAGGAAGCCGACCTCCTGCAGGACGTCCAGCACGCAGTCACGGTCCTGAAAAACCAGCTCGTAGGTGCGGATATGACTGCCATGCAGACCGAAGCGGCCGCGCACCTCCATCGTGACGTTGAAGATGCTTTTCATCAGCGCCTCCACACGGGCGATGGCCATGGAGTTTTCGGTTATGACGCGGATGCCGGAGGGCTTCAGGCGGATCTCCGCACTGTTTTCGAGGATGGCGGCCAGCTCCGCCAGCATAAAATCGCGGGAGCCGATGGGCAGGGCGGGAAGCTCCCGCTTGACATCAGACGAAAAGGACATGTCAGCTTAACTCCGTTAAACCTTCTTCACTGAGGTAGCGGACCTCGGCCGCAAGACGCACGCCGGAGCTCTCCTCCACGCGGCGGCGGACGTAGGCCATCAGGGCGCGGACATCCTCGGCGCTGGCCTTGCCGGTATTGATGACAAAGCCCGCATGCTTGGGCGATACCAGCGCGCCGCCCACTCTCGTGTTCTTAAGGCCGGCGCCCTCGATCAGAGCTCCGGCGAAATACCCCTCGGGGCGCTTGAAAAAGCTGCCGGCGCTGGGATACTCGACCGGCTGCTTCTCGCGTCGGCGGATACTCAGCTCCCGCATTTTGGCGCGGATGATCTCGGGCTTTTCGGGACTGAGCTGAAGCTCCGCTCCCAGCGCGATCAGGGGCCTTTGCTGCAGCAGGCTGCTGCGGTATCCAAGCTCCAGCGCAGAGGCCGGCAGGACCCGTACGGCACCGTCCTCATCCATGACGGAAACACGGACCGCTACCTGCGAGATCTCTCCGCCGTAAGCGCCGGCGTTCATGAAGAGACCGCCGCCCAGAGAGCCGGGAATGCCGGAGGCAAACTCAAGGCCCGTAAGACCCGCCGAGAGCGCCGCCTGACTGAGAGAGCTCAGATGGAGGCCCGCGCCCGCGTAGAGCGTGTTTCCGACGATTTTCAGACTGTCAAAGCCTGACAGAAGGATCAGAAGACCGGGATAGCCGGCATCAGAAGCGAGAACGTTGCTTCCGGCGCCCAGAACGGCATACGGAAGCCCGTTCTGACGGGCCGCGCGAAGCAGACTGCTAAGCTCGGCAGCCGTACGGGGACGGGCAGCAAAACGGGCCGGTCCGCCGATGCGGAAGCTCGTCAATTCTTTTAAAGGGACATTTTCCGACAGCGCTCCGGGACGTCCGGTCGCCCGCTGCCAGTCATACAAAAACTCGTACAAGAGAAGCTCCTCCTCATCCATCGCCTTACTGAAGGAAGGCTGCGCCGATCATGCCGGCGTTGTTGCCCAGCTCCGCGATGACGACCTTCGTCATCAGCGTGCCGCCGAAAATGCCTTTTTTGATCTCCTCGATAAGCGGCAGCAGCAGCCGGTCGCCGTCTGCGCTGGGGCCTCCGCCGATGATCAGATATTCAGGCTGGAAAATATTGAGCATGTTGGTCAGACCGATGCCCATGTAGTGCACGTATTCCCGCATGGTCTCGCAGGCGGCCTCATCGCCGGCCAGCTGAGCCAGGGAAATATCCAGGGCGTTCAGCTCCTCTCCCCGCTCGCAGAGAACGGATTCGGGATGACGCCGGCAGGCCTCGTGCGCCATGCGGATCATGCCGGTAGCCGAGCTGTACGCCTCCCAGCAGCCCCTGCGCCCGCAGGTACAGGGCACGCCGTCCGCGACGATGACGTGATGCCCCATCTCTCCGCCGCCGATGTGGAAGCCGGAAAAAATGCGGCCGTTGATGATGATGCCGCCGCCAAGCCCGGTGCCGATCGTGATCATCACGACATTGCCGGAGCCGCGGCCGGCGCCGAAGAGGCTTTCGCCCAGGGCCGCCACGTTGGCGTCATTATCCAGATAGACGGGGATATCCTCGGGCAGGACCTCGTGCATGATCTCCCGCATGGGGACGTGATCAAAATCGGCAAAATTGTAGGCCCTGACCAGGACCGCGTTTTCGACATCCACGGAGCCGGGCGAGCCGATGCCGACCCGGCCGATCTCATGAAGGCCGATGTCCTCCTCTTCCGCCAGCGAAACGACCAGCCGCGCCATGTCCAGCACGATCTCTCGGTGGGGACGCTCGGCTCCGGTAGGAATGCTCCGCTTTCGGAGGATGCGTCCGTCCTCGCTGACAAGAGCGGCCTTGATTGTGGTTCCGCCCAGATCTATACCGGCATATACCATAGTTCAGTTCTCACCTTTCGGATTTTTTCTCAGTTCGATATTTTCGGCCAGCCGGGCGCGAAGCTCCCGGGCCGTGTTATAGCCAAGCTTTCTCTGACGGCTGCAGATGGCCGCCGCCTCTACGATGATGGCGGTGTTGCGTCCGGGCCGGATGGGTACGCTGTAGCAGACCACCCGGTTGCCGAGAAGCTCTTCCGTTTCCTCATCCTCGCCGATATGGCTGTAGTCCTTGCCGGCCTGCCAGGCCTCCAGCCGCACGATCAGGTCGATGGACTGCGAGGGCTTGACGGACTGCACGCCGTACAGCTCACGGATATTGATGATGCCGATGCCGCGAAGCTCCAGCAGGTTTTCGAGCACCTTGGGACTTTGCCCGATGAGCGTGACATCCGAGATCTTGCGGACCTCCACGACATCATCGGCGACGAGCCGATGCCCGCGCTGAATGAGCTCGAGAGCGGCCTCGCTTTTGCCCAGGCCGCTTTCCCCCATCAGAAGGACGCCTTCGCCGAAGACATCGACCAGCACGCCGTGCACCAGCTCGGAGGGGGCAAGCTCCTCATTCAGATACTGCACCAGGTCGGATATGAAGGAGGAGGTGCTGCGGTCGGAGCGCAGGACGGGCTCTCCCGCCGCGACGGCCAGCCTGCGGATCTCCTCTTCATCCGGGAGCGTGAGCCCCCGGCAGATGATCAGGCAGGGAAAATGAGTGGCAAAGAGCTTTTCAAAGACCTCGAGACGGGTCTTGCGGCTGAGGGTAGCCAGATAGGAGCACTCGACCCGGCCGATGACCTGCACGCGCTTGGCATCGAAATCCTCATAAAAACCGGTCAGCTGAAGGGCAAGCCGGTTATGGTCGCGGCTGACGACAGGACAGGCCGCAAGGTCAAGCTCCTCTGTCAGGTTTTCCAGCCGGAAGCGCTCGGCGATGGCCGCAACGGTTAACTTGCTTGATATCATGGCTTTCCTCCGAAAAAGAAAAATGCTTCGGGCAGCTAGTCTATTTTAGCATACCGGCGTGTTCTCTTCAAGCAATTTGCGCGAAAAAGGAAGAAAGCTCCGGTCATGCCGAAGCTTTCGTGATCTTCTCTTACAGACCGAGCAGGCGGCTCATCTCGGACAGAGCGCCCTCGGTCTCGCGCGCCAGAACCTTCTTGGCCAGGACCTTGCCCAGCTGGACGCCCTCCTGGTCAAAGGAATTGACATTCCAGCAGAAGCCCTGGAACATGATCTTGTTCTCAAAATGGGACAGCAGCGCACCCAGACTCTCCGGCGTCAGCTTCTCGCCGACGATGATGCCGGAGGGACGTCCGCCTTCAAAATGCTTGTTGCGGTTATCGTCCTCTTTCCCGCAGGCGAAGGCGATGATCTGCGCGGCTACGTTTGCACAAAGCTTCTCCTGGCTGGTGCTTCCCTGGATGACGACATCGCGCTCCAGCTGGCTCTCCTTGAAGCCGATGAACTGAAGGGGCGTGATATCGGTGCCCTGGTGAAGCAGCTGATAGAAGGAGTGCTGGCCGTTGGTGCCGGGCTCGCCGAAAAGGATGGGACCGGTGCTGTAGCGGAGAGGCTCGCCGAAGCGGTTGACGCTCTTGCCGTTGGACTCCATGTCAGCCTGCTGCAGATGGGCCGGGAAGCGGGACAGTGCCTGAGAATACGGCAGGACCGCGGTGGCGGGATAGCCCAGGACGTTACGCTCGTGAACGCCGATCAGGGCGTCGAGCATTTCGGGGTTCTTGAAGAAATCGGGCTCCAGGGCGAGCTTGTCCTCGGCCGCCATGCCCTCCAGAAAACGGGCAAAGACCTCGGGCCCGAAGGCCAGAGACAATACCGCGCCGCCGACCGCCGAGCTGGAGGAGTAGCGGCCGCCGATGTAATCATCCATAAAGAAGGCCGCCAGATAGCCCGCGTTCCGGGCCAGCGGAGAGGTCTCCGAGGTAACGGCGATCATGTGACGGGCCGGATCAAGCCCCTGCTCCAGAAGCGCCTCCTTGACGAAGGACTCGTTGGTCAGCGTTTCCAGCGTGGTTCCGGATTTGGAAACCAGGATGAAAATGGTGCGGGACACCTCGACAGAGGCCAGCACCGCAGCCGCATCGTCGGGATCGACGTTGCTGATGAAATGCGCATCCATTTTGAAGCAGCCGTTCTTTTTGGCCCAGTTCTCCAGCGCCAGATAGACCGCACGGGGACCGAGATCGCTGCCGCCGATGCCGATCTGAACGACGGTCGTGAAGCTCTCGCCCTTTTCGTTGACAAGCCTGCCCTCATGGACCTCCTTGGCAAAGCCGGCGATCTTCTCCTGCTGTTCCTTATAAAACGCTCTCTTGTCGACGCCGTCGGCCACGACCGGGCCGCCCAGCTGAGAGCGGGTCAGCTGATGCAGGACCAGCCGCTTTTCTCCGGTGTTGATGACCTCTCCGTTCAGGAGAGCCTGATATTTTTCGATAAGCTGCGCCTCCCGGGCAAGCTCTGCCAGCGCTTCGAGCGTGGCCTCATCGACGGCCTTGGCCGCGTAGTTGAAGCACAGGCCTTCTGCCATGGGGACGTTATATTTCTTGACTCTTTCAGCGCCCTCCGCGCCGCTCATGACCTCCGCAAGCTTTACTTTTTTCAGGATGCGCAGTTTCCAGTAAGCGCGCAGCTGATCCAGATTTTTCCAAGCAATCATTCCTTCTTCCTCCTGCTGTTTGAATCAAAGCACTGTCGGGTATTATACAAAAAAACCTGCGGAAACACAAGCACGGAAGCTTAGCGGATCACACGCACGCGGATCATGCCGTCGATCGAGCGCAGCGCCTCGACGACCTCCTCGGGCACCTCGGTATTGAAATCCAGAAGCGTATAGGCGATATCGCCGCGCGCCTTGTTGACCAGGTTCTCGATGTTCAGGCCCTTCGCCGCCACCTTTTCGGTCATCAGGCCGAGCATGCCGACCTTGTTGGCGTGGATCAGCGCGAGACGGTCGCCGTCCGTGCGGGCAAACGATACATTCGGGAAGTTGACCGAATTGGTGATGTTGCCATTTTCGATATAGTCGATGGTCTGGCGGGCCGCCATCACCGAGCAGTTTTCGTCCGCCTCGGGGGTACCGGCGCCCAGGTGAGGCGTGCAGAGGACGTTTTTCATCTTCATCTGACGGGGCGTGGGGAAGTCGGTGGCGAAGGCCTTGACGTGACCGCTCTCCAGGGCGGCGCACAGCGCGTCGTCCTCCACGATGGGACCGCGGGCATAGTTGATCAGATAGACGCCATCCTTCATCGCCGCGATCTCCTTCGCGCCGATGAAGCCCTTTGTTTCGGGGTTGAGCGGGATGTGGACCGTCACGATATCACTGGCGCTCAGAAGCTCGGTCAGGCTGTCCTTGAACTCGACAAACTCCTTAAGCTCGGAGACGCGGGCATGAGACAGATACGGATCGTAGCCGAGGACCTTCATGCCGAGATCGTCGCAGGCGCGTGCCATGCGGGAGCCGATGGCGCCCAGACCGATGATGCCGATGGTCTTTCCCATGATCTCGGGACCGCGGTAGACCTCCTTGCCCTTCTCGACGCGTTTGCCGGGATCGGCCTCATCCTCGGGGAGGCTGCGGACCCAGTCCATCGCGGCAAAGCCGTTGCGCATGACCATGATCATGGCCGCGATGCAAAGCTCCTTGACCGCATTGGCATTGCCGCCGGGACAGTTGAAGACGCAGATGCCGGCCTCGGTGCAGCGATCCACGGGGATGGTGTTGACGCCGGCTCCGATGCGGACGATCGAGAGCAGCTTGTCACCCAGGGTGATCTGATGCAGCGGAGTCGAATGCACCAGGATTCCGTCGGGGTTGTCACAGTTTTCCGACAGGCGGTACTTGGTCTCGTCAAAGACCTTCTGTCCGGCAGGGGCTACTTTATCGTAAGTTTTGATCTGATACATGGCTGTTCTCCTTATTTTCTGCTGAATTCGAATTCCTTCATGGTTTCGGCCAGAAGGGCGACGCCCTCCTCCGGTATGCCGTTATAGATGCTGGCCCGAAGGCCGCCCGTCAGCCGGTGGCCCTTCAGACTGATGAGGCCGCGGGACTTGGCCAGGGCAAGGAAGGCCTCGGTGTCCTCCTGCGTGGGCAGGGTGAAGACAACGTTCATGATCGAGCGGTCCTCCGGCGCAACGCGGTTCGCGAAAAGCTTTGAGTTATCGATCAGGTCGTACAGCAGGGACGCTTTGGCGCGGTTTCGTGCCTCCATGGCCCTGACTCCGCCCTGCCGCGCGACCCAGTCGAACATCAGCCCGGCCAGATAGATCGCAAAGGTGGGCGGCGTATTATACATGGAGCCGTTCTTCGCGGCGATGTCATAGCGGAGCATGGTCGGAACGTTTGAAGCCTTCTCCCGTTCCAAAAGGTCGCGCCGGACGATGACGACGGTCAGGCCGGCCGGCCCGAGATTTTTCTGCGCGCCCGCGTAGATCAGACCGTAGCGCTCCACCTCGATCCACTGGCCCAGAATGGCGCTGGACCAATCCGCCACGAGCGGACAGGAGCCGCTTCCCGAAAGGACCGTCTCGGGCAGCTTTTTCTCCAGCTCATGATAGGCCGTTCCGAAGATGGTGTTGTTTCCTGTGATATGCAGGAAACGCGCCTCCGCAGGGATCTCCCGGGTGACCGGGATGGAGGTGAAGCCGCTTTCCCGGGTAGAGGATACCTTAACGGCCCGGCACCATCGCGCACCCTCTTCAAAAGCCTTGGAGGCAAAATGACCGCTCTCGGCATAGGCTGCGGTCTCGTCCGGAAGGGCCAGATTCATGACCGTCATCGAGAACTGAAGGCTGGCACCGCCCTGAAGAAACAGGATCTCGTAGTTTTCGGGAATGTTCATCAAAGCGCGCAGCGACTCACGCGACCGGTCGATGATGTCCTGATAGGCCGCGCTTCGGTGACTCATTTCCAGCACCGAGCAGCCTGCTCCGGGATAACACAAAAGCTCCTTCTGCGCGATCTCCAGGACCTCCAGAGGCATTTGACTGGGTCCTGCCGAAAAATTGAAAACTCTTTCTTCCATCTTGACCTCCTCCGCTTTTGGCGGTGTATCGCGGGATATCCAACAAAAAACCGGAAAGCTTTTCGCTTTCCGGTGCAAGGCCTTTCAATAAACCCCGATCATTCGAAAAGCGATATTCCAAAAAGCGCCTTAGAGGAGGCGCAGGAACTCTCGGATGACCAAAGCTTCTTACTCATAGGAAATACCCCTTCGTAAAGAAATAATAAAGACAGTTTAGCTTTAACGCATTAAATTGTCAAGAGCAAAATCCCGATTTATTTCAAAAAAACCGTCCGGCGCAAAAAATCACTTGCTCCGCCATCAAAAGGGCTGTATAATCCGCATTCGGAGCTCTCTTTAACCTCAATCGCAAAGGGCATTTTCATGAAAAAAATCCTTTCTTTCATACAGAAGAACACGGTGCTCTGCGTCGCCTTTGCAGCGGCCGTCGTCACCGCCTTCATCGTCCCCCCGGACCGCGAATATCTCGGCTATTTCGATCTCAAAACGCTCAGCTGCCTTTTCCTGGTGCTGGCCGTCGTCTGCGCACTCAAAAACATCCATTTCTTCTATGTGCTGGCCGAAAAGGTCGTCGAATCCTTCAAAACGCTTCGGATGGCCGTGCTGGCCCTCGTCTGGATCACCTTCATCGGCTCCATGCTGATCGCCAACGACATGGCCCTTCTCACCTTCCTGCCGCTCGGCTATCTGGTCCTGTACGCGACCGGTCAGTTCCGCTACATGGCCTTTACCTTCATCATGCAGAACATCGCGGCCAACCTGGGCGGCATGCTGACGCCCTTCGGAAACCCGCAGAACCTCTACCTCTACTCCTATTTCAACATTCCGAACGGCGAGTTCATGGCGATCATGCTCCGTCCCTTCCTCATCGCCATCACGCTGATCACTCTTTGCTGCCTCTGCCTGCCGAACGAAAAGCTCTCGATCAACGGGCGTCCCATCGAGCTGAACGTTCCGCGCACCGTGCTGTATCTGGCGCTTTTCGCCCTCGCCATCGCCGTGGTCTTCCGCGGGATCCCTTACTGGATCGGGCTGATCCTCATTCCGCCGATCCTCTTCTTTGCCGACCGCAATGCGCTCCGCATGGTCGATTATCCGCTTCTTCTGACCTTCGCCTGCTTCTTCGTATTTGCCGGCAATATGAGCCGCATCCCGGCCATTCATGAGCTTCTGGCCGGCCTTCTGGACAAGAACACGCTGCTGGTCAGCGTACTCTCCTGCCAGTGCATCTCCAACGTACCCAGCGCGATCCTGCTTTCCCGTTTCACCGAGAACTACCGGGATCTTTTGCTTGGCGTCAACATCGGCGGCACCGGCACGCTGATCGCCTCTCTGGCGAGCCTCATCACCTTCCGCGAATACTCCAAGCGAAACCCCGGGCATACGCTCAGCTATCTCGGGATGTTCTCCGCCCTGAATTTCGGCTTTCTGATCATTCTGACAGCCATCGAATGGATCTTTTAAGAATAAACGCATACAGCTATAACCAAAAAGGACTCCGCCCGGGACGAAACGGCCACGGGAAAGTCCTTTTTTTACGTAAGTCTGTTTACCGGATCCATTCCGAGATTGCCTGCTCCTGATCGAGGCCCCAGAATGCGGTTTTAGAAGTAAGTCCGTAATAATCGCCCAAAATCTCGGCGTTTTCATAGAATTCAAGCGCTGAAATATACTCTTCTCCTATTTCAAGCCCCCAATCATTCCGCAGCGTGACCGAAAATACTTTGCCCTCTTCCAGATCTCCTTTGAGTGATTTCTTCGCCTCGCAAAGAACCGTCCTGCGATCCGAAGCACCTCCCGTCAGCAGCAGGGAACGGATTTTCACACATACGATATTTTCTGAACCTTCCACAATCGTCCGGAGCTGAGAAGAACGGTCTCAAAGCCGCACGTCGCGCACCTCAGTTCTCAAAGAGATAATTTCTCTTACAGAATGCTCAAAAGCCCTGAAAACACTATGTTTTCGGTTTTTTCCTTTTCTCCCGTTTTGTCTCAACGTGTCTCAAATAAAACCATTTTATCGGGGACAACTCGGGGACAACCACCTACCGTACGTAAAATCCGCCCAAAAAAGTACAGAAACCGCTTCTTGCGCAAACGTCTCCCCTTGAAGGAACCGATTTTATTCTTCTCTGTGAGGACGCTCCGGGAGAGATCCGCGTGGGCTTCATGATCAGGCAGGACTATCTTCATTCCGATTATTTCGAAATCCAATGGGGCGAAATTTCCTCGCTCTCCTTCTCTGTTCCGTCCGAGGCCTATCTGGTCGTCATATTCGCCAAGCGGTCAGGAGATTACTGTGACGGAACCGGCTATTATTTTTTTCTCCGCTCTTGAAATAAAAAAACTCATGCCGCTCCGGACGATCGATTCTGCGCCGGAAAAGGGCATGAGTTTTTGTATATTCGTTTTTATTCAGGCATCCGATATCGTCTTCCCAGTGCCTCCGCCTTGCTGCGCCCATAATCGTGATAAGGCTCATACTCGACCCCGATGACAGCCTCCAGGGAAGCCGCAAGGGCCTCGATGCCCCTGTAATGCTCCTCCTGATCGTTCACGCCGGGGATGATCGGGCAGCGCAGGATGACTTTGGCCCCCAACTCGTTCAGAAGCTCAAGATTTTGCAGGACGACCTCCTGCGCGCCGCCGGTCCAGCGGCGGTGAAGCTCCGGATCCGTCAGCTTATCATCGTACAAAAACAAATCGACATACGGCGCGATGCGGCGAAGCTCCTCAGCCTTGCCAAAGCCGGAGGTCTCGATGGCAGTATGAAGACCGCGGGCCTTCGCGTCCTGAAGAAGCTCCAGCAGAAAATCGGGCTGGAACAGCGGCTCTCCGCCGGAGACGGTCATTCCGCCGCCGCTGTTTTCAAAAAAGGAGGCGTCCTTCATCACCTCGGCAAGGACCTCCGAAGCCGTCATCTCCCGTCCCTTCAGCTCCAGTGCTTTCGAAAGGCAGACCTCGGCGCAGCGACCGCACCCGACACAGCTTTCCGGATGATAGCGATGGAGTCCGTCCTCGGAAAAGACATGACAGCCGGCCGGACAGACCTCGGCGCAGCGCCCGCACCCGACACAAAGCGACGAAAAATACATCAGCTCCGGATGCGAAGCCTGCGATTCCGGATTGTGGCACCACGCACAGCGCAGCGGACATCCCTTCAAAAACACGGTGGTCCGGATGCCCGGCCCGTCGTGCAGACAGTATCGCTGAATGTTCAGAACCAGGCCCATAACACGCCCCTCCTTTCCGCTTATCCCCCCGAAACGGTGCGCGCGATCACGTTTTTCCGCATCGGCTCCGAAAGATTGACAAAATAATCGCTGTATCCGCCGACGCGGACGATCAGATCCCGGTGACGCTCCGGATGCACCTCGGCATCCAGAAGCTCCTCCTGACTGACGACGCTAGCCGCAAGCATCTGCCCGCCTTCACGGAAATAGGTCTTGACCAGCCCGAGAAAGCCGGCTATCCCCTGCTCGGTCCCAAACAGCTGCTTATCAAATTTCAGCATCAGAACGAAGCCGCTTTTCGCCAGCTTCTGGTCAAAGCGGAGTGCGGAACGGAGGACCGCCGTCGGTCCGCACACATCCCGCCCGGGCACCGGTCCTGCGCTCTCCGCGATATTGCCGTCGCGGGCATGACGTCCGTCCGCCGAGGCGCCGCAGCCTCGTCCGTTTGACGCCGCGCGCTCAAAGGTGCTCAGGCCGCCTCCGTAGATGCCCCGATCGCCTCCGCGGAAGGTCCGGTGCTTCATCAGCTCGCGGAAGTAATGCTCCAGAACGCGGGCGCCGAGCAGATCGACCTTTTCCCTGTCATTCCCGAATTTCTCCGGATAGTGAAGAAGAGTAAGACGCATGTCCTCGCGTCCCTCAAAATCCGATTCAAGCGCCTCCAACAGCTCCTGCATCGTGTAGGTTCCGGTCTCGTAAACGAAATGGCGGATGGCCTCCAGTGAATCGATGGTATCCGCAAAGCCCTCCGTCAGGATCTGCCCGTGATTGTAGAGCGGGCCGCCGGCCTTGAAATCCAATCCCTTTTCGAGACAGCCCTCGATCAGGCAGGAGCGCAGCGGATTCGGCCCATGCTTGGAGAAGATTTCCTGAGAACGGTTCGCCAGTGTCACTGTGACGGAAACCGCATGCTCGACCTGCTTCTGATACGCTTCAAAAAGCTCCTCAAAGCTGTGAAAGCCCCGGGCATCGCCGGTATGAATGGAGGACTGCGTCCCAAAGATCAGGCAGCGTCCGTCGAACAGCGCATATTCCAGACACTTCAGCAGATTGACCTCGCCGTCCTCCAGCCCCATGTGAGACTTTCCCTGGATATCGATCTGATTACAGCCGTTAAGGGTGTAAAGGTGTGCGTCCCGCGGAGGGATGCCAAGCTCCTCGAGGGCAGGGCAGACGACCTCATCGTTGTACATGGCGGGCAGCGCGATGCCGGTCGAAAGAAGCTCAGCACAGCGGCGCAAAAAATGCTCGGAGGAGTTTTTGTGACAGCGCGCCGTCAGGTTCGGCGTATGATAACGGTATTTTTCGGCAACGTCAAGGATGGCGTAGCTTAAGTCATTGGTCATGTCATGCCCGAGCTCATCGCTGCCGCCGATGGACAGATTCCAGACGCGCGTCCGGTAAAAGCCCTGCCAGAGCCCTTCCAGAAGCTCACGAGCCTCCTCGGGCGCTGTCTTCGGATAATAAGGCCCCATATACCGGTCGAAGGCCCCGGGAGAATCGCGGCCGTCAAGCGTGAAGACCAGGTAAAAGGACTGAAGCGCCGTCATGAAATCGACGGCGGGATGACGCGGAACGACCGCCAGCGCCTTCGCGATGCGCTCATACACCGCCGCATTTTCCGGTTCCTCCAGGCTCTTCCGAAGAGCAAGCGCCCGAAAGCGCTCTGCCAGAAGATCGATCCCGTCGAGCACGGTCAGAGAGGCGTCATACCACTCACAGGCCTCCGGATGCTCTTCCTTTCCCCGGGCGATCAGCGCGCGGATCCCCTCCGTTCCCAGCCGGAGCAGGCGTCCGTAATCGGGATTGGAATGGCCTCCCCAGGTACCGCCCCAAAGCGTCTTGGAGCGCATGATGAGGTGCTCCTCCTCCGTGATCGTCGCCTGGAAAAAAGCATTGGTGTCATAAGGCCTGATGGCCTGATACAAAGTCTCCAGATCATCGGCAAGCTCCGGGAAACGTTCTTTTTTGACCTCGAACAGGTGCGCATTGACCGAGACACCGTCGCCGAAGCGATACGCCGCTCCGAGGGTAAAAAGAGGGCTTTCCTCCTCCGGATCCACTGATGCCAGCTTGAGCACCGGGTCCAGCTTCAGAGGAAGATACCGGCAGACCGCCGCCATACCGGATGAGATCTTCTGACTGATGTTTTCGCTTTTCTCCTGCAAAAAGCCGCAGGCAAAGGGCTCAAGCTCCCACAGAACGGGCTCCTCCCGATAATCCGTCATGCTCTCTCCTCCTCTCAGCCGGAGCTTCCTCCGGCGCCTGCCGTCTACTATATCATCAAACGAGGAATTAGACAATATCGCAGATATTGATGTATTCCTCCGCCTTCCGCGAAATCAAAAAAGGACTCATCCCGGGGCCAAACGGCTACGGCTGAGTCCTTTTCTTTGTGAAAGCTTAAAATTTCATTTTGCGGTCGGAAAACTCGCGGATGCGCTGCTCGTAGGCAGCCATGGCGGCCTCGCGGCAGGCGGCAGACGCCTCTCCTCCGGCCTGGCGGATCAGGTATTCGGTAAACAGCGGATTGGTCGGCAGAATGGGAAGTCGGAGGCCAAGCGGT
>JAZQNF010000038.1:0-8385 GCA_045627225.1 Bianqueaceae bacterium
TGTGAGCGGGGAATATTTCATTTTCCCTGCTTGCTACGGTATGAAAAAAGATACCCGCTGAAAAACTTTTCAGCGGGTATTTCTATCGAAAAATCAGGTTTTTTGAGCTCTTCATTGCATTGTTTTAGTGAAACAAAAGAATTACCTGCTCTGTTGATCGGCCTATTTCGCAAAATCAATCAAAAGTCAAAAATGCGAAATAGACTTTCCGACATAAAAGCGGCAGGGATTTCTGACATGCTCCCTTTATGCGAGACAGTGAAATAAAAAACACTGTTGATTAAAAAGGGAGCATATCATTTTTCCCTGCCGCCGTACCTTTTTACATTTCCATCATCCGGCCGCTCGTAAAGGCCTCTTTGCAGCACTTTGCGGTCCTTACCGCTGCCGTGCCGTCGGCCGCGGTGGGGGAGGCCGGCCGACCGCATTTCACGCAGTCGACGAAATACTCCAGCTCCGCAATATAAGCATCGTGCCACCGGGTCAGAAAATCCTGCCAGCACTCGCGGCGAACGCCGTGCTCGTCCAGGATCTCCATATAGGAATCGGTCGGAACGGAGCCGATGCGCAGGCTCCCCTTCGTGCCGACGATCTCCGTTTCGACAGCCGTCCCATGCGCCGCGTTGCGGCCGGCGAAAATCGTGGCCATCGTCCCGTTCTCATTCTCGATCAGGCAGGACACATTGTCCGCGTCGCCGTACTTGCCGAACTCGTCGTAGGCATAGCAGCCACCCGCGGCCATCAGCCGCCTGGGCTCCGAGCCCGTGAACCAGCGGATCATGTCCATATCGTGCACCGCGAGGTCCATGAAAATGCCCGCCGAGTGCGACGCGTACTTGATGGCGCCGTCGATGACCGCGACCGGATCCTGCGAATTGCAGCGCACCATGATGATACGGCCGATGTCGCCGCGGTCGACCTTTGCCTTTGCGAGCGCGTAGGAGCGGTCGAAGCGCCGCATAAAGCCCAGCATGAAGACCTGCTCCGGATGCGCGGCGATGATGCGCTCGACCTCGAGGCATTCCTCGACGCTGCCCGCGAGCGGCTTCTCGCAGAACACGTGCTTGCCTGCCTCGAGTGCCTTCCGGATATGCTCCGCGTGGCAGCCGGTGCTCGAAATGATCGCGATGGCGTCGATGTCATCGGCCGCGCACATCGCGTCCGCGTCCGCATAGCAGCGGCACCCGAGCTGCTCTGCCGCCGCCCGCGCGTTCTCCTCGTGCTGCGAGCAAAGCGCGGCAAGCTCCGCGCCCGGTACGCGGCTCCGAATATTCATGGCGTGCTCCAGGCCCATCCGGCCGACGCCGATAACACCGAATCTGATATTCTTCATGACGATTTCCTTCCACGTTGGGTTATGTCCCGATTATACCATATCCTCGTTCTTTTGCACGAACAATATCCGTGCCTCTCTGAGTTTTCCGCATTTTTTAAATTTGTCTCTTGAATGCAGGTCATGTTTTTGATACATTAGATTTGATCAACACCCGTGCCATCCTGCCCGAAGCATCGCCCTGATAGATAAGGGCTTTTTCGTGTAGGAAAAATCAATGCAAAAGGAGAACACCATGAAAACGAAATCCGAAAACGGCGTACGTCCCTTTGGCCTTCTGGACAACCTGTCCTATGCCGCCGGCGACTTCGCCTGCAACATGAGCTTCGCCCTGAAGGGCACGCTCGTTATCTTCTGGACCCAGTATATGGGCCTCAACTCCGTGGTTTATGCAGGACTTCTGCTCATCGTCCAGATTTGGGACGCTATCAACGACCCGCTGATCGGCGCCTGGTTCGATGCGGACCACAAGAAGCATCGCATGAACAAGTTCAAGCTTTACATCCTCATCGGCGCTATCGGCCTGATCGTGGCCGGCGGCCTGTGCTTCATTCCGCTGCCTAATGCTTCGATGGCCGTTAAGAACGTCCTGTTCGTCGCCGGCTACATGCTGTGGGATGCCTTCTACACCGTCGCCAACGTTCCGTACGGCACGATGCTGTCCGCCATCACCGAGAACTCCGGCGAGCGCGCGTCGCTGTCCACCTGGAGAAGCCTGGGCTCCCTGGTCGCCAACGTGGTCACCATGGTCCTCATTCCCATCCTCTGCTACGATGCGGCCAACAACCTCATCGGCGAGAAGGTCTTCACCATCGCTCTCATCCTGGGCGGCATCGGCTTCCTGTTCTTCCTCTTCATGCTGAAGACCACCGTCATCCGCGTGGAAGACGATTTCAAGGCCTCCGAAGAGAAGCCCAAGTTCAACATTTTCAAAGCGTTCGGCACCTTCTTCAAGAACCGCGCCGCCGTCGGCTGCACCGTCGCCGCCATGGCCATGTTCATCGGCATGCAGGCCGCGAACGCCGCCGTTACTGTTCTGTTCCAGTCCTATTTCCACAACGTACAGCTCTCCGGCGTCATCTCCCTGTTCACGATGATCCCCGTTATCGTTCTGGCCCCCTTCATCAAGAAGCTGGCAAACCGGTACGGCAAGAAAGAAATCGTTATGGTCGGCGCCATCACCTCCGCCGTTGTCTGCGCGCTGATGCTCATCCTGCCCATCACCCCCGACGGCAAGGGCCTCGCCATTTACGCGCTGTGCTCCTTCCTGAACTCCTTCGGTCTCGGCACACTGATGTGCCTCGTTTACTCCATGGTGGCCGATGCGATCGACTACAACGAGTGGAAGTTCAACAACAAGGACGAGGGCACGACCTACGCGCTGCACTCCTTCTTCCGTAAGCTGGCGCAGGGCATCGGCCCCTCTGCCGCGCTGATCATCATGGTTTGGCTGGGCTATGTGGAGGCCGATCAGGGCAACCAGGCCGCGCAGGTCGCGCTCAACATGCGCTACTTCGTGCCCGCGCTCTACCTGTTCGCCGCTGTGCTGGTCGTCCTGTCTGTCGGCCTGATCTACAACATCGACAAGAAAAAACTCGAAGAAATGAACATCGCCCTGGGCCGCACCGAAGCTCCCGCGCCCGCTGCAGAAGAATAAACACTGAAAAACATCATCTGAGCAAACTTACGTTTGAATTTCAAAAGGAGGGCGAGACCACGGTCTCGCCCTCCTGCCTATTCCGGAAAAGTCCCGGCGTGTTAATTCTTTTTAAAGACCTCCGCGATCTTGTCGGCCAGCTCCTGCCACTTTTCTCCGGCCTCTTTCATCCGGTCGGACAGGTTCAGGCTGGTCCTTTCATCGATCGCCTCGGTCAGGTTCTCGAAATACTCCTTCCGCATCTTGTCGATCAGATCCTGCGCAAAGGCCTTCAGCTCCGGATGGGCGCTGAAGCCTTTTTTGATTTCGAAGGCCTGCCCAAGCTTGAGCTGTGTCATGTCCGTAAGCGTTGTCAGAGCACCGGAATCGGTCAGGGCCTCAAACAGATCGTTGATAAAGGAGCTGCGTTCCTCGTCGTCCATTTTGTTGAGGGCGTCATCAAAGGCGGTGTCGAAGGCCTTGCTGCTGGGCGAAAGCCCTGCCTCCGGGACGAAACAGTTGCCCAGGACCTCCCAGTTGAAGCCATCGTGGGCGTAGAGCCCGCTTTTATTGCTCTTGATGATCTCGGTGCATTCCTGCGAGAAGAAGGTGCCGACGATCGAATACTGGGGCATGATGACATGCACGCGATCGGCAATGCGCAGGAAATCGTCCCCCTTGAAGAACTCGGGCAGAAAGCCGGGACCGTCGTTGGAGTAGACGGCGGCGATGCGGTCCTGGATGTCGGGCGCGGCCTTGACGGCTGCGTATACGGCCAGATTGCCGCCCTTGGAGTGACCTCCGACGATCAGCGTGCCGGGATAGGCCTGGCTGGCCCAGTTCAGGTAGGCGAGAGCATCCGCCCGCGCAGGCACCGTGCCGGAGACGGCCATCAGGAAGTTCTCCTTCCAGGCGGCGATGGTATCGTCGGTTCCGCGGAAGCAGACATAATGGAGGTCGGGCGCGAGGCTGATGACGACGGCGGCAAACTGCTCCGTGTTCTCGGTGATGACCCGGTTGACAAAGCCGCTCAGCGCGATACTGCCGAAGCGGCGGGTACCGGCCAGCTGCTGCACGAGCGGCCAGGTGGCGACGGGCATCAGCACGCCCATGTAATTGCCTTTTTCACCGTATTTTTCGTAATAGCGGCTGACGACCTCGCTGATGGGCAGGCGTTCGCTTCCGCCCGAGACGATGCCGCTGTAGTCCAGATTGACCGTTTGGGACAGGATAAAGTTATCGACCTCGTTGAAGGGGGCGGCATCAAGGGAAAGATCGCCGCGCCAGTCGAGATAATTGGTGATATTCATCATAAAGAAGTACCTCCGTTTGGCTGTTTCTATTATACCATAGGTCGGGTGGCGCGACAACAAGAAAGGACCGTTTCCTTTGCGAAGCGGCCCTTTTTGAAAAGAGAGCGGATTACAGATAAACCAGCAGCAGCCCGACCAGGGTGCCGACCAGCGCCATCGCGCCGGGAGCCTTGGACTTCCACATCAGGAAGGCCTCGGGAAGCAGCTCGCCGAAAACGACGTAGATCATGGCGCCGCCGGCAAAGCTTAAGGAAAGAGAAAGCCAGACAGGGCTTAACAGGCCCAGGGAATAGCCCAGCATCGAGCCGAGGACGGTCGGAAGCCCGGACAGCGCCGTGACGGCTACAGCCTTAGGCTTGCTCATGCCGCCGGAGATGAGGGGGACGGATACGGACATGCCCTCGGGGATATTGTGCAGACCGATGACGATGGCGATGATGAAGCCCGCTCCGCCGATCAGCTGTCCGCTGTCGCCGGAGTAAGAGGCACCGATGACCATGCCCTCGGGGACATTGTGCAGCGCGATCGCAAAGGCCATCACGATGCCGGCCACGAAAAGCTCAAGCTTGCTGTCGGATCTCCTGGCGTGGGCCTCAAGATGATCGGCGTGGATCAGCTCGTCCAGCGCATCGGCGGTTGCCGGGTGATCCTCGCTGATGTGCGCGACCTCCGGATTGGTTTTCCTATCGATCAGATAGTTCAGCAGATAGATGAGGCTGTAGCCGAGGACAATGCCTCCGATGACCAGCAGCACGGGCATCTCAGTCTCAGCGCCTTCCGGATTCATGGCGCCGGGGATCAGATCAAAGAAGACGACGGCCAGCATGACGCCGCCGGCAAAGGAAAGCAGAAGGCTGACCGCCTTCGAGGAATCCTTTTTCAGCACGGCGCCGATCAGTCCGCCGATGCCGGTCCCGCCGACACCCGCTATCAGTGTAATGACAACAACCCACCAGAAAACGTTCATGCGTATCCCCCATTTTATAGGCTGAAGGCCGGTTAGCGCAAGCTAACCGGGAGCTGCAAAAACAGGTTAGCATAGGCTAACTAAAAAGTCAAGGGGATTTCGGAGGATTTGCCTCAGTTCCGTTGCGGTTTTGCGCAAAATATGCTTAAATGAAAGCAGATTGATCGTGCAGGAGAAAAAAATGAAAACAGTGCTTGAAACAGGGCTCGGTCCGGTATGCGGCTTTACCGAGGAGGGAAACCGTATCTTTCGGGGCCTGCCCTATGCCATTACGGAGCGCTTTCAGGCGCCCGTCCGTATCGACTCGCTGGCTCCCTTTGCCGGACCCGACGGTATTTTCGACGCGTCCGGTCCCGAGACGGACTGCTTCCAGCTTTCCGCCTTCCGTGACGAGGCCGGAAACGATCCGGTCGGCGCCTTCTATCACCGTGAGTTCAGAAGCGAGGGCCGTGAATACCGCTTCGCGGAGAGCCCGATGCAGCTCAGCATCGTCACGCCCGAGGACGCCCGGGATCTGCCGGTGCTTCTGTTCATCCACGGCGGAGGCTTTGAGACCGGCTGCGTGGGTGAGCTTCCCTATGTGAATTGCAGCGAATATGCCAAACGAGGCATCATCTTTGTCTCGGTCGGCTATCGTCTGAACGTATTCAGTCTGTATGAGTGCGGCAACTACGGTCTGCAGGACCTCGTGTGCGCGGTGGAGTGGGTGCGTCTTCATATCGCCGATTTCGGCGGGGACGGCTCCCGTATCACGCTGATCGGCCAGTCCGCGGGGGCGATGTGCATCACGGACCTTCTGATGACGAAACGGCTGGAGGGCCTGATCCGGGGAGCGGTCTGCATGAGCGGAGGCGGAGCGCTGCCCCGTTTTGCGGCTCCTCTGCCGAAGGAAAAGGCAGCTCCCTTCTGGGAGGCCGTCCGGCGCGAGTGCGGCTGCACAAAAGAGGAGGCCCATACGGTCCCTGCCGAAAGGCTTTGGGAGGCCTGGTACAAGGTCTCGCGCTCGAGGAAGAGCGGGCTGCGTGCGCTCACACCGGGCGTGGACGGCTCCGTCATTCCGGGGCCCGCGCAGGATCAGGAGAAAAAGAAGCTGGATCTGCCGGTGCCGCTCATCATAGGCGTATGCTCGCAGGACATGATGCCGAGCATCGTGTACGAGGTCGCGCTTAAACGCGGGAAGCGGGCGGACCGGGACGGATATCCTCCGGTATGGGGCTATTTCTTCGACCGGACGCTGCCCGGCAACAGCTATAAGGCCTTCCACGCCGCGGATCTCTGGTACCTGTTCGGACATATGGACTTGTCGTGGCGGCCCTTCGAGGAAACAGACTACGCCCTCTCGGCGCAGATGATCGATCATGTCGCGCAGTTTGTCAAAACCGGCGACCCGAACGGCGAGGCTCTGCCCGCCTGGCCGGCCTTGTCGAAAAAACAGAAGGCCTTCCGCCGCTTTGACGGAGAGGCCGGATCTCCCGCGATGATCGGGTCCGCGGAGTGCCGCCGGAAGACGCTCCGCAGCTTCACCGTCGACCGCGGACCGATGTGAGGCCGCCGGATGAAGGAGCACTTCATTTCGGACACGGTTTCCTATATCGGGGCCTGTGACGGACCGCTCTCCGCGGATATCGGCATCGTCCGCGAAAACGGCCTGACCGTTTTGTACGATGTCGGCTGCGGGGCGGAGCGCATCGCAGGGCTCGAGGAAAGCGATTTTGCGGTCCTGTCGCATTTTCACCGCGACCACAGCGGGAACGTCGGCCTGATCCGTCCGCGCGGGCTTTATGTGTCGAAGGAGACCTTCCGTCATGTCGGATGCGGCACGGTGGTGACGGAGAGCCTGGAGCTAGGGCCTGTGCGCCTTTTTCCGCTGCCTTCCAGCCATGCCCGGGGCTGTCTCGGGATGGAGACGGGCGATTTTGCCTTTGTGGGAGACGCGCTTTACGGGCGCGTCCGCGGCGGCGAGCTGGTCTACAACGTGCAGCTGCTGGCGGAGGAGATCGCGGTCCTTGCGGGACTCCGCGCGAGGACCCTTTTGGTCAGCCACGTCGAGGGAATGATCCGCGGCAAGGCGGAGGTGCTTGACGAGCTCAGAGCGCTGTATGCGCGGAGGCAGCCGGGCGTGCCGGAGATACGGCAAAGTCTATTAGACAACCATTGACAGATTTCATCACAGGAAAGGATCAGCGCCATGGAACGTACATACTGCAGCTACCGGGACTGGGACGCGCCCAGTCTTCAGACAGAATACACGGAAGAGACTCCGCTGCTCGGTGACGACGGGACACTTCTTGCCCGAGGCTGGGCCCGCCGGAACGTCTTCACCTACGACCGGACCCGGGTCCGCGCGAAGGCTCACCGCAAGGAGTGGGACTTCTATCAGATCTCCGACGGCCGGCGCGTGCTTCAGCTCGTCTTCGCGAACATCACCCTCGGCGGCTACGTCTCCGCCACGCTGCTGGATCTTGCGGCGCGCAGGGTGCTCGCGACGAGCGCCTCCTATTTCGTCGGACAGTCGAAAAAGTATGCGCTGCCCCCGAAGGGCGATGTGCCGAACCGGGTGCAGGGACGCGTCGGAGGGGCTGTCTTTGATTTTGACACGCGCGAGCGCGAGAAGACGCTCTGCTACCGGAAAGACGGCTTTTCCTGCGATCTCCGCATCGAGCTGCCCGAGGGCGGCGAGAACATCACCACGGTCCTGCCCTTCGAGGGCCGGCGGGACCGCTATTTCATGACCACGAAGCAGAACTGCCTCCCCTGCGAGGGTACGGTCTCCTTTGACGGACAGACCGTCAGCTTCGGCAAAAGCGACACGTTCTGCGTACTCGACTGGGGCCGCGTCTGCACGCCCTATCGCCTGGTCTGGTACTGGGGCAACGGCTCCGCCCGGATCACGGACGCGGAGGGCTGCCCTCACAGCCTCGGCCTCGAGATCACCTGGGGCATCGGCAGCGAGGCCCACGCCACCGAGACCTGCCTCTTCTACGACGGCCGCGCTCACAAGTTCGGCGCGGTGGATGTGGAGGAGTTCCCGAAGCCCGACGGCTTCGAGCGTCCCTGGCACTTTGTCTCGGAGGAAGGCCGCTTCGACTTCACGATGACGCCCTTCTTCGACCATCACTCGGACCTGAACCTGCTC
>JAZQNF010000039.1:0-2099 GCA_045627225.1 Bianqueaceae bacterium
GCCGAGGGCAAGGCCGTCTACAAGCTCTATTCCGCCGAGGCTTTCCCCGTGGCAGCCCGGGTCGCCCCCAAGGGCTACGGCCTCGCCGTCCTGCGAGTCGGCACCGACGGAAGCCATGTGGATTTCTACGATATGCGCGAGGAGGGCAGCCGCGCCGCCTTTACCGCGCCCGACACCATCCTTGCCGACCTCGTTTACCTCCGTAACGACCGGCTCCTGCTCATAGGCAGCAGCGGCCTGTATGTGATAGACTCCTCCGGCGAGCTCATCGGCAGCATGGAGCTGCGCCGCTTCTCCCTCATGGCCTATGCCGCCTCCGACGGCTTCGCCTCCGTCATGACCGCCTCCGAAGAGAACAGCGGCGGGGTGTCCATCCTGACGCTGGACACCGACTGCCGCATCATCGCCTCCCTGGAGCTCCCCGAGGGCGCCTCGGGCATCTCCCAAAGGGGCCGATACCTTGCCGTCCTCACCGGGGACAGCCTCGCCGTTTACAACAGACGCCTCATGCTCTGCGACGAATTCGACGTCTCCGGCTACTCCGGCATCCCGTGGATGCGCCGGGACGGCTCCGCCGCCGTGCTCACCTCCTCTGCCGTATACAGCTTCGGCTGACCCATAAAAGCGATATTCCGCCTCTTTCCCGGCTTTCCTGCCGGGCATTATCCCCACTAAAGGAGGAAATTCTCTTGAACTTCAATTTTGACTACTCCCTGCCCGTGAGCCTCACCGTCATTCTCGACCTCGTGGCCGCCGCCGTGATCCTGCTGTGCGCGTGGCGCGGCTGGCGAAAAGGCATCATCGGCGGTATCTGCGCGGTGCTGGCCATCGTCGTGGCCTTCTACGGCGCCAACCTCATCGCCTCTACATACTCCGCGGAGTTTACAGGCATCATCGAGCCCTTTGCCAACGGCATCGTGGACACCATGCTCAACAAGGTCACCGGAAAGTCCTCCGAGGACGCCGAGTCCGCCGGGGATGAGACCCCGCCGGGCGCCTCCGACGGCTTCGACGCCGGGGAGGAGACGGAGGAGAAAAAGGGTCTGGCTTCAAGACCCACCGTGGTGGAGCTGTCCGAGGAGGAGAAAAAGGACGTCTATTCCGTCGCCTTCGCCGTGCTGAGGCAGGTGGGCTTCCATGAGGACACCGCCGCCTCCATCGCCAAAAGCGCCTCCGATTTCGCTGACTACGTCAACAGCGACCTGTCTGAGTTTTTGGCTGAAAAGCTGTGCAGCGTCCTCGCCTATATCGGCGTGTTCGTCATCGCCTTCATCCTGATCGTCATCCTCTTCGCCGTGGTCGGCAACGTCATCGACCTGGTTTTCAACCTGCCCGGCATCGAGCTGGTCAATAAGATCCTCGGCCTCGCCCTCGGCCTCGCGGAGGCATTCTGCATCCTGCAGTTTATCGGGTGCATCACCCGCTTCGCCGGCATCCTGATCCCCGATGCGGCCATCGACGGCACCCTGCTCTTCAAATACTTCGTGGAGCAGAACTATCTTGTCACCTTCATCGGCCTTTGAGCCGCTTTTCACCCCTTTCCGGGTATTTTACGCAGGCTTTCGCCTGAAGCAGTTTCTATTTGCAAGGAGTTTTATTCATGCAGCCTACACTGTGCGCCAGATGTAAGAAAAACGTCGCCGTCCTGTTCATCACCAAGCTGGAAAACGGCGTCTCCACCAACGAGGGCCTTTGCCTCAAATGCGCCAAAGAGCTTAAGATCAAGCCCATCGACGATATCATGCAGCGCATGGGCATCTCCGACGAGGACGTGGATGACCTGTCCGATGAGATGCTGCAGGCCATGGGCGGCGAGGAAAATCTGCCCGAGATCGCCGAGGACGACGAAAACGAGAACGACGAGGCAGGAAAGACCGCGACCTTCCCCTTCCTCAGCCGTCTGTTGGGCTCCGCCGGGAATATGAACCAGCCCAAAGAGCCCGCCGAGCCGAACCCGCCCCGGGAGAGCAAAAAGGAGGCCGCCCAGAAGCGCAGCAAGTTTCTCGACAATTATTGCATCTCCCTCACCGAGAGGGCCAGAAGCGGCAAGCTGGACCGCATGATCGGCCGCGAGACCGAGCTGGAGCGCGTGATCCAGA
>JAZQNF010000040.1:0-18549 GCA_045627225.1 Bianqueaceae bacterium
AGCACAAGCAGAAGGATCATCAGGCCGCCCCAGCCCATGCCCTTCTTTTTGGCGGGCGCAGGCGCGGGCGTGCCGCAGACGGGCGCCGGGGACGGGGCTTCGGGGGGAAGGGAAGCGGGCGCCTCTTCCGCGGGCGCGTCAAGCCGGGAAGCGCGAGAGGTTGCGGCCGGTGCTTCGGCAGGGTATTCCGCCGGTTTTTCTGTCTGATTATCCATCGGATTTTCCGTCGGATTGTCCATCGGATTTTCCGATACGGAAGAAGTCAGTGAATCGTATAAGTCGGTCATGAAGCGTTCTCCTTGGCGGCTGAAGGGATATGCGCAGCCGCTTTTTGATTTATGCTTATATTATACTGCGTTTCGCGGGGCTATTCTACGTAGGAATGGTGACTTTTCTTTTTCAAAACTGTGAACGGAGGGGAAGAAGTGCTTGACAAAAGAGGGCCCTCAATCATACAATTACCCTATTATTGATTAATTACGGAATCTTCCGTTATATAGGAGAAAATCATGGCAGATAAAGGCAAGTATTATATCACTACGGCGATCGCGTATACCTCCCGCAAGCCGCACATCGGCAACACCTACGAGATCGTGCTGGCTGACGCCATCGCGCGCTTCCGCCGTCTTGAGGGCTACGACGTCTATTTCCAGACCGGCACCGATGAGCACGGCCAGAAGATCCAGCTCAACGCGGAGGCCGCCGGCATCAGCCCCAAGGCCTATGTCGACAAGGTCGTGTGAGAGGTCAAGAGCAACTGGGATCTGATGAACACCAGCTACGACCGCTTCATCCGCACCACCGACGCCGATCACGAGGCCTGCGTCAAAAAGATTTTCAAGAAGCTCTACGACAAGGGCGATATCTATAAGAGCGAATATGAGGGCTGGTACTGCGTCCCCTGTGAGTCCTTCTACACCGAGACTCAGCTGATCGACGGCAAGTGCCCCGACTGCGGCCGCCCGGTCGAGAAGACCAAGGAAGAGTCCTATTTCTTCAAAATGAGCAAGTATGCGGACCGTCTGATGAAGTATATCGAGGACAACCCCGACTGCATCCAGCCCGAGTCCCGCAAAAAGGAAATGGTCAACAACTTCTTAAAGCCCGGTCTGCAGGATCTGTGCGTATCCCGCACCTCCTTCAGCTGGGGCATCCCGGTCACCTTTGACCCCAAGCACGTCATCTATGTCTGGATCGACGCGCTGTCAAACTATATCACCGGTCTGGGCTACGATCCCGACGGCAACCACGGCGAGCTCTATAAGAAGTACTGGCCGGCCGATGTTCACCTGATCGGCAAGGATATTCTGCGCTTCCATACCATTTACTGGCCGATCATGCTGATGGCACTCGATGTACCGCTGCCCAAGCAGGTCTTCGGTCATCCCTGGCTGCTGTTCGGCTCCGATAAAATGAGCAAGTCCAAGGGCAACGTCATCTATGCGGCCGAGCTGGTCCGCCGCTTCGGCGTGGACGGTACCCGCTATTATGTGCTGCGCGAGATGCCCTTTGCTTCTGACGGCAACATCACCTACGAGACCCTGATCGGACGCTTCAACTCCGATCTGGCCAACACCGTCGGCAACCTTGTCAGCCGCACGGTCGCCATGGGTAAGAAATATTTTGACGGCATCATTCAGGCTCCCGCTTGCCCCGGTGAAGCCGATGAGGAGCTTCGCCGTGAGGCGGAGGCCACGGTCGGCCGCGTCGTCCGGTGCATGAAGGACCTTCATGTGGCCGATGCGCTGGAGGAGATCATCAATCTGGCCCGCCGCAGCAACAAGTATATCGATGTCACGATGCCCTGGGTGCTGGCCAAGGACGAGGCGCAGAAGGCCCGTCTCGGCACCGTACTGTACAACCTGCTGGAGAGCCTGCGTTATCTCGGTGTGCTGCTCGCTCCCTTCCTGCCCGAGACCGGCGAAAAGATCCTGGACGTTCTGAAGGTACCGGCCGAGGCACGCACGCTGGAATCTCTGGAGAAATTCGGCGCGCTCGTTCCCGGCACCGTGACCGGTGAGCAGCTGGCTCTGTTCGCCCGTATCGATGAGGCAAAGATGCTCGCTGAGGTCGAGGCCGAAATGAAGGCCAGGGCGGAGGCAGCGGCTGCCGAAGCGGCCAAGGCCGAAGCATCCTCTGAGGAAGAGGAAGCCGTTCCCGAGATCGGTATTGAGGATTTTGAGAAAATCGACCTCCGTGTGGGCGAGATCCTGGAGTGCAAAAAGGTAGAGAAGTCCAAAAAGCTTCTGTGCTCTCAGATCAGGATCGGCTCCGAGGTCCGCCAGATCGTTTCCGGCATCGCCAAGTACTATACGCCGGAGGAGATGGTCGGCCGCAAGGTCATCGTCGTCACCAATCTGAAGCCCGTCACGCTGTGCGGCGTAGAGTCGCGCGGCATGGTGCTCTGCGCCTCTGACAGCGAGGGACATCTGGCCCTTCTTACGCCCTCCGCTGACATGCCCGCGGGTGCCGAGGTCCGCTGATCATGCAGTTTATCGATACGCATGCCCATTATGATGACAAAGCCTTTGACCGGGACCGCGCCGCTGTGCTGGAAAAGGTAAAGGCCGCCGGCTGCGAGGCTCTCATCAACTGTGCCTGCGATAAAAAATCCATCCGCTCGACGCTGGCGCTCGCCAAGCAGCACCGCTTTGTCTACGCGGCCCTCGGATACCATCCCGAGAACCTGAAGGGGCTTGATTACGACGATATCGACCTGCTCTATGACCGCATCGACGGCAATGAAAAGGTCGTGGCGGTCGGAGAGATCGGGCTTGATTATCACTGGGACGCTTCTCCGAGAGAGGAGCAGAAGGACTGGTTCATCGAACAGCTCGAGCTGGCCAAGGAGCTGGAGCTGCCCGTCATCGTGCACTCCCGCGATGCCGCCGAGGATACCTGGCGCATCCTTTCGGACTGCGATGTTTCCTATTGCGGAGGCGTGGTGCATGCCTTCAGCGGCAGCCGTGAAATGGCCGAGCGATATCTGGAGCTGGGGCTCTATATCGGTCTGGGCGGCTTCTGTACCTTTGAGAATGCCAAAAAGCTCAGCGCGGCGATCCCCTATCTTCCGCTTGACCGTATCCTGGTGGAAACGGATTGCCCGTATCTGACGCCTGCCCCTCATCGGGGAGAGCGCAATGACTCCTCCTATATCCCCTTCGTGATCGAACGGATCGCAGAGCTGAAGGAGCTTGACGCTTCGGAGGTCGCTGCGGCCGTCACCGCCAACGCCAGAAAACTTTTCAGGATCAAATAAGGCTGTCTATGAAAAATCCGAACGAAGCCTATATCGCCTTCCCGGCCAATACCATCCGCATCCTGCAGGAGAGCGGATTTCAGTTCAAGAAGCAGCTGGGCCAGAACTTTCTGATCGATCTTCACGTGGTCGAAAAAATCGTGCGCGGTGCCGGCGTAGGTCCCGAGGATATCTGTATCGAGATCGGGCCGGGCATCGGCAGTCTGACGCAGGTGCTGGCTGAGGAGGCCGGCCGCGTCATCGCGGTGGAGATCGATAAGCGTCTCATTCCTATCCTCGGAAACAACCTGTCGCTCTACGGGAACGTCGAGCTGGTGCAGGCGGATTTCCTGGATCTGGATCTGCCTTCCTTTTTGCAGGAGCGCGGTGTGACGGGCCCGGTGCGTTTCATCGGCAACCTGCCCTATTACATCACCACCCCGATCATCCAGAAGGTGCTGGAAAGCGGTCCGGCCATGAAAAGCCTGTCCGTCATGGTACAGGAGGAGGCCGCCCGACGCATGCAGGCGCGCCCCGGTGATAAGGACTACGGGGTGATGGCGCTTTTGGTTCAGTTTTACGCCGACATCACGGTCGACGCCTACGTCCCGCAGAACTGCTTCATGCCGAGGCCCGGTGTGGGCTCGGCCGTCATTACGCTCCGCCGGCTTCCGTCGCCGCGCGTCGAGGTCAGAGATGCGAAGCAGATGTTTGCCCTCATCAAGGCAGCCTTCGGGCAGCGCCGCAAGACCCTGGTCAACAGCCTCTCCGGAAGCCCCGAGTTTACGATCGCCAAGGAGGACGCCAAATGGCTGCTCGAGCAGGCCGGCATCCCGGAGCTTTGCCGGGGAGAGACCCTGACCCTGGAGGATTTTGCCCGTCTTTCCGACATCTGGACGGAGCACCTTTGTCAGGGAGCCTGAAAATCACAAAAATACCGCCGAAGGACATCTGTCCTCCGGCGGTTTCTTTTGAAAACGGCGCAGCCTTTATTTCCCGGGAAATAATCAATAGTTGGCAGCGTGGACCTCGAAGTAGGCCTGGGGATGAGCGCAGACGGGGCAGACCTCGGGGGCCTTGGTGCCGACGACGATGTGACCGCAGTTGCGGCATTCCCAAACCTTGACCTCGCTCTTGGCAAAGACTTCCTGAGCCTCTACGTTGTGAAGCAGGGCGCGGTAGCGCTCCTCATGGGTCTTTTCGATGGCCGCGACAGCGCGGAAACGGGCGGCAAGCTCCGCAAAGCCCTCGGCTTCGGCGGTCTGAGCGAAGCCCTCGTACATGTCGGTCCACTCATAATTTTCGCCGTCGGCCGCGGCAGCCAGATTCTGGGCGGTGGTGCCGATGCCGTTCAGCTCCTTGAACCACAGCTTGGCATGCTCTTTTTCGTTATTGGCGGTCTGCTCGAAGAGGGCAGCGATCTGCTCATAGCCTTCTTTTCTGGCCTTGGAGGCAAAATAGGTATATTTATTGCGGGCCTGAGACTCGCCGGCAAAGGCGGCAGCCAGATTCTTTTCGGTCTGGGTGCCCTCGTAGGGGTTGGCTTTCTTTACTTCGACGAGCTTATCGCCGCTGGCGCCGCACAGGGGGCAGACAGGGGTCTCGCCGTCGGCGACTTCAAAGATTTTTCCGCAAACAAGGCATTTGTAGGTTTTCATTTCGAATCCTCTTTCTTTTGTTATTCTTTTTCCCGGCGGTTTTGGGAAAGACAGGCGGGACAGAGGCCCTCGTATACGGTCTGATGCCCGTAGACCCGGTAGCCGGTGGCTTCCTCAGCCAGCCGGTCGTCATCGCCTTCCGATACAGCGGCTACATCCTCGACCGCTCCGCAGGAGAGGCAGACGATGTGAGAATGGGGCTTTAAGGTGCTGTCGTACCGGTCGGCGCCGGAGAGCTTGATGTGGAGGATCTCTCCGTTTTGGGCCAGAAGGTTCAGGTTGCGGTATACGGTAGCCATGCTGATCCGTTCGTCTGCTTCGTGGACCTCCCGATAGATCGTTTCGACGCAGGGATGATCCAGATGATGTCTGACCGTATCCAGGATCAGCCTCCGCTGCCGGGTGCTGCGCTGTCCGCGCTCGATGTCGTTCATAAAACCGCCTTAATAGGAATTATTATCATTTATATTATAAGAAGCTTTCCCTTTCCTGTCAAGGGCTTCCGTCTTTTTTCCGGCCGATATTCGGTTGACAAAGCGAGAAGAGGCCGTTATGCTGATTGATAGAATCATATAGGAGGCTTTCTATGCTTTTTTTAGAGATATTCGGAGGCTTTATTGCCTTTGTTCTGCTGCTTCTGTGTGTCCTTCGGCTGAGCGGAAAAAGTCACGCCCGCTTCGAGGGGGCGGCTCCCGAGCTGTCGGAGTGGATGGGACAGATCCGCGATGAGGTCCCTCTGCGCCGGGTCGTCATCCCCGGCAGTCACGATGCCGGTACCTGCGGTGTTCCCTGGGCCGGTGAGACGCAGGCGCTCAGTATCGCGGAGCAGCTTCTGTGCGGCTCGCGCTATTTCGATGTCCGCGTTCATCAGAAGGGGGAGCAGTTCGTGATCTTCCACAGTCTGCTGGATGGGACGGATTTTAAACCCATCCTCGAGGATATCCGGGACTTTCTGCAGGCGCATCCGTCGGAGACGGTGCTGCTGGATTTCCAGCATTTTAAAGGAGAAAGCCAAAAGGGAGTCGCATGTCTTCTGGAGGAGGTCCTCGGAGGAAGCGGGCTTCTGATCCGCTGCCCGGCGGAGCAGAGCCGGCTGGAGTATGTCCGTGCCCTGTCTCTGGGAGAGACCCGCGGACGCTGTCTGGTCTTCTGGGGCGACAGGGCCTATGTGAAGGCCCATCCGGAAACCGATTTCCTCTTTGCCCGCAATGACAACGAGTGCACAGAAGAGGACATGTGCCTGGATTCGTATTATCTGGCGAAGTGTCACCGGCGCGGCACAAAGGCCTTGCTTGAGCAGGCGCATCCGGTCTATCTGGCACGCGCGCGCAGACTCGCGGAGGAAGAACGCGACGGGCTCTTTGTGCTTCAGTGTCAGCTGACAGACGGGCTGGCGGTGCGCGGTCCCTGGAGCCGTGAGCGCAGACACGACCGGCCGGTGAGCGAATACATCCGCGGCCTGTCTGACTGTCCTGACCTTCCGCTTCTGAACATCCTGATGCGCGATTTCATCAAGCAGGAAAAGTGCGCGGACATTATCGCGCTGAACCGTGCCAAGGGCAACATGAAATAAGGGCGGGTCTGCCCCGCGATGTTCATTTCCGTTGCTTGCCGCAACGGCTTGTCCTCCGGTTTAATGGAAGCATCAAACAAAGCGGAGGTAATGACATGCTGAATGAAAATATTAAACGCCTGAGAAAAGCGAAGGGCATTTCCCAGGAGGAGCTGGCCCTCAAGCTGAACGTGGTGAGACAGACGGTATCCAAGTGGGAGAACGGACTGTCGGTCCCGGATTCCGAGCTGCTGATCGCCTTGTCGGAGGAGCTGGATGCGCCGGTCAGCGTTCTGCTGGGAGAGACCGTTCCGGAAGCTGCGCCGGACGATCTCGGAACGATTTCCGAAAAGCTTGAGCTTATCAATCTGCAGCTGGCCAGAAAGAAGGAGCGGAAGATCAAAACGGTCCGGTGGCTGCTCTTCGCTGTATGCGTGCTGATCCTGGCCGTTTTTGCGGCGCTGCTGTTTTTTCAGAGCGCGTATCTGAACTGGAATTATGACGAAGCGGAATGGGCCGTGGCAGGCACCCTGCTGCATGGCTTTGAATTCGTTTTCGTAAGGCTTGCGCCCTTTGTTTTTCTTCTTTCGGCGGCAGGCATCATCCTGACCTATCGAAAGCATTGATTTTGCGGATCATCCGATAAAAGACGAGCCCGTCGGGAGGAAGGCAGCTTCGGCCTTTCCTTTCGGCGGGCTTTCTGATTGAAAAAACGAAGATTTATGAGCGGTAAAACTCCTCGATGTAGTCGAGCACATCCTGCCGGGTCCCACGGAAGGGCCCGGGCGTCTCCATTTTCAGCGAGACCAGAGCGGTGCAGTAGAGCAGAGCCTCCTCGATGCCGGCGTGCTGACGCTCGGTGATGTAGCCGGCGAAGGTCGTATCGCCGCGCCCCGTGCGGCCGGAGAGGTTGCGCGCCTTGATGGGGCAGGTGTAGATGTTATGTCCGTCGTAGGCGAGGACCTCGGTATTGTGGGTGATGAGGATCTCCTTCGCGCCCCAGCTGTATAGCAGGCGGGCGGCCTCGGCGCGGTCGGTGAGACCGGTCAGGATCTCGGCCTCGGCGGCATCGGTCTTTAAATAATCGATGTAGGGGAGATATTTCTTTTTCTCGGCCCAATCGCGGAAGGCCATGGTTTTGTCCGGCTCGACGTGGCGCAGGAGGCACTGAACGTCGACGGCGACCTTGCCGTGACGGGCCGCCTTTTTGAAGAGCTTTCCGTCAAAATCGCCGTAGACCAGACCGGCGAAGTGGTAAATTTTCGCCTTGATGCGGCGGAACTCCCGGAAAAGGAAGGGGTCGCAGACGCCGAGCGAGGTGCAGGCGCGTTTCTCCTTATCGGCGGTAAAATACTGATTTTTGATGGAGCAGGTGGCCTTGGAGCTCTTCCAGTAGAGATCGGCGCCGGAGTCGCGGAAGCGCTCTTCGACATCGGCATCGGCGGGATTGAGCTTCGTGAAAAGGGCGGTTTGGCTGCCGGAGCGGGCGGCGGCAAAGCCGGAGGCGACAACGGCGCCGCCTACCTCGCGCCGCTCGTTGCCGAGATAATCGATATTGCGGTCAAGCGAGACGGGCCCGATGACCAGGACATCATATTCTTTCTTCATAGAGACCTCTTTTTAGTTCGGATGCCTCCAGTATAGCGCCGAAGCAGGAAAAATACAAGCGAAAGGGACTTTCTCCTTGACGCGGGCACCCGGGAAGGCTATGCTAACGGTATCTTTATCTGACAGGAGGCTCCTATGGCCAGAACCAAAATCCGTGAATTTTATTTTAAGCTGTATAATCTGAAAAAGCATATGATCTACGCGCGGGAAAACCGACAGGCCAAGCCGGGCGCCGTCGTGTTTTTCGGCGACTCCATCACCGACTACTGTGACCTTTCCGTATATTATCCGGGCGTATATGCGCTCAACCGCGGCATCTCCGGCAATCATGTCCATGAGCTGACCGCCCGTGTCAAGCAGTCCGTTTTCGATGTCAAGCCGTCCAAGATCATTCTGCTGATCGGCATCAACGACATGCTCAACTGGGACCGCACGCCGGAGGAGATCGCCCGGCGCTACGAAACGCTGCTGCAGACGCTCATCGCCGGAAAGGGCGAAGCCGAGCTCATCTGCCAGTCGGTCTATCCCGGCTGGGACGGAGACCCGACCAAGGTCAAGCGAGTCTTCCCGATGGCCCATCTGGCCGGGCAGATCCGCGAGCTGAACGTGCTCATCCGCGGCCTTTGCGACAAATACGGCCTGGTCTACGCCGATGTGTATTCGGTCCTTGCGGATGAAAACGGCGTGATGGTTCCGGCCTACAGCGTGGATGGCTGTCATCCCAGTCCCGAGGGCTATCAGGTCATTTCGGAATATCTGCGTCCGTATGTGGAGTGACGGGCCGCAAAGAAAGACTTGTTTTTTGCGTTTTTCTTATCCTTCCCTCCGACTCGCAGTCCTGCTTGAAAAAACCTATGTTTTTGTGGAAACTATAAAAAGGGTCTTACTGGATTTCTTCCTTCGATGGCTGGGACGGTACCATGGCGAGCTGGATCACGCAGCCCTTTAACCGGAACGGCTGGCATGTAGCCGAGGACGGAGCCATCGTGAACGGGGATGAGACCCTGAAAATCACCGATGACTGGGCAAGCGGCGAGCAGTCCATGTCCAGCTACTGCGTCGTGACCACCGAAAAGTACGGCAAATAATCCGCGTCCGAGGCTTGCTGAGCGGGCCGCAGGGAAAAACAAATCGATCTAAGCGAAAAGCGCCTGTCGGGGCGGCGTATTCTTAAAGACGGTCGTGTCCTTAGGAATGCCCGCCCGGAGGCGCTTTTTTCGGCAGCGGGTCCTTCGCGGAGGGCTTGACAAAGGCTACGGAAAAAGGATAAACTGAAAGCAGTTCATTCTCGTGGATACAAGCAGATAGGTCATACAAACAGAGGACCTATGTTTTTCTGTACGGTTTCAGTCTGACAAACGAAAATACGATCACCATCCGGTCTCCCGTTGATTCGGGGGAGACCGAACCATTTATGAAGGAGGGTCTGTTGCATGAGCAAGAATATTCAATCCTGCGAGGACGGTAAATACCGCTGGGCCTACGAGTTTTCCATGATGAAAAACCCGGTTATCCTCTTGAGCGTCCTGAAGATTTTTCTGCTGATTTTACTCGGAATGTGGCTGCTGTTCGGTCTTTTCGGGATCAAACAGCACGGCTTTTTCATGGCCTTCGTCGTGCAGGCGAAGGAGCTTTTGCTTCCGGCAGCCATCCTGCTTGTACTGTCCGTCGTAAGCTATCTGATCCTGGCCGGCATCTACGGCTGGAAATACTGTGTCCTGTTTGAAATGGATGAAAACGGCGTTCGCCATATCCAGATGGACAAGCAGTTTGAAAAGGCGCAGGCGATCGGGTGGCTTACCGCTGCCGGCGGCGCCCTGGCGGGAAAGGCGGGAGCGGCCGGGGCCGGTCTTCTGGCAGCCGGAAAGAAGGAGCAGTACAGTGATTTCAGCCGGGTCAGGCATCTGCGTGCGCTCAGAGCCTTTCATACGATCAAGCTGGATGCGCCGTTCAGCCACAATCAGATCTATGCCGGGCCGGAGGATTTTGATTTCGTGCTCGATTATATCACGGAGCATATAAAGCCTGCCGACAAGGCGTGAGAGGAGAGAAAGCATGGAAGGATACAAGACATTCGTCCAGGTCATGGATCTGGCCTCCTCCGCCTGCAGTCAGTGGAGGTCGGCAGAGGACGGAACGGTTTTCACCTATGATGAAATGATGGAGATCGCGGCTTATCTGGATGGTGCGTTCCCTGTGATCGGACACTCCTGGTATGTGGCGTTCCCGGACGGTGAGATCGGTCTGCTCAACGAGGACGAAAAGGAGATCGTCCGGCTGTTTTACCCGATTCCGTCGCCTTCTGTCAAAGTGAAAATCGGCATGGAGGCTTCGTCCTGCGAAAAGCCTGCGTTCTGTATGTATTGCGGAGCACGGCTTCATGAGGAAGCAAGGTTCTGTCCTCAGTGCGGAAGGAAGGTGTAAAAATGGCGAAGAAAAGAACGGGTCAGACGGAGACGCATGTCATTTGGGTCATTATCTCGTGCCTGGTCCTTTATGCGGCGATCTGCTTTTTTAACGGGCCGGATTATCAGCGGGAGCTTCCGCAGGAGACGGTCCGTACCATTGCCGCCGGGATCGCAATTGCCTGGTTTTTTATCAGTCTCATCATCCTGCGCAAGCAGGGGGTGAAAGTCGTATGGTTCAAGTCGAAGAAGAAAAAAGCGGGAGCTCCCGAAATACCGCCCCTGTCTGTTCCGAAAGCGGGACCCTCGCCGAAGAAGGATGGCAGAGAAAGCATCATTCTGAAGGATCCTGCTACCGGCGCGGAGCGTATTTTCTTCCAAGATCCCGAAGACGGAAGCTGGGTGAGTGAGGACGGCAGCTCCGTGCTGGATCCGGATCGCGTCAGCGAATGGCTGGACCGGAGAAGCGACGACCGCGAATGGATCGATCATGAGAATGAAACCCTGAAGAACCGTGAAGGCTGGCATGACCGCCAGATGAAGGAGGAATATGAGAAATTCAGGGAAGAGGAGGCCCGCCTCGAGAAGGAGCATGCGGTCAAGCTGAAGAATCTCGAGAAATACGGCTCCTATACCGATGATCCGGAGGAGATCCGCCGCATCATCAAACGGAATCAGGAGCTGGAGCTTCTGAATTCGAAGATACAAAGCCATTACGGAAACGTGAATGCGTTCATGGAAAACAGCTTTACCCTGTTATCGAAGGCCTGCGATTACGGTGTGGACATTCTGGCGGAGTTTACAGGGCCGGCCGGAAAATATCTGGTGCGGAACCTTTACATTACCGGACGCAATGTCGGATCACGATGGTCTGAGGCTGTCAACTACGGAGGCGATGAAGAAGCGGCGCTCTGGCGCGGCGGCTATGACAGTATTATTGACATGACGCAGGCCTCGGTAGGCGACAAATACAAGATGGTCGCCAACGTCGGCGGGGATGCCTTAAAAGGCGGCATGGATGCTTATGAAAAGGGCGAAAACATCGCGCTCGGCGCGCTGGAGGGCTCGGTGAGCGGATATGGCCGAACAAAGGTCGGACAGCTGGTCGATAAAGGCTTTGGGTCGCTCTCGAAAAGCTACATGAGCGGTGAGGTCAAAAAGCTGGACGTGCTGAGAGGACAGCTCACAAGCGGGCAGATCTCGCAGAACGTTTATAAAGGGATCCGACAGGTCCAGCTGTCTCACGCGGCGCAGAATGTACGCCTGATCAACAAGGGCGCCAAGACGCTCGTCGCGGATATGGCGGACGATCTGACAAAATGGGTGCTGAATTAAATAAGCCGGCCGGGGAGTTGATCCCCGGCCGGTTTTTGTCGTGGCTGACAGCGGAAGCACCGTTTGCCGAATTTTCGGACGCACAGCCTTAAAAGGGAGAAAAATCGCGGAAGAATCGCAGGGAAGGGTCCTAATTCGCGGCGAAAGGACAATAAAAGGCACTAAAACGCTCCCGCAGCCTCTTTATCTTCGGCGGCTTACCCGTTATAATGTAGCCATAAAAGAAAAGGAGTGAGGCTTATGTCTAAGAACGAAAAACGCTTCGAGCGCATTTTTAAAGAGGGCCAGCTGAGCGGCGATAACGAGATCTGGTTAGATAAGGAAACAGGCGTCTGTTATCTTTGGCACGGCGGCGGATACAGCGGCGGCCTGACGCCTCTTCTCGGGGCGGACGGAAAACCCGTTGTTATGGGCGGAAGCCGGTTTGCCGAAATCAACTGGAATAATTCTTAAGGAGTGATGAAGATGCAGAAGAAACTGTATAAAAGCGCAAGCGATAAGAAACTGGCCGGTGTTTGCGGCGGTCTGGCGGACTATCTGGACATGGATTCGACCATTGTCCGTCTGGTTTGGGTGCTTGTATCCCTGGCGGGCGGCGCGGGCCTTCTGGCTTATCTGCTGGCCGCGCTGATCATGCCTGAGGCGCCTGAGGTCTAAGAGCACGAAGAGCGCGTTTTATTCGTGCTCAAGGGTTGATTCTGATGCGCATATTGCCGAAGCATTCTTGTCTGAGTGAGTGTTTTCGCTGACGGTACAGCCGCATATGTTTTTTGACAAAGCAGCACCCGTCGAAAGGAGGTTCATTTCCTTTCGGCGGGTGCTTTTTGTTTTGACAAATCGGAGCTTGGGCAAGCGTTTTATTCTTCGGTTTTCTCTTCGTGGACGTAAACCTGCCGTCCTCCGGCGAGACGCGATCTTTCGGCCGCAAAGCCGATCAGATGGCTTTCGATGGAGGCCTCCAGCGCGGTGGTCGCGCTGCCGCCCTCGCAGAGCGTACGGTAGAGCGACTCCAGAAGGCCCGCATCGCCGCCGCCGTGACCGGTGCCGGTGTCGACCAGGTCGGAGATGCGCCAGCTTTCGGTCTCGCCGCCGAAACGCTTCAGTGTAAGCAGTCCCCGTTCCTCGTTCAGCAGGAGCTCACCCAGCGTACCGCGCAGTGCGTAGAGGCGGCCGCTGTCCTTGGTGAAGGCCGTCATCGTGAGACAGGCCTTGACGCCGTTTTCGAAGTTCATCTGGACCAGCTGGTGGTCGACGGCCGTGTTGTCGCAGCGGAAGACGCAGCGGCCGTAGGGACCCTCCTGAAGAGCCTTCAGGAGAGAGGCCTCGGTGATGGGACGGTCATTGGTGAGGACGGTGAGGGGCCAGCCCTGGCTGCCTTCGTGCAGACGGCCCAGGTAGAAGCGGCAGGCGCTGTAGGGGCAGCTGTCGTGCAGGGCGCAGTCCGGGCAGCGGGCGGCGGAGCCCTCCGGCGCGTTGGCCTCCTTAAAGAAGCTGAGGCTTCCGACGGAGCTGACGCTCAGGCAGCGGGCACCGGCGTAATGCTGCAGAAGGTCCAGATCGTGGCAGCACTTGGCCAGGATCATCGGGGTGGTGTCCTCGGCGCGGCGCCAGTTGCCGCGGACGAAGCTGTGAGCTTGGTGCCAGTAGGCGACCTGCTCGGTGGCTTCGATGGCGACGAGGCGTCCGATGCTGCCGGCGTTCAGAAGCTCGGAAAGCTTCGTAAAGGCGGGGGCGTAACGCAGAACGTGACAGATGACAACGCGGTGTCCCGTCTCCTTTTGCAGCGCAAGCAGGGCCATGGCTTCCTCGCGGCTGGCGGTGATGGGCTTTTCGCAAAGGATGTCGTAGCCGAGGCGAAGGCCCTCGGAGGCATGCCGGACATGGTCGGCATCCTGGGTGGTGACGAGCAGAAGGTCGGCGCGGCGCTCGGCGAAGAAGCTCTGCTCATCGGGGAAGCACTGCTGAGCGGACAGAGAGAGCTCGGTGCGGGCCATTCTGAGGCGCTCCGGGTCGATGTCGCAGACCGCGGCAAAGCGGAAGCGTTCGGGCATTTCCTTCATGAGCCGCGCATAGGTTTCAAGGCCGCGCTGGCCGCAGCCGATGATCGCGACGGTAAATTCAGTTTTCATTTTCGTGGTCCTCCAGAAGAGTGAGCCCGCGGCAGACGCATTCCCCGGCAAGGAAGAGGCGCAGAAAACGAAGGAAGCGCATGCCCTCGCAGGAAAGGCGGTAGAGCTCTGGGTCAAAGATGATGCAGTGGCGCGTCAGGCCGTTGGCTGCGTCGTCAGGGCGTTTTCCGGGCATCGAGTAGATGAAGGCGGACAGGTCGGGGACGGAGGCACGCATGCGTCTGAGGCTCTCGGAGAGAGCGCTCCGGTAGCGGAGACCGCTTTCCCGGTCTGTTATGAGCTCTCCCCGGTCCATCAGATTCTGATAGGCGGAGAGTACGCTGTCGCAGGGCGTGGCAGTATAGGCGAAGCGCATATAGGGATGACCGGCGCGGAGGGCCTCCAGACAGTCGGCGGTCAGATCCCGGCTGTGAAGCTTTGAACGGACACAGTCGGGGCTTTGCCAGACCGTTTGCGCGATGTCGGGCCAGCTGCCCGGGAGGAAGGCGCAGTCGATCAGGCAGAAGAACTGCCGGCAGTCCGGGAAAAAGCGCGCGACCGTGTCAGCCATCAGTGCCGCGCCGAAGCCGCCCGCCGAGGCACCGCAGAGGCAGATCCGCTCGGGAGCGGGCACCAGTTCGGCCAGCTGCCGCAGAGCCGCCTCCGTGTTCGTATAGCCGTGATGATGCAGGACGGCCGGCTGTCCGTCGGCATCGGTGTAGGGGAAATCGCCGGAGCCGGCGTGGAAATCACCGTTGGCACAGGGCAGGAAAAGCATCCAGTCGTCCCGGAAGGGGTTGTCGCGCCGGGCAGCGGTGAGCCCCCGTCCGACAGCCTTATCGACGGAAACCGTATTGGCCCGGTAGCAGGCGTTCTCGCCGGGAAGTCCCCGCCGCGGATGCCGGGCGGTCTCGGCGCTGACCGAGACCCCGCCCCCCTGCAGCAGGATCAGAAGATTTTTGCTGTTTCCGGGACGGAGACAGCAGTGCCAGGGACTGCCGTCAGCCGAAACGGCGCCCTCCGGCCGGATTTCATACCAGACGCCGGCCTTCGGGTCCGGCGGTAAAAGATCGAATTCTTTCATGGAGTATCCTTTCGAAAAACAGCTCCATTATAGAAGAGAGTGCGGGAAAGTTCAAGCTTGGGCAGACATTTTTGACGTCTGCGCTTGCCAAGGAGGCAGAAGTGAAGGTATAATAAGCGGAAGACGGAGAACGTGAGAGAAGGCAGGAGGAACGCGGGAGAAGAGCATGGCCTGTGCTGCGCTCGCCCCGTCTTTTCCGTCCGTTATCCTCTGCCTTCCTGAATCTATGAATCATTTGCAGGTGCCTATGAAAAACTACATTATCGCTTTGGATGAGGGGACGACCTCCTGTCGGGCCATTATCTTTGACCGCGATCAGAAGATCGTCAGCGTGTCGCAGAAAGAGTTCACTCAGTTTTATCCCCAGCCCGGTTGGGTCGAGCACGACGCCATGGAGATCTGGAGCAGCCAGTACAGCGTGATGGTCGAGGCCATCGCGCGCGCCGGTATCGAGCCCGCGGAGATCGCCGGCATCGGCATCACCAATCAGCGCGAGACCGCGGTCGTCTGGGACCGTGCGACCGGCCGGCCCATCGCACCGGCCATCGTCTGGCAGTGCCGGCGCACCGCGCCTCTGGTCGAGGAGCTGACCCGCCGCATTCCGGAGGAGACCATCCGAAGGAAGACGGGCCTGAAGCCGGACGCCTACTATTCCGCGACCAAGGTCCGCTGGATCCTTGATTCGGTCGAGGGCGCCCAGACGCGCGCCGAAAAGGGCGAGCTGTGCTTCGGCACGATCGATTCCTGGCTGATCTTCAAGCTGACCGGCGGACGTGCGCATGTGACGGATATGACCAACGCCTCGCGCACGATGCTCTTTAACATCCATACGCTCTCCTGGGACAAAGAGCTTCTGGAAGCCCTGAACATCCCCGAGGCGATGCTTCCCGATGTCCGCTCCTGCAGCGAGATCTACGGAACGACCAACCTTTCGGGCGTAGAGGTCCCGATCTGCGGCAGCGCCGGCGATCAGCAGGCAGCCCTCTTCGGTCAGACCTGCTTTGAGCCCGGCAGTGTCAAGAATACCTACGGTACCGGCTGCTTCATGCTGATGAATACCGGCACCGATATTTATGACAGCCGCAACGGCCTGACCTCCACCGTCGCCGTGGCGCTCGGCGGCCGCGTCGAGTATGCGCTGGAGGGCTCCGTTTTCGTCGGCGGTGCCGTCATCCAGTGGCTGCGCGACGGTCTCGGCCTCCTGCGCGAGAGCCGTGACGCTGAGTATTTCGCCCGCAAGGTCCCGGACAACGGAGGGGTCTATGTCGTGCCCTCCTTTACCGGCATGGGGGCGCCTTATTGGGACATGTACGCGCGCGGAGCCATCTTTGGGCTGACCCGCGGCGCGGACCGCAACCACATCATCCGCGCGGCGGAGGAATCCATCGCTTACCAGAGCTTTGATGTTCTGGCCGCGATGAAGGCCGACACGGGCCTGCCCATCCGCGAGCTGCGTGTCGACGGAGGCGCGTCCGTCGATGCGCTTCTGATGCAGTTCCAGGCCGATATCGCCGGCGTTCGTGTCTGCCGGCCGGTGGTAAGAGAGACCACGGCTCTGGGCGCCGCCTATCTGGCGGGCCTTGCGGCGGGACTCTGGCCTGACCGCGAGACCATCCGACGCGGCTGGACGCTTGACCGTGAGTTCGTTCCCGTCATGGATGAGACGGCGGCCGCGGGGCTGGTGGACGGCTGGCACAAGGCAGTGAAGGCCTGCCGCGATTTTGAATGAGTTTTCCTCTTCCGGGAGAAAGGTAAGGTTAAAAATATGTTTGATGTAGCAGTGATCGGCTGCGGCGTCATCGGCGCTGCGGCGGCTTACATGCTGGCCCGGTATGACCTCAGCGTGGCGATCCTGGAGGCCGAAAACGATCCGGCCATGGTGACGACCCGTGCCAACAGCGGCATCCTGCATGCCGGCTATGATCCCGAGCCCGGCACGCTGATGGCCCGGATGAATGTGCGCGGCCATGAGCTGGCGCTTGAGATCTGTGAGAAGCTGGATGTGGAGCACAATATCTGCGGAGGCTTTGTGCTGGCCTTTTCCGAGGCCGAGATGGACCACGTCCGCCTTCTGTACGAGCGGGGCGTGAAAAACGGAGTCAAAGATCTGCGCGTGATTTCGGGCGATGAGGCCCGCGCACTGGAGCCGAACTTAAGCAGCGAGGTGGTCGGCGCGCTTTACTGCGTCCACACGGGCGTCATCAATCCCTGGGAGTATACCCTGGCCATGGCGGAGACGGCTGTCCGGAACGGAGCGGTCTTCATGCGCAGCACCAAGGTCACCGGCCTTTCGAGAAAGGACGGCAGCTGGACGCTTGAGACGACGCGCGGTCCGGTCGAGGCCCGCTATGTGGTCAATGCGGCCGGTCTGGGCGCCGAGGAGCTCCACAATCAGGTCGCTGCCCCCCTGTTCAAAACCACGCCGAACCGCGGCGAATATTATCTGCTCGATAAGTCCGAGGGCGGCACGGTTTCGCGTGTCATCTTCCAGTGCCCGTCCAAGGCGGGCAAGGGCGTTCTGGTTTCGCCCACCGTGCACGGCAACATCATCGTCGGGCCCAATGCGGTGCCGGTCGAGCCGGATGACAATGCGACCACGCCCGAGGGCCTGGATTTTGTCGCCCGGACTGCCCGCAAAAGCGTCCCCGGCGTCAATCTGCGCGCCAACATCCGCAACTTCGCCGGTGTCCGTGCCAACACGGATTACGGTGATTTCATCATCCGGGAAGCCGCACCCGGCTTCATCGATCTCTGCGGCATGAAGAGCCCGGGCCTCTCGTCGGCCCCGGCGGTCGGCGAGGAGTGCGTCCGCCTGCTGGAAGCGGCCGGTCTGGTCCTGCGCGAGCGTGAGCACTTCATCAATGAGCGCCGCCGCGTCCGCTTCGCCAGGATGAGCGCGGAGGAAAAGGCCGAGCTGGTTAAGCGCGAGCCCGCCTACGGGCGCGTCATCTGCCGCTGCGAGACCGTCACCGAGGGCGAGATCCTCGACGCGATCCGCGAGCCCATCCCCCCGGTTTCTCTGGACGGTATCAAACGCCGCTGCGGCACCGGCATGGGCCGCTGCCAGGGCGGCTTCTGCGGTCCGCGCATCGTGGAGATCATGGCGAAGGAGCTTCATGTTTCTCCGCTGGAGATCCTGAAGGACCGTGACGGCGGCCCCATCCTGACGGATAGTCTGAACTGAGGAAATAGAGGTTTCGATATGGATTATCAGTTAATTGTTGTCGGCGGAGGTCCTGCGGGGCTGGCGGCTGCGCAATCGGCCTGGGAAGCGGGCCTTACCCGTATTCTGGTCATTGAGCGCGACTCCGAGCTCGGCGGCATCCTGAACCAATGCATTCATAACGGCTTCGGCCTTCACTATTTCGGCGAGGAGCTGACCGGCCCCGAGTATGCCGGCCGCTTCGAAAAAAAGCTGGAGGAGACAGGCGTCGAAGTCCTGACCGACACGATGGTCCTGGAGATCACCGAAGATCATCTGGTCAAATTTACCGGTCCCGTGTCCGGCTACCGTGAGGTGACCGCCGAGACCGTCATTCTGGCGATGGGCTGCCGGGAGCG
>JAZQNF010000041.1:0-5463 GCA_045627225.1 Bianqueaceae bacterium
GCGCGCAGATCGTACCGGCGGACGGAAAGGAAGAAACGAAGCCGCGTGCGGCAGAAGCGTTCATCCGTCCACAGGTCCGCATTCTCGGCCAGATACGCCTGCCAGCAGGCACGGTACTCCTTGCTGACGCTGCGGGCGGCCGAGGCCGCGATCAGCCTGACCTCCGGATACTTCAGGTTGATCTCTGTCTTCAGGATATCCAGCGCCGCCAGATACTCCGGTCCCCTGTTCTCGTTTCCAATGGCCAGATAATGCAGACCAAAGGGCTTTTTATGGCCCATTTCAGCGCGAAGACGGGCCCAGGGGCCATCCGAGGCCTTTCCCAGAGCAAACTCCAGAAGATCCAGCGTATTCCGGACGACCTTTTCTTCAAACTCAGGCGTGCCGGGCTCATAGCTCCGATGGGAGAAGAGGCGGCTCATCTGCCCGGAAAACACGACCGGAACAGGCTCGGCAGAAAGATCCTCCGCCAGGCAGAAAAGCTCGTAAAAACCGATCTGCAGCGATTGCTCACAGCCCCGGTCGGGCACACGCAGTCCCCAGATATTCGGAATGCCCTTACGGTCCAGCGTAGCTCCGACCGATTTCTTCCAGTCATACTCGCAGCCGGGCACGGCGCCCTGAGAAAGGCAGCCGCCGGGGAAGCGAAGATAACCGGGGCAAAGCGCCTGCATGGCCTCGACAAGGTCACGGCGCAGATATCCCTCCGTATATTTCGGGTCATGACGGCCCCAGACATCGGCCGGGCGAAGGATGACGCAGTCCAGATCAAGACGGCCTGCCCCGTCAAAGGTAAAGCGCAGCTTTCCGTAATCCTCGCGAAGCGCGGTCAGCGTAAGCTCGGGACGCTCCCACTGATAGCTGAGGGGCAGCTCTGCCGGCTCGGAAAGGGCGTGACCGCTCTCATCAACGGCACAGACGAGGACCTTTCCCTCAAAATCGATATTCCGGACATAGCAGGAGAAGCGGTAGGCGGCTCCCAGGGCAAAGTACATGCCGGGGACGTTCTTTTTGCTGCCGTTATAGCCGAGATTTTCCAGCGTGCCGAAGCGGTCGACCGTGACGCGGGCGTAATAGCTTTCTTTTCCGGCGCCATCCGTCAGACGGCTTCCCAGCGTAAGGCCCTGAGCCTTCCAGCAGCGCAGTCTGTCAAAAACAGGCTCGGGACAATGTCTGAAAAGAAAAGACGCGAGGAACGATGCCTGCGCAGGAAAATAGCATGCGTCAAAGCTGTGGTTATTGACCATGTTGGCATTCAGGCCGCCGTCAAGGGCCCAATTGATATCCTCCAGAGAAATGCCGTACATCGTTGCGGACAGATCACAACGCTTTTCACCGACGGTCAGTTTCGAAACCTGCATGCCGCGCCTCCGGGCTGAAATAAATTGATTACTCGTAAACAGAGAATAAACAGTGGTAGTATATCAAAGAACCTTTCTCTTGTCAAAGCTTTAAATAAAAGGATTCACCGAGAAAGAAAAGCTGATGTGACGCTCGTTCAGACAGTACTTCGGATCCAGCGCAGGACCGCAGGAGGCCGAGCCGATACCGGAGTCCTTGTAATCGATCCGTACGACACTGTGAGCGGTTTCAGGCAGGGCCCACAGATGATCGGCCTGTTCCAGCTCGGACGGCGTATAGCGGGAGACATTGGCCTCAAACAGACCGTCAAAGCTCAGGCCGCTTTCCAGACTGAGCCGGCGCACGGCCAGATGATTTCCGTGCTCCTGCGGGCGGACATAGGGTACGTACTCATCCGCGGCGAGGCTTTCAAAAAAGCCGATGCGGCCGTGATGGCAGCTGTCGCAGTAGCACTCATCGGGCCCCATTCCGAAATAGGCAAAGGGAAGATTCTCGTGGGCGAAGAGGAACTGATAGCCCAGACGCTGCAGATAGGGGACCTCCGGCGCAAGCTCACCGTCAAGCTCCACAAAGATGCGGCCCGCCGCATCGATCCTCACGGTCTGCGTAAAGCTGAAAACCGGCCGGCGAGAGATGCCGCCGAGCGCGCCCCTGCAAATGATGGTCTCCCCGTCAAAGCTGAGCTCATGGATATTCACGAATTCGCGGTCCAGGTTCTCGCCGAGGCAGCCCTCGCTCTTGCGCCAGTACCGGCGGGCGATGCGCTCGTTGTCGGTACAGGCGCGCATCGCGCTGAGGCGGGCCGGCGCCTCAAGAAGCTTTTCATTATCCAGAATGAGCTGCGTGAAGAAGCCCTCCTCCTTTCCGAAGCGATAGCAGAAGGGGGTGCCCTCCTCCGTGAAGCCGCGGGCCTCGATCAGGACGGGCGTTTCGATAAAATCGGCAGGACCGCCGTAGGCAGGCATGTAAGGGATGAGCCCGCATTCGGGCGCGGGCGCCTGGCAGAAGGCCAGACGGCGGCCGGACGGATCACAAAGCTCGGCCTCGGCAAAGGCTCCGAAGCCGCAGAAGGCCGGAAGGACTGACGGAGCCGCAAGCTCCGCCGTCTCATGGGGGCGAAGCGCGACAGAACGTACCTCCTCCCAAACGGTCTCATCGTCCGCGAGCAGACGAAGAGTCAGCGAAAGCTCCGAGAAATCGGTGAAATCGAAGCAGTTGGTCACGGTAAAGCAGCCGGGACGGTACTGCATGCGCATCGGAGCATAAGCCGCCGCGATCTCCCGTGTACCGGAGCGGAAGGAACGGTCTCCGAAGACCATGCCGTCACAGCAGAAGTTGCCGTCATGAGTCAGCTCTCCGGGAAAATCGCCGCCGTAGCAAAGCTTCCCGTCAAAATACAGGGCGTGGTCGCACCATTCCCAGATGCAGCCGCCGATCAGGTTGGGATGGGCGTAGATGCGCTCCCAGTAGTCCCAGACATCGCCGGGGCTGTTGCCCATGGCGTGCGAATACTCGCAGAGGAAGATGGGGCGGTCGATGGGACGGCCGTCCTTCATGAATTCGGTGCTGCCCTCTGCCATCCGCGTGATCTCGTCGGGGCTCGGATACATCATCGAGTACAGGTCTGCCCTGCCCTGATGTCCGGAGCGGGACTCATCCTCACAATGCGTCAGCCGGAAGGGATCGCGTTTTTTCGTCCACTCGAGCATGGCGGCATGGTTGGGCCCGTGACCGCTTTCGTTGCCCGTGGACCAGATGATGACACTGGGATGGTTTTTATCGCGCTCGACCGTGCGCTCCATGCGCTCCAGGTGCTCCTTTTTCCATTCGGGGCGTGCGCCGGGCCAGTCGAGGTTATAACCGTTTTCGTCATCGCCGATATCGTATTCATTTTCCTTGACCACATGCGGCGTGCGGGCTACGAAGCCGTGAGACTCGATATCACACTCCAGCACCAGGTAAAAGCCCAGCTCATCGGCCAGACCCGGAAGCGCGGGACAGGGCGGATAGTGAGAGGTCCGGATGGTATTGATGCCAAGCTCCTTCATCTTCAGAAGATCCCGGCGGATGTCCTCCTCACTCATCGTATAGCCCTTGTCGGGCGTAGAATCGTGATGATTGACTCCCTTCAGCTTCACGGGCGCTCCGTTGATGAGGAGCTCTTTTTTTTCGGATACGGCAATATCGCGGAAGCCGAAGCGCTGGCGGATCAGCTCCCCCGCGCAGGAGAGCTCGAGGGTATACAGCCGCGGTTTCTCGGCGTTCCAAAGCTCCGCCTCGGGGAATTCACGGACGAAGAGCGTCTGACAGCTTCCGTTGCACTGACCGTTGCAGTGCTTTTCACCCACTGTCCCCTCGGCCAGGACCCGTTCACCGTCCAGCACGCGAAGCGACGCTGGCGTATCGCAGCCGACGACCAGCTTTTTCCCCTTGGTGCGCAGCTCAAAATCGTAAAGATGGCCCTCAGGACGCAGCAGCAGGTAGACATCGCGGAAAAGGCCGTTCAGCCGCATCATGTCCTGGTCCTCCAGATAACTGCCGACGCAGTAGCGCCAGACATCGATGCGCAGACGGTTTTCGCCCTCCTGCGCCTCCTCCGTCAGATCGAATTCAGCCGGCAGATGCGAGCCCTGAGTCATGCCGATATACTGACCGTTCAGATAGACCACCGCACAGGACGCGGCGCCCTCCATACGCAGATACAGGCGCTTTCTAAGCTCGGAGGGCTTATGCTCCAGCGAAAAGCTGCGCTCGTAGCGGCCCATCGGATTGACGTTCGGCACATAGGGCGGATCGACCGGGAAGGTAAAATTCTTGTTGGAATAATTGGGAGCGCCGAAGCCCTGAAGCTGCCAGCAGGACGGTACTCTGATGCGGCCGATGGCAGGCAGAGGGCTGTCCTCGTCGCCGGCCAGATTGCCGTTTTCGAAATAAAAGAAGTCCCAGATACCGTTCAGGGAGATTTTCTCGGCTTCGCCCTCCGGAACATAGTAGGAACGCGTGGGCATCCGGTTTTCAGAGGTTTTTTCGATGTTTTCGTAAAAATGCATGGTGGTTCCTTTCTTCCCTGTTATAGCTGCCCGTTGAGCTCCCTGAGAAAACGGGCGATACGGCCGGCCAGCACCAGGTGACCGACATTATTCGGATGAAGCCCATCCGGGACAAGACGCCCCCGGACGAGCGGATCGTTGGGATCAAGCTCGGAGCAGGCAAACAAGTCCAGAAGCGGCACGCCCATATCGGCAGCCGTGCGGCGGATGACCTCGACGTACGCGGACAGCGGCGGGACCGCAAAGGGCTGACCTCCGTCCCCGAAGGGATTGGAGCTGTTCAGCCGCTCGATCGGCGTCGCGATGACGGTAAGCGAGCGCGGATAGAGGCTCAGGGACTGCTCCAGCAGATAGCGGACAGCCCCCGTAAAGCTGTCGGGCGTGCAGTCGCCCCACTGTCCGAAGGGAGCGTTGCCGTGACCGTAATCGTTGGTGCCGCCAAAGATGAAGATCACATCGGCATCCGGGTCCAGCGTTTTGATGCGGGCGCAGTAATCGTCGTCCAGATGGTTGTCACGAACGGCAGGAAGCTGCTGCCGCGCGATGCGCGTGCCGCCGATGCCGTAATTTCGGGCGGCGGCAAGGCCGAGCTCCTCTTGGAGCAGGGACGGAAAAGCAAAGGCCGGACCGTCCGTCCCGTACCCCTCCGTGATGCTGTCGCCCAGAAAATCGATCTTTTTTCCTTGCAGATCCATGAATAATCCTTTCGTGGCGGAAAGCCGGATTTCTTAGCCTCAGTGTACCATACTCCCCGGGAAAAAACACGCAAAATCACGGCTTTTTGCCGGAATGAATGATAAAAAAAGCAGCAAGACCGACGGCCTGCTGCGCAGAAAACAAAAAACCCGCACGATTGCGGGTTTAAAGGATGCGGATGAAGGGACTCGAACCCCCTCGAATAGTAAAGCCACTAGAACCTGAATCTTGCGCGTCTACCAATTCCGCCACATCCGCTTGCGACCTTGTTATAATAGCACCCTATAGGGCACATGTCAAGCAGATTCGCAGTTTTTTTCTTTAATTTTTGCCGAAAACGCGGGCGATCTCCTCC
>JAZQNF010000042.1:0-3688 GCA_045627225.1 Bianqueaceae bacterium
GCCATGATGTTAGCCGGAAATATTCTTCCGAAGCAGGGGGAATAATTTTTTTACGGCAAAGTGGTACGCTTTTGGTACGCCCGGCAGAATCCGGACAAAAGAAAATCCCCGAAAGGCCCGTAAATAAAGGCTTTTCGGGGATTGGTCTATGAAATTGCTATTATTCCCACTCAATCGTCGAAACCGGCTTCTCGCTGATGTCCCACAGGACGCGGTTGACGCCGGGGACGGTGGCGATGATGCGGTCGCGGATCGTGCAGAGGACGCTGAAGGGGATCTCGGGGACGGTGGCGGTGACGGCGTCAACGGTGTTGACGGCGCGGATGATGACGGCCCAGCCCATGTAGCGCTTGCCGTCCTTGTCACCGGTGGAGCGGAAGTCGGGGATGGCGCAGAAGTACTGCCAGGGGACCTGGGGGAGCTTGCCGATCTCTTCGCGGACGATGGCGTCGGCTTCGCGCAGGGCTTCGAGGCGGTCACGGGTGATGGCGCCGACGCAGCGGACGCCGAGGCCGGGGCCGGGGAAGGGCTGGCGGTAGACCATGTTGTCGGGCAGGCCGAGGGCTTTGCCGACGACGCGGACTTCGTCCTTGTAGAGCAGGCGGACGGGCTCGACGAGCTCGAACTGCAGATCCTTGGGCAGGCCGCCTACGTTGTGGTGGGCCTTGACGCCGTCGGATTCGAGAATATCGGGGTAGATGGTGCCCTGGCCGAGGAATTTGATGCCGTCGAGCTTGGCGGCCTCTTCGGCGAAGACGTCGATGAATTCCTTGCCGATGATCTTGCGCTTGGCTTCGGGCTCGGCGACACCGGCGAGCTTGTCAAGGAAGCGGTCGACGGCGTCGACGTAGATCAGGTTGGCGCCGAGCTCTTCGCGGAAGACGCGGATGACCTGCTCGGGCTCGCCCTTGCGGAGCAGGCCGTGGTTGACGTGGACGCAGACGAGCTGCTTGCCGATGGCTTTGATGAGGAGCGCGGCGACGACGGAGCTGTCGACACCGCCGGAGAGAGCGAGCAGGACCTTGCCATCGCCGATCTGTTCGCGAAGGGCCTTGATCTGCTCATCGATAAAGGCGGCTGCGAGCTCGGGCGTGGTGATGCGCTGCATGTCCTCGGGACGTTTATTTAACATAGGATGGATCCTCCCCTGTTTCATAATTTGGATAACAGTTACATTTTAATGACCGCGGGGCGGTTTGTAAAGATTTTTCTTGCGCCGGCGCGGCTTTTTGAGCATTTCGCGCGCGCTCTTGCCAAAGCGCGGGGGCTCGGCTATAATCAAGGGAGAATGAATATGATCCGTGAGGCAGCAATATGAAAAAAATCCTTGGCTTTGTCGGCAAGGTCCTTCTGTACGGTCTTTTGATCCCCTTCACCGCGAGTCTTTTCGGACTCCCGGCGCTTTTTCTGGATCTTCCGTATTGGGTCGTTCCGGCCCTGATGTGCGCGGCTACGGCGCTCTGGTATTTTTTGCTTCGGAAGAAGCTGGACCGCGTGGCTCTCTGGGTCGACGCGATATATCTCGCGGTCATGGCGCTGGGCTTTACCGGGCTGATGATCGCGGCCGGAGGCAACACCGAGGGAGTGATCCTTCGCAGCAGCAATCTGCTAATGATCCCGTATTTTCCGAGCACGCTGCTGTGGCTGGGCTATTCGACGCCTGAGGGCTTCGGCACGGCCTTTCTGGCGGAGCTTACGGCGCTCATCCTGGCGCTGGTGCTTCAGAAAAAGCCCGTGTCCCGCAGGGTCTGGATCCTCGGCGGCGGCGTGCTGGCCGTTCTTCTGGCCGTCAATCTGGCGGTCTACAGTCAGCGGCCGCAGAAGCGCTGGAAAACACACAATTTTGACTATATGAACGGCTATTCCAGCACGGATTTTACCGATTACTATGTCACCGCGGAGCCCGGCAAGCTGGCAAAGCTGCCCGGGACGGCCTCCCTCCGGATCAGCGACGCGGCGAGGATGCCGGTGATGGACGGAGCCGAGGCCTGTTATCCGCTCTACGCAGCTGTCGCCAAGGCGGTTTATCAGGGGATCGAGAAAATCGAGGCCGGCCATGAGGCCGAGATGCGTCCTCCCAGCTGCAACGGGATCATCGTGCAGTTCACCAACAGTGTGAACGGCTTCTACCGACTGCTCAACGGGGAGATCAATCTTTTCTTCGGCGCGAAGCCCTCGCCTGAGCAGCTGGAGGATGCGAAGAGCCTGGGGGTCGAGCTTGAGCTCACGCCCATTGCCCGCGAGGCCTTCGTCTTCTTTGTCGAGGAAAGCAACCCGATCCGGGACCTGAGCTGCGAGTCTCTTCGGGCGATCTATCACGGCGATATCACCGACTGGTCCGAGCTGGGCGGGAGAAAGGGACAGATCCTCGCCTTCCAGCGGCCTCGAAACTCCGGCTCGCAGACGATGATGGAGTATTTTATGGGGGATGTTTCGCTCAAGACGCCGGTCGGCTACGAGGTCGTCGGCGCGATGTCGATGGTCCTCCATATCGTCGCGGAATATAAAAACGAGGCCGGGGCCATCGGCTACAGCTTCCGCTATTTCATGATGCAGCTTCAGGAGGAGCCGGGTGTGCGCATGCTGTCTGTGGACGGCATCGCGCCGACGAAGGAGAACATCGTAAGCGGGGCCTATCCTCTGATCAATGAGGTCTATCTGATCACGCGCAAGGACGATCCGAACCCCTATGTGCGGCAGATGATCGACTTCCTGCTGTCCGAGGAGGGCCAGTATCTGGTAGAAAAAACGGGATATTGCCCATTGAAATGACGGTTTTTGGACTTTTTCGGCTCTTTATCGCTTGCAAGGCGGGAAGAGCTATGATATAGTAAGCACACACTTATTATCGTAAAGGAGGGGTGACGATGGAGCTGGCGATGCTGGTGGCCTTTTCCGCGGACGGTCTGGTTCATCTGTACAGCCGTCTCAGCCGCAGAAGGGTCCTGAAAAATGTCACAAAAGCCCTGCTGCTGATCTTCCTCCTGCTTTGGTATCTGTTTGCGGCGGATCCGGTCAGGCCGATCGTCGTGGCGGCCATCCTTTTCAGCTGGACGGGTGATCTCCTGCTCATTCCGGACGGAACCAAATGGTTTGCGGCCGGCGGTGTGGCCTTCATGCTGTCGCATCTCTGCTTTATGTGCTCCTATGCGGCTCATATCCGTTTTGCTGAGCTTCCGCTCTGGGTGATCCTCCTGTCGCTGGCGGCCTACACGGGCGCGGTCATCATCATCTTCCGAGAGCTCAAGGGCAGCCTGCCAACGACGCTGTATCTGCCGATGAAGGGTTATCTGCTCATCAACGGCGCGATGAACTGCTTCGCGCTGTGGCAGATGATGACCTCACCCTGCCATGCCTCCGCCATCGCGTACGCGGGCGGCGTGCTCTTCTTCCTGTCGGACAGCCTGCTCTTCTATGTGCGCTTTGTGGATAAATACAAGAACCGCTCGCACTTCGGAGTCATGCTGACCTACATGCTCGGCGAGCTTCTGATCGTCTTCGGACTGATCCTGTTAGGATAAAAAATACTCCTCCCTTTGACGCGGAAAATGATATGTACCCAGTTTTCTGGACACATGTCGTAACAACTTAATAACTACATCCAATGGATGCTTCTCTGTATTTTACAGGAGGCATCCATTTCGTTTTGGACTGAATCCTTCGATTATTGTAATAGTCGATGTATTCA
>JAZQNF010000043.1:0-7003 GCA_045627225.1 Bianqueaceae bacterium
TGGCCTCCGACTTATCGCATGGTTGAGAGAGGATGAATAGCCCTTCTCGCTGTTGGCAAGCTCCTGAAGCTTCCAGACACGCTCCACGAAACGGCGGCAGCCCTTAACACCCGTGGTCTGCCAGGGCGCGGCCTTTTCAAAGTCACCGATAAACATCTCGTAAAGGCGGAGCGTATCCGCGCCGAACTCATCGATGACCTCATCGGGGTTGACGACGTTACCGCGGGACTTGCTCATTTTTTCGCCGTTTTCGCCGAGGATCATGCCGTGCGAGGTACGCTTCGCATAGGGCTCCTTGAAGGGAACGACGCCGATATCATAAAGGAATTTGTGCCAGAAACGGGAGTACAGCAGATGCAGGGTGGTATGCTCCATGCCGCCGTTGTACCAGTCGACCTGGCCCCAGTACTGAAGGGCTTCCTTGCCGGCCAGCGCTTCCTTGTTATGAGGATCCATGTAGCGCAGGAAATACCAGGAGGAGCCGGCCCACTGAGGCATGGTATCGGTCTCACGCGTAGCAGGGCCGCCGCAGACAGGGCAGGTCGTGTTGATCCAGTCGGTCATGACCGCCAGCGGGCTCTCGCCGTTGGGGCCGGGCTCGTAGCTCTCGACCTCGGGCAGCATAAGAGGAAGCTGGGATTCAGGCAGACCGACCCACTTGCCGCAAAGCTCGCAGTACACCAGCGGAATCGGCTCGCCCCAGTAACGCTGACGGGAGAAGACCCAGTCACGCAGCTTGAAGTTGATCTTCTTTTCGCCGATGCCCTTTTCGGTCAGATAGTCGATGATGGCTTTTTTGGCCTCAGCCACCGACAGACCGTTCAGGAAATCGGAGTTGACCATGGTTCCCTCGGCGATATCGGTATAGGCAGCCTCGTCGACCTGTCCGCCGGCGACGACCTCGATAATGGGCAGTCCGAACTTCTTCGCAAACTCCCAGTCACGGGTATCGTGGGCGGGAACCGCCATGATGGCGCCGGTTCCGTAGCTCATCAGCACATAATCGGAGATCCAGATCGGGATTTCCCTGCCGTTGATCGGGTTGACGGCACGGATGCCCTTCAGCTCCACGCCGGTCTTCTCTTTGGCAAGCTCGGTACGCTCAAAATCGGACTTGGCATTGGCAAAGCTGCGGTAGGCCAGGACCTCATCGTAGTTTTCGATCCGGTCCTTCCACTCATCGATGTAGGGATGCTCTGGGCTCATGACCATGTAGGTCGCGCCGAAAAGCGTATCGGGACGGGTGGTGTAGATCCTAAGCTTTTTGTCTCCTACCGTGAAATCGACCTCGGCGCCCTCGCTTCGGCCGATCCAGTTGCGCTGCTGGACCTTGACACGGTCAATATAATTGACCTCGTCCAGGTCGTCGAGCAGACGCTCGGCATAGGCCGTGATCTTCAGCATCCACTGGCTCTTCATACGGCGCTCAACCGTGGCGCCGCAGCGCTCGCAGCAGCCGTTGACGACCTCCTCGTTGGCAAGGCCGACCTTGCAGGAGGGACACCAGTTGACAGCCATTTCCTTCTTGTAGGCAAGACCCTTCTCAAAGAGCTTCAGGAAGATCCACTGCGTCCATTTGAAGTATTCGGGATCGGTGGTGTTGACCTCACGGTTCCAGTCGAAGGAGAAGCCGATGGAACGAAGCTGATCCTTGAAATGAGCGACGTTCTGCGCCGTAACCGTGCGGGGATGGATATGATTCTTGATCGCAAAGTTCTCGGTAGGAAGACCGAATGCGTCCCAGCCCATGGGATAAAGGACGTTGAAGCCCTCCAGACGGCGCTTACGGGCGACGACATCAAGGGCGGTGTAGCTGCGCGGATGACCGACGTGAAGACCCTGTCCGGAGGGATAGGGGAACTCGACCAGCGCATAGAATTTCGGCTTGGAATAATCTTCGGAGGCAGCAAAGGCCTGCTGCTCCTCCCACTTATCCTGCCACTTTTTTTCGATCAGTTTGTGATTATATGCTTTCATGAAAACACCTCGGCTTCATCAGTTATACTTTATTTTTCGGGCATGGAGACCCACATGGCGGGACGGACGCCGCAGTTGACGTAATTGCAGCTTAAGCCGCGCTCGACCTGGACAACACCGTCGTAGTCGACGATGCAGGCGTAATAATCAAAGCCGCCGGGATTGCGCAGCCACCAGTAGCAGCTGTCGGTATAGGGATTGACATAGACGCCGTTTGCCTGGGCAAAGGGAGTGGCCTTGGCGATGCGGGCATCATCGTCGGCAAAATAGACGCGAACCGCATCAAAGCTGAGTACGAAGAGCCGATCCTCTGTCGCATTGCCGCCCGAGACCTTGGAGATAGGGTTGGACGCGGTGGAAAGGGTGATGACGGTTAAAAGCTCTTTCTCCGCCTGCGTAAAGGCAGTATCCGCAAAATCGCCGTTCAGCCAGCTTCGGAGGCCGGAGCTCTCCCACTTGACGCTGTAATAGCTGTTATTGATCTCTTCCAGCTTGCCGTAAATGCGGCAGTCGAGGATCTTTTCGGAAACCAGCAGCACGCGGCCGTTCTCCTCGTCCTTTTCAAGCACGATCCAGCTGATGGCCTCGGCTCCGTTGGCACTGTCGTTGTCCTGCTCGTAGCGGCCGTAGCTTACCAGGGCGCCGACCTCGGATTCGCAGATGACGGCACGCTCGTATTCGGCCTGGATCTGTGCGCGGAAGGATTCGGCCTCGGCATATTGATCCAGAGGCTCCAGAAGCTCCCATGCCTGCACATAATAGCCGGCGGCGGCCAGCTTACGTGCCTTCAGATAATCGCACTCCATGGCCCGTTTCGCACTGTCCCCGAAATCACCCAGGGCCAGGAAATCGCCCTTGGCACCGTCAAAATCCTCTGACTCAAGCTTTTTCTCGGCCAGAGAGTAATCGCATTGCTTGACACAGGCGGCAGCATCCTTGTAGCTGCGTAGGCGAGAAAAAATATTCTTGGCTTCCGTAAATTTTCCCTCGCTCAAGAGGAGGGTTGCCTGCTGATAATCACGCTCGTTGGCTGCCTCACGGCAATCGTCCAGGAGCTCCTTCGCGTTCCGGTAGGAGCCGGCCTTTTCGAATTTTTCGGCAGCTTCCTCATACCGGCCTTCCTCCTTCAGCTTCTTGCCGCTGCGGTACTGAGCTCCGGGCAGGATGACCGCCTGAAACAGTGCCGCGATCAGAAGCCCTGCCAGAATGGTAAAGAATACGCCGCGGGCTGCCCGCGCCTCCTTCTTCTTTTCGGCCTTGGTCATTTTCCTGCTGCGCTTTGGCTTTGCGGTCTTTTTCGATGACGAAGATTTCTTATTCATATTCCTCGTAGTGCCGGAGGATGAGGCAGCGTTATCACTGTCCCAAAGCTCAACGGCTTCTTTTTCGTTATCACTCATATCTTACTCCTGTTGCCCGGACCGGAAGACCGGACAAAATGATGTAAATTATCTTTCGTATTATAATCCCTTTGCCTTTTGATGTCAACACAGCGCTCCTCTGATTTCACCGTGCCTTGTTGTCAGTTCCGTCAGAACGTGATATAATAAAAGAACTCATTTTTTACGAGGTTTAAACAGCATGTCTCTCTTATCTTTACGCGATATCGGAAAAATCTATGTGTCCGATTCGAATGTCGCCGTCGGTATCCGCGGCGTCAGCCTGGATTTTGAACGCGGAGAGTTCGTGGCCGTCACCGGTAAATCCGGCTCCGGCAAATCGACTCTGCTCAATGTCATCAGCGGCATGGACAGCTATGAGGAAGGCGAGCTTCTGATCGAGGGCAGCCCCACCTCCCATTATTCGCAGGCTGACTGGGAGAAATACCGTCAGCAGTATATATCGTTTATTTTCCAGGATTACAATATCATCGACAGCTTTACCGTGCTCCAGAATGTCGAGCTTGCCCTGATGGACATCCGGGACCGGCGCGAGCGCCGCAAAAGGGCGCTCGAGCTCATCCGCCGGGTCGGACTTTCCGACAAGCTCCACTCCAAGGGCAGCAAGCTTTCCGGCGGCCAGAAGCAGCGGACCGTCATCGCACGCGCCCTCGCCAAGGACAGCCCCATCATCCTCGCGGACGAGCCGACCGGCAACCTAGACTCCGAGTCCGCAGCCGAAATCATCCGGCTGCTTAAAGAGGTCTCCCAAGATAAGCTGCTGATCGTCGTCACGCACAACTTTGAGCAGGTTGAGAAATTCGCTACCCGCCACATCCGCGTCTATGACGGCGCTGTAGAGGCCGATCAGCTTCTTCGCGCTCCCGAGCCTGTTTCGAACGGACAAGTATCGGAGGCGGAGGACGAAGCCGATAAGCGCTCCTTCCTCCGTACGCTTTCCGACGGCATCACGCTTGGCTGGGCCATTTTCACCGCCCGGCCCATGCTTTCCTTCTTCCTGTGCCTCTTCATGACCGTAGGCGCCTTCGGCATCTTTGCGGTCACCTCTCTGTGCAATTTCAGCTCTCTTTTCGAAAAAGCACAGATGTTCGAGCCCTACGAGGGCCGTGTCATCCTTTCCGACGAAAATCCCGCCCGGCTTTCGGATGATCAGCTGAAAATCCTTTCCGAAAAGACCGGCGCCTACGATTTTCTTCACTACGACTACCTGCTCGATCGCGGCGACACGAGCCGCTTTAAGCTCTTTTACGGACCGACGGAAGCAGACCTTTTCCTCACCGTGTCCTACTCCTTCGAGAGCAAGCCCTCCGCGGTTTCTGTCGGCCGCTACCCCACCGGCGAGCGCGAGATCCTTCTCGTCCTGCCCATCTCGATGCAGGATCAATTCGGTAAGGACAGCCTCCGTTACACTGAGCTCCGCATCGGCAGCTGGGAGAATCCCCTGCAGAAGCTGACCGTAACGGGCATCAGCTACTTTCTTGACAACACCAGATCCGCCCGCATCGTCTTTACCCACGACGGATTCTTCTCCCTCTCCAAGGAGCTGGGCAAGGATTCTGAAAAGGGCTACTGCCAGGCTACTCTCTTCTACAAAAACAACGCGAAGGCCTCTCAGTCCCTTTCCGCGTTAAAGGAAGAGGGCTATCTGGCCGTCATGTCCGACGAAACCTACACACCGCCGGCCATCGAGACCGTTCTGAACTCGATCAGCCTGATCGGACTGCTGATCCTCTGGGTCATCACCGTCATCTTCCTGGCCTTCTTCATCAACCTCTGCACTGCCCGGTCCATGGCAAGCTTCCAGAATGATCTGGGCATCCTGCGCTCGATGGGCATTCCCGTCAGAACCATCCGCTTAAGCATCTTTGTCAGGATGTTTCTGGCGATGCTGATCGCACTCCTGGTGATGCTTATCACGGCGCGCTTGATCTACACCTCACCCACCCTGAACCCCAAATTCACCTACCTGCCGGTCTGGAACTATCTGCTGATCGCCGCAGGCATGATTCTCCTGACCGTCCGCATCACACACAAGCAAATCAAAAAGCTTTTCGGCGAAAGCGTCAAAAAAACCATTCAGGGAGGTGATTCCAAATGATCGAGCTCAAATCCCTGAATAAGTATTTCAACAAGGGCCGCTCCAACGAGAATCACGTCATCTCCGATATGACGCTCATCCTTCCCGAAAGCGGTATGGTCGCCATTTTCGGCCAAAGCGGCTGCGGAAAAACGACCCTGCTCAACTGCATCGGCGGTCTCGACAGCTTTGACAGCGGCTCTCTTACGGTGCTCGGCCAGGATATCACCCGCCGCACCGATACCGTCCGGAACCGTTCCATCGGCTGCATTTTTCAGAATTACTGCCTCTTAAAGAACGAGACCTGCCTTGAAAACGTCGGCAATGCCCTGCGCCTTTGCGGCATGACCGATGAAAGCGAGATCCAGCGGCGCAGCCAGATCGCCCTGGCCAATGTGGGCATGGACAAATTTGCCTCGCGCACGCCCGATACGCTTTCCGGCGGCCAGCAGCAGCGCGTCGCCATCGCCCGCGCCATTGTCAAAAATCCGCCCGTCATCCTCGCGGATGAGCCTACCGGCAACCTGGACGAGGCCAACACCGTCATGGTCATGGACCTTCTGAAGGAGATCAGCCGCGACCGTCTCGTCGTTCTGGTGACTCACGAAAAGGATCTGGTCGATTATTACTGCGACCGCGTGCTTGAGCTTTCCGACGGCAAGCTGATCCGCGAAAGGGAAACGGATGCCTCCGAAGGCTATGCCGCGCGTGATAAAAACGATATCTGGCTGGGCGAGCTCGATCACGAGACGATCAGCTCTCCTCTGGCTGAAATCGAATATTTCGGTCCGACGCCCGCCGCACCTCTTAAGCTTCGCATCGTCAATCACGGAGGCCGCTTCTATCTGGAAGCTCCGCAGATTCATTATCTTGACGAAAGCAGCGAGATTCGCTTAAGAGACGGCGTCTATCAGCCGTCAGCCGATACCGTCAACGAGGTCAGCCGGCACATCGACATGAAATCGCTGACACCGGTCGAGGGCAAGCATTACGGGCGTTTGTTTACCCTGCTGCGCGCCCTGAAAAGCGGTTACCAAACTCATTTCGCTCAAAAGAAAAAGAAAGGAAGCAAGGCCCTCCGAAGCGCCCTCATCCTTTTCTCCGCCATCACTGTCTTTGTCGTCGCGATGTTCGGCACGGCCTTCCGCGATCTTTCCCGGATCCGAAAGACCTCCGGGCTCAACCTTTTCTCCGTATACATCCCCGACGAAAGCATTGCCGACGCCCTGCTTGAAAACCGCGGGCCGGCTGCCATCGAGTCCGTCTACTTCCGCAGGGGCTACCCCGTCAGCGGCACCGGACTGGCCTTCATCCCCGGCAATTTCGAGACCTTCAGCGTCTCGGATTACAGCGATAATTTCGTGGCCGAGGGCTTCTTCTCCTTCCGCGATCTGGCCCTTCAAAAGCCTCTTCTGGCCGGCAGCTTTTCCGATCTCACCGACAGCGATGTCATCCTCACCTCGGCCGCTGCCGATACGCTGCTGGAAAACTCCTCCTTCGGCTACATCGAAAGCTATCAGGATCTGATCGGGCTGAAGAGCGGTGGCGG
>JAZQNF010000044.1:0-17027 GCA_045627225.1 Bianqueaceae bacterium
GAGGAATGTCTGCGATTAAATCCAGACATAAAATGTGCGGAACCACCATACGAATTTTGCGAATATCTCGATGGTGAATACAGCGAAACAAACATCAAAATTCGCCATAATGAGGCGGTCACAACATTTGGCAAAGAAAATGAACATATCAGATTCAGCACACTGCCTGCCGCAAAAGTTTTAAGCATCTACCACAAAGGTGCTTATGAGACAATTGGAGAAGCATATGCATTTATTGTGGAATATGCTGAAAAGAATGGCTATGAAATTGCTGGTCTTGCCAGAGAATGCTATATTGATGGTATCTGGAACAAAGAATCTGTACAAGATTGGCTGACGGAGATTCAGCTGCCGATTGAGTGACATCGTTCCGTTTTTCAGAGTCCATACAGGCCCTGAAGCAGGCAAATTGCCTGCTTCAGGGTTTTTTCTTTGACTTTCTGTGCTGGGATCGTTATAGTAAAAAAGAAAACAGATAAAAAAAGAGATAAATTTTGCGGCTGAGGTCCTTTTCGGTATGGATTACGGAGATGTCATCGGTAGAAAAGTACATGTGATGATCGACAGGCCTGCAGGGAGCTGCCATCCTGTCCATCATGATATTTACTATCCGATCAACTATGGTTATATTGAGGATGTCATTGCGCCTGACGGAGCAGGGCAGGATGTCTATGTTTTGGGCACCGAAGAACCGTTAGAGGTATTTGACGGGGTCGTCATCGCGGTATTTCACCGAACCGACGATATTGAGGATAAGTGGATCGTGGCGCCCGAAGGCGTGGATTTTTCCGATGAAGAAATCCTGCGGAGCATCCGTTTTGCGGAACAGTTTTTTGAAGGGTATTTGATTTCGAGGGTGGACAGGATCGGTACGGAGCATCTTACGATACGCCGTGCAGCCGCTTCAGACTGGGAGGCGATCCGGGACATCTGGGCGGAAGTGAGTAAAACGGAGTATGCACAGTATGATAAGCCCAAGGAGCTGACAGACGAGGCCGTCGCCCTAAGAATCGCAAGATGGGGATCGTTTGCTCAAAGCCATGAGCATATGTTTTTCAGCGTTTGCTTTCGCGAGACTGTCATAGGCTATGTGGCCTTCAATCAAAGAGGAGAGGGCTATGAAATCGGATACTGTTTTCACCCGGCTTTCTGGGGCCGCGGATACGCTAAGGAAAGTATTTCGGAATTGCTGAAGAGGCTGAAAGCACAGAAGGCTGCCTTTGTCACCGCCGGGACTGCTTTGGAGAATGCGCCGTCGGTCAGGCTTCTCCGTTCGCTCGGCTTCAGACAGGTCGGCGCCGAAAGGCTGTCTTTCTATCGGGATGCCCAAGGGAACGATGTTTTCTTTGACGGAGGCCTCTTTGAGCTTCGTCTGGAGGAAAGCGAGTCATACCGTTCCGCGGAGGAAGCGGACACGGTCCGGATTTAAAAGAAACACGAAAATATATCAGCAGCAGGAGGAACCCTTCATGAAGTATCAGCTTGATGAAAGACTTTACATCGATGTCAACGGCGACCGCCAGCACATCCACATCCGCAGCAATAAGCCCGACGGCGAGGTGCTCCTTTTTGTGCACGGAGGTCCGGGCGTCTGCGACCGTTCCTGGGTCATGCCCGGACAGAGCCGCTATCTGGCCGATGCCTGCGTCATGGTTTGCTGGGACCAGCGCATGGCCGGCAAGAGCTATCGGGCGCGGAATGCAGATAAGGACATGACGATCGACCAGCAGGTCGAGGATATGTACGCAGTCGTGAATTACCTGCGCGAGCGCTTCGGCAAGGAGAAGATATACTTTGTCGGGCATTCCTGGGGCAGTATCCTGGGCGTCTGCTATCTCACCAGGCATGCGGACACGATCGCGGCCTATGTGGGCATGGGACAATTCGTCAACGGCCCGTTAAATGAAAAGATGTCCTACGATTTCACCGTGAACTACGCGAAGGAGCACGGCGATAAAAAAGCGCTTAAGGAGCTCGAAAAGATCGGTGAGCCGGTGGACGGCATGTATGCCGGCGGCCTTGATGCGCTGATGGTGCAGCGCGACTACATGACCAAATTCGGCGGCGGCTGCTGGAAGGAGAAGGAGAGCATCGTCAAGAGCGTGATCCTGCCCTTCCTGACCTCGGGCGAGTACAACCTGCTTCCGGATCTCTACCGCTACGCAAAAGGCACCTTCTATTGCCTGCAGAAGCTCTGGCCTGAGGTGGTCTCCCTTCAGTTCGACCGCGATGTCAAAAAGCTTGACGTGCCTGTTTATCTTTTCCAGGGCGATCACGATCAGAATACGCCGACCGTACTGGCCAGGGCCTGGTTTGATGCGCTGGAAGCGCCCTGCAAGGAGTATGTCCCCTTTGCCGAGTCTGCGCATTCTCCCATCAAGGAAGAGAACGAGCTTTGGGCGAAGCGTCTGAAAGAGAAGCTTTTCGGAGAATAAATCCGAAAAAGCGTGAGCCAGCCTCTTGACTCTCACATTACGTCATGGTTTATGATACCCTCATCTGCGAAAAGGAGGCTCCGGGGATGTGGACGGTCAATCAGCTGAGCAAAATAAGCGGCGTCACAGTACGCGCACTTCATCATTACGACGCGGTCGGTTTATTGAAGCCGACGCAGCTGTCAGAATCCGGTTACAGACTGTATGATGAGTCCTGTCTTGAGCGTCTGGGGCATATTCTGATGTTCCGGGAGCTGGATTTCAGCCTTCGGGAAATCGCCCGTATCCTGGACGGTCCTTCCTTTGACCGGGATCAGGTGCTCGAACGGCAGATCGAGCTGTTCAAGCGCAAAAAGGAGCGTCTGGAGGGCCTGATCTCGTTCGCGGAGGAAATCAGAAGAACAGGAGTATATAAGATGGATTTCAGGTTTTTCGACAAGGAAAAAATCGAACGCTACGAAGCCGAAGCGGAAGAAAAATGGGGCGGAACGGAGGCCTATCGCGAATACAAAGAGAAGGCTGCGTCCTATTCCGACGAAAAGCAGGAGGCTCTCGGCCACGGCCTGATGCAGATCTTTGCCGGCTTCGGAAAGCTTAAGGAGGGTCCCGCGGATGCTCCCGAGGCGCAGGCCGAGGTCAAAGCCCTGACGGACTATATCTCGGCTCATTATTATACCTGCACCAAACAGATTCTGGCCGGACTCGGTCAGATGTACGCGGCCGGCGGCGAGATGAGCGAGAACATCGATTCCGTCGGCGGGCCCGGTACGGCTGCGTTTGCGGCCAAAGCGATCGAGCTGTATGTCAGCTGAGCTTCACACTCCCTGCCTTTTAAGGGCGGGGAGTTTTTGTCTATTTATGCAGCCTTGCTTGAACAAACTAAAGCGTCATGATATAATAAGCTCATATTATTGCATAGGGAGGCAGGAAGATGCAGCGTGTATGTCAGTTTCTGAAAGATGCCGGAGTCTATTATCTGGCCACTGTCGAGGGGGATCAGCCGCGTGTGCGTCCCTTCGGCACGGCCCATATCTTTGAGGATAAGCTGTATATCCAGACGGGCAGAAAAAAGGCAGTGTCCCGCCAGATCCTGGAAAATCCCAAGGTCGAGCTTTGTGCCTTCCACAACGGCCGCTGGCTTCGGATCAGCGCCGAGCTTTGTGAGGACGACCGTTCGGAGGCCAGGAAATCCATGCTGGATGCCTATCCTTCTTTAAGAGCCATGTACGATGAAAATGACGGCAATACTCAGGTCTTTTACCTGAAGAATGCCGAGGCAGTTTTTTCGTCCTTCACGGAGCCATCGGAAACTGTCCGCTTTTAAGCCGAAAAGGAGTTTTTATGCAATCATCGAAGGTCAGGATCTATGCAGCCCGGGCCGATGAGCTTTTACAGGAGGGCCGGCTTGAAAAAGCCTGGCAGCTTTGCCCGCCCGACCGCAGAAAAAGAGCGGAGCGCTTCCGTCTGCAAAGCGACCGGAATCTGTCGCTGACGGCAGGGCTTCTGCTTTCGTATGCGCTGCTCATGGAGGGCGTCGATCCTTTTCCTGCCGTTATCCGGAACACACACGGAAAGCCGTTTTTCAAAGAGCTGCCGTATTTCTTCAATCTGTCCCATTCTCAGGAATGGGCAGTCTGTGCGTTCGGAAATCTGGAATTGGGCATTGATATCGAGCGCATGAAGCCGGACCGTCCGCGGATGCTTCGGATCGCGCAGAAATTCTTCGCGGAGGAAGAAAACGATGTCCTGTCCGAAACGGCGACAGACGAAGAGCGAACAGAGCTTTTTTACCGTTATTGGACGATGAAGGAGAGCCGGATGAAGGCGATCGGCGTCGGGATCTATCTGGCGCCCGGTGACGGCCCGATCGGCCTGGCGGAGCCGGAGGCGGCCGAGCGCAAGGCGGACGGCCGTGAGCTTTTTTTCCGTGAATTTCAGGAAATCCCCGGCTATGCCTGCTCGCTTTGCACGATAGGCAAGCCTGATTACGTCAGCTTCAGCATCAAGGATATGGACACGGTCCTTCGCGCCTTGTCCAGGGAGGTTTGAACATGAAACTGTATATTAAGCAAAAAGTATTCAGCTGGGGCGATAAGTTTACCGTCTGCGGCGAAGACGGCGCTGTCTGCTACACCGTCGAGGGCGAGGTCTTCTCCTTCGGCAAGAAGCTGCACGTGCTCGATCCGTTCGGTGAGGAGCGTGCCTTCATTCATCAAAAGCTTTTTTCCTTTCTGCCCTGCTTTTATATCAGCATCGACGGAGGAGAGGAGCTGGAGGTCACCAAGCGCTTCTTCTTCAACGAGTACAATGTAGGCGGCCTCGGCTGGAAGGTGCTCGGCAATTTCATGGCCCATGAATATGATATCACCGACGGGGTCACAAGGATCGCTTCCGTTTCCAAGGAATGGTTCACCTGGGGCGATTCCTACGTCATCGACACGCAGCGTGACGAGGATGAGCTCTGCTGCCTTTGCGTGCTGCTGGTCATTGACGCGATCCGGCAGCAGCAGTCCAACGCAGCCGCAGCCTCATCCAATTCATAAACAAGGAGCCGACGGATCATCATGACCGATGTGGTAGCAGCCCTGATCCGTCAGGGCGAACGTTTTTTGATATGTCAGCGGCCGGCCCATAAGGCCCGCGGACTTCTGTGGGAGTATGTCGGCGGCAAGGTCGAGCCCGGTGAGACCAAGCAGGAGGCCCTCATCCGTGAGTGCCGCGAGGAGCTTGGCATCACGGTCCGGGTCGGAGAGGTCTTCATGGAGGTCATCCACGAATACACGGACCTCTGCATCCGGCTGACGCTTTTTTATGCCTCGATCGCCGAGGGCACGCCTGCGCTGCTGGAGCACAACGATCTTCGGTGGATCCTTCCGGAGGAGATCCCGCTCTTTGATTTTTGCCCGGCGGACCGGGAGATCAACGAGCGCATCCTTGCCTGTTTTCCGAAACAGGAGGAGGCCGAATGAAGGAAAACCTGACCAATGTGATGCGTACGCTTGACCGCCTGGGCATTCCCTATCGAAGCTATGCCTATGAGGCGCCCGGCGGAGCTCTTTCCGGCGCCGAGGTCGCGCGGGTGCTCGGGCAGGATCCGGACCGCGTCTTTAAGACGCTGGTGACGACCGGTCACAGCGGTGAGCATTTTGTGTTTATGATCCCGGTCGAGGCAGAGCTGGATCTGAAAAAGGCGGCTGTGTCGGTAGGAGAGAAGAGCATCGAAATGCTGAAGCTGAAGGAGCTTTTGCCGCTCACCGGCTATGTGCACGGCGGATGCTCACCCATCGGAATGAAAAAAACCTTTGTGACGGTCATCGATGAGACGGCTGTCCTTTTTGATACGATTCTTTTCAGTGCGGGCCGGATCGGCGCGCAGGTCGAGGTGGAGCCGGAAAGGCTTCGCGAGGCCGTCGCGTTTCATTATGCCGATCTGACGGTCGGGTAGGAGGATTTATGCAGATTCGAGAGGATGCGGAGGCGATCATCCGCGAGGCGCTCCGGAACGCTCAGCCGGCTGAGGCCGTGCGGAAGGCCCTGGAGGAGGCCTCCTTCGGCGAGGGAAGGCTGGTGCTCGTGGCTGCCGGCAAAGCGGCCTGGCAGATGGCGGAGGCGGCCTATGCCCAGCTGGGGGAGCGCATCGACGGCGGCATCGTCATCACGAAGTACGGTCACAGCCGCGGGCCGATCGGTCCGCTCCTGATCCGTGAGGCGGGTCATCCGGTGCCGGACGGAAATTCCTATGCGGCCACCGATGAGGCGATCCGCATGGTCAGTGGGCTTTCCTCTTCCGATACCGTCCTTTTCCTCCTTTCCGGCGGCGGATCCGCGCTCTTTGAAAAGCCGTTGATTCCGGAGGAGGACATGGCGCGCCTTACCTCTGAGCTTCTGGCCTGCGGGGCCGATATCACCGAGATCAACACCGTCCGGAAGCGCTTTTCGGCGGTGAAGGGCGGGCGCTTCGCCAAGCTCTGCGAGCCGGCGGCGGTTTTTTCGGTGGTCCTGTCCGATGTGATCGGGGACCCGCTTGACATGATCGCGTCGGGTCCTGCCTATCCGGATTCGACGAGCTCGGAGGATGCCTGCCGTATTGCGGCGAAATATGAGCTTACGCTGACGGAAGAGATGAAGGCACTGTTAAAGACGGAGACCCCGAAGGAGCTTTCGCGTGTCACGACCCTGGTGACCGGCAGTGTGCGTGAGCTTTGCGCCTCTGCGGAGAAAACGGCCCGGTCGCTTGGCTACGAGCCGATCGTCCTGACCTCTGAGCTTTCCTGCACCGCGCGTGATGCCGGCGTCTTTCTCGGCAGCATCCTGCGCCACTACCGAAACAGCGGGCGCTCGCTGGCCTTCATCGCCGGCGGCGAGACGGTCGTTCATCTGAGCGGAAACGGACTGGGCGGACGCAATCAGGAGCTTGCGCTGGCAGCAGCGCCCGTCATTGCGGGCATTGCGGATGCCTGTGTCTTCAGCGTAGGCTCTGACGGAACGGACGGCCCTACCGATGCGGCCGGCGGGCTCGTGACCGGCGAGACGCAGTCCCGGCTCACGCAGAAGGGCATCGATGTATATGCCTGTTTGCAGGATAACGATTCATACCATGCGCTGGCGGCGGCCGATGCCCTGATCATGACAGGCCCCACCGGGACGAATGTCAATGATCTGTCAGCGGCACTGATCAAAAGAGGATGATACCGAAGAAACGGAGGAACGGCGATGACGGATTGGCTGGAACGGGCCCGTGTAATGGGCTTTGAAGCGGTGCCCCTGGATCCGCAGTCTCTGGTCTGCGAGGAACGCGTCCGCAGCGCCTGCTCGGCGGATGTCTGCCGGGCCTACGGACGTAGCTGGACCTGTCCGCCCGCCGTGGGGACGCTGGAGGAATGCGGGGACCGCCTTTACGGTTATCATCACGGCCTCCTGCTTCAGACGGTCGGTCATCTTTCCAAGCGGATCGATTCGCGCGGCATGCGGGACACGGAGGAGCTTCACAATCGGAGGCTTTCCGAGCTTCGGGAAGAGATGCTCGGGGAGTATCCGGAGCTTCTTTGCCTGGGGGCGGGAGGCTGCCGGATCTGCAAAAGCTGCGCCTATCCCGAGCCCTGCCGATATCCGGAGCGTGCCTTTTCGTCGATGGAGGCCTACGGGCTGTTCGTGACCGCCGTTTGCCGGAATGCCGGCCTGCCTTATTATTACGGAGAAAAAACCATCAGCTTTACCGGCTGTATTTTATTTTAACCTTTAGGGGGAGTACCATGAGTCAGCATATTATCGGACATCGCGGCGCATCCGGCTATGCGCCCGAAAATACCTTGGAGGCCTTTGCCCTGGCGGCTGAAATGGGGGCCTGGGGCGTTGAGCTCGACGCGCATCTGAGCCTTGACGGCGAGATCGTCGTCGCCCACGACGAGCGTCTGGAGCGAGTCTCCGACGGCACGGGCTTCATCAGGGATTACACCCTGGCGGAGCTTAAGCAGTTCACCTTCAACAAGACCCATCCCGAGTACGAGGGAGCCCGCATCCCGACGCTTCGTGAGGTGTTCGAGCTTCTCGGTCCCAAGGGCCTGCACATCAATGTCGAGCTGAAGAATTCTCTCCTGCCGTATCCCGGCCTGGAGGAAAAGGTGCTTGCGCTGGTCAAGGAAAAAGACATGCTGGGGCAGGTCATTTTCTCCTCCTTTAACCATTACAGCATGAAAAAGGTCAAGGCGCTTTGCCCGGAGGCATACTGCGGTCTGCTGTACGAGGCCACGCCCGTCGATTCCTGGAGCTACGCTCAGTCTCTCGGGATGGATGCGCTGCATCCGCAGTTTGCCGAGCTGCTCGTGCCGGGCACCGTCTGCCGCGAGGCTCACGCCCTCGGGATCGAGGTCAATCCCTGGACCGTGAACGACGAGGAGGACCTCACGGCGGTCATTCTGAAGGGCGCCGACGGCATCATTACGAATTATCCCGATCGGGGCCTCGCGCTGCTGAAGCAGCTGACCGGACAGGACGGAGGCGTCGAAAAGTGAAGGCTTATCAACTGCTGCGGGATCTGATCGCTTTGTCGGGAACGCAGGTAAAGGATACCTGCGATACCCTAAAGGCGGGCTGCCCCGAAAAAGAAGTGAAGAAGTGCGCCGTCTGCTTTATCGCGACCGCTGAGGTGCTTGAAAAGGCGAAGGAGTGGGGGGCCGATGCGCTCATCACGCACGAGCCGACCTTTTACAATCATCCCGACCGTCTTTCCGACGAGGAGCTTACCCGCGAAAAGCTCGCGGCCGTCGAGGCCTCCGGTCTGACCGTCATGCGCTTTCACGATCATATGCACCGCTCCGACCCCGATCTGATCCACAAGGGCTTCATGGATGCTCTGGGCATCGGCTATCATTTTCCCGCCAAGAATTTCGTGACGCTGGACGAGGCGCGGACGCCTCTGGAGCTGGCGCAGCTGATCAAGGGGAAATTAGGGCTCGGCTGCGTCCGTCTTTGCGGAAACGCAGACTTTAAGACGACCTCGCTTTCGCTTTCTCTCGGCGAATGCTCCAGCGATGACAGCCTTGCGCGCCTGCAGAACCATGAGGCGGAGGTGATCATCGCCGGCGAGATCTGCGAGTGGCGCGTCTGCGAATACGTCCGCGACGCGGCTCTGTTCGGCAAACGGATGGCGGTGCTGACGCTGGGCCACGAGGGCAGTGAGCGCGATGGCATGAAGGCGCTTTGCGGCGTGCTGGCCGACCGCGATCCGGAGATCGAATTCGCTTATTTCGAAAGCGGAGAGGTGTACCGGTATATTTAACGAAGGCGCGCAGCTTGCTGCGCGAAACGAAGAGAGTTCAAAGCTATGGCTTATTTGTGTCAAATCGACGATTTTCACGCCCCGGAGCTCGATGCCTACGCTCGGCTGACCGAGGCTCAGCTGAAAACCGTGAACGAGCCCATCCACGAGGGCCTTTTCATTGCCGAAAGTCCGCACGTGATCGAGCGTGCGCTGGAGGCCGGCTATGAGCCGGTTTCGATGCTGGCCGAGCCCTCTCGCCTCCGCGGCGAGGCCAAGGAGCTGACGGAGCGCTTGGGCGATATTCCGGTCTATGTGGCGGAGCTTCCGGTGCTCACGCAGCTGACCGGCTTTCCGCTGACCAGAGGTGTTTTGTGCGCGATGAAGCGCAAGGCGCTGCCTCCCGTCGAGGAGGTCCTCGCAGGAGCACGCCGCATCGCCGTGCTGGAAAATGTCGTCAATCCTACGAATGTCGGCGCGATCTTCCGCTCGGCGGCGGCGCTTGGGATCGACGCCCTGCTGCTCAGCCCGGGCTGCTGCGATCCGCTTTACCGCCGCTGCGCCCGCGTCAGCATGGGGACGGTTTTTCAGATCCCCTGGACCCGGATCGGGCGCGAGGTCTCCGACTGGCCCACGGCCGGCATGACGCTTTTGGCCAATCTCGGCTATCGAACCGCGGCCATGGCCCTGAAAAACGATACGCTTCCCATATCCTCGCCGCTGCTGAAGGCGTGCGAAAAGCTTGCGCTCATCCTGGGGACCGAGGGGGAGGGCCTGATGGACGCGACCATCGCAAGGGCTGACTTTACCGTAAAAATTCCGATGTACCACGGCGTGGATTCGCTGAATGTAGCGGCGGCCAGCGCGGTGGCGTTTTACGTGTTAAGCCAATGAGCAAGCTTGAATAAAAAAACGGCCTGTGTTATACTTTGCTAAGCTCATCCAGGGAAGCAGGTGAAAATCCTGCGCGAGCCCGTCGCCGTAACGCGCTGCTGCATTTCTTTGTGCTGACCCGAGCCGCATCGGGGAAAAGTCATTGGAGTCATCCGAGAAGACCGCACGAAGCCTTTTGCGCGAAGCCGAAATATCTGCTGAGCTTTTGTCCCGGACGCCGCGAGAGCCGGCTTCATCCGGGCAGTCAACAAAAAATACATAGGAGAACATGAACATGAAGAAACGAGTATGGATCACGGTTCTCTGCGTTCTTCTCGGAGCGGCGCTGATTGCGGCTATCGCCTTCTTCGGAAAAAATGCGGCAGAGCAAAGAAAAGAAGGTAAAGTGACCTTTACCTTTGAGGTTGTGGACGCGGAGGGAAAAACGACCTCCTTTACCGTCACGACCGAAAAAACCTACGTGGGGGAGGCCCTTCTCGATGAAGGGCTGATCGAAGGCGAGGAAGGCCCTTACGGCCTCTATGTCAAGTATGTCAACGGCATCCGTGCCGATTACGACCTTGACGGTCATTACTGGGCCTTTTATGTCAACGGCGAATACGGTACGGTCGGCTGCGAGCAGACGGTCGCCGAGGACGGAGCGGTTTACGCCTTCAAATATGAATGATTAAGATATGAATTTGTCTTTCAAAGGAGTTTTCACGCATGAAGCTTAGTGTTACCTACCTGGTCACGATTCTCAGATACGGTTATCCTCCCAAAGCCAGGGACGATTTCAAATCGCTGGAGTACCTGAACCGTCTGGGCTTCCGCTATCTGGAAATGGAGGGACTGGGGACCGAGCATGCAGCCAATCTGAAGAGGAACCTGGCCGATTACAAAAAAGCGCTCGCCGACAACAACATCCATATCCACAATTTCTGCGCGGTCAATCCCGATCTGGTTTCGCTGGATAAAGCGAAGCGGATGAAGGCCTATGATTATTTCATGGAAATGGCCGACATCGGCTGTGAGCTGGGTGCCGAGACGCTTCATCTGGCCAGCTATGCGCCCCCGGTCACCTATCTCGGACGCGCGCCTTATCAGCTGGACGGCGGCGACTACGATTTCGGCGTCAAGGCAGGTATCCGTATCCCGGATGATTTTGACTGGGAGCGCGTATGGGACACGGTGGTGGAAAGCGCCGGCTTCTGCGCCGAATACGGCCGGAAGCTCGGTCGGGTCGTTATCATGGAGCCCCGCGTCGGCGAGGTCATCTGCTCGGTCGATTCGATGCTTCGCCTGCTGGACGCGGTCGGAAGCGAATATCTCAAGGCCAACATGGATACCGGCCATTTCAGTGCGCAGCGTGAGGACTGCTGCCTGGCGCTGGCCAAGCTGAAGGGCCGCTTTGCCAATATCCATATTGCGGACAACTTCCCCGTCAATTGCGATCATCTTCCGATCGGGGAGGGCTCCATCGACTGGAACGAGTTCTTCCGCATCCTGAAGCTTCAGGGCTACAACGGCTATCTGGGACTCGATTTCGGCGCGAAGGACTCCGATGAGCTGGAGAGACGCCTGCTGAAATCCCGCGATTACTGTGCGCAGATCGCGGAAAACAACGGCATTTCGCTTGAATGGTAAAACGAAAAGAAAGAACGTTTTTGATAGACAAAGACGTTCTTTTTTTGTATAATGACGGACATGGAGGTGTGCTATGAAGCTGAACATCATTCCGGCGCCCTGGCGCCTGACGGTTCTGGAACAGACGGTTCCGGACGGGCGGTTTGAGGAGCGTATCAATCCCGCGCTGGGCGTTGAGGAGTACCGTGTCATGATTTCCAAACGGGAGCGTTATCTGGAGGGCGGAAGTCCTCAGGCCCTGTTCTATGCCCGCGCAACGCTTTCGCAGATCCGTTTTCAGTGTCCGAAAGAGCTGCCCGTCTGCTTTATCGAGGACAAGCCTGCGGTTTCGCTTCGTTCCTTTCACATCGATACCGTCCGTCACTTCTTCAGTATCGACGAGCTGAAAAAGATGATCGATACCGCAGCGCTGTTTAAATTCAACACCTGGCACTGGCATTTTTCCGATGATCAGGGCTTCCGCATCGAATGCGGGCGTTTTCCGCTGCTTCATGAAATCGGCTCGCGCCGTCGGGGCGATCATTTCGGGAACTATGCCTCCGATGAGGAGGAGGGCGGCTATTACACCCGCGAGGAGGTCCGGGAGCTTGTCGCGTACTGTCAGGACCGCGGGATCCAGGTCATCCCGGAAATCGATTTTCCCGGCCATACCAGCGCTATTCTGCATGCCTATCCCTCTCTCGGCTGTACGGGAGAGCCCGTCGAGGTCAAGACGAGCGGCGGCATCTTTTATGACCTGATCTGTGCCGGAAAGGAAGAGAGCTTCCGCTTTGTCTGCGAGCTGATCGAGGACATGGCGGAGCTGTTTCCCGGACCGTATTTTCATATCGGCGGCGATGAGGCGCCCAAAACCGCCTGGGGAAGCTGCCCTGACTGTCAGGCCCGCATGAAGGAAAAGGGCCTTCGGAGTCTGCGTGAGCTTCAGGGCGACTTTGAGAACCGTCTGATCGAATTCGTGAAGAGCCTCGGAAAGACCGCCATCGTCTGGAACGATGCAGCTTACGGCGGCAACCTTCATCCGGGCGCTGTTATCCAGCTCTGGACCAAGGACAAAGCGAAAACGAGCCTGCAATATGCGGCCGGGGGCGGAAGGATCCTGTACAGTCCCTTCCATCATGCCTATTGCGACTATCCCTTTGCGCTTCAGTCTCTCCGGGACATTTATGAGCTTGAAACGGCCCCGCGCGGCTACGCGAAGGACGAGGATTCCGCCGTCATCGGCACCGAATGTCTTCTGTGGACGGAGTTCATCCGCACCGACGAGCGGCTGGAGGAATATGCCTGGCCCCGTTACATGGCCTCCGCGGAGGCCGCCTGGTGCGGAAAGCGTAAGCCCGGCTTCGCGGACTTCAGAAAACGCCTGCAGAGCCTTCTTCCCCTGCTGGAAAGCCGCGGCGTCCGTTATATGCCGCCCGAGGGGTGGAAGCGTCTGTCTGTTCCCACGCTTCGCGATGCCGCGGCCTTTGTCAGAAATTTCGACCGAAAAGCGCGCCGTTCGTCCGTATCGGTGCATAAAGATATCTAAGGAGAATCAACCATGAAAGCCAAACTTGACGAAAAAAGCTATGTTACTCTGGGCGGTGTCCCCCAGCGTATCCATATCCGCACCAACGATGAGACCCTTCCGGTCCTGCTTTTCCTGCACGGAGGCCCCGGCGTCTGCAACCGTCACACCATTCTGCATGACCACGATGATCTGATGGACAGCTTCACGCTGGTAGGCTGGGATCAGCGCGGCTCCGGCGGCTCCTACTATAACGTCCCCGAGGAAAGCCTGACGGTCGATCAGATGGTCGAGGATGCCCGCGAGCTCGTCGAGCTTCTCTGCGAGCGCTTCGGCCAGGAAAAGATTTTCATCATCGGCGGCTCCTGGGGCTCCCTCCTGGGGACCCATCTGGCCAAGCGTTATCCCGAGCACATCCGGGCCTTTGTCGGCTTCGGCCAGGTCGTCAACATCGAGCAGAACGAGCTGATCAGCTGGCAGTTCTCGCTGGATGAGGCATCCCGCGCGGGCGATGAGGCAGCCGTCGCCAAGCTGAAGGAGGTCGGTCCTCCTGTCATGGGCGTCTATAAGGGCGGCTATGACGGCATGATGGTGCAGCGGAACATCATGATGAAATACGGCGGCTATTCCCAAAACAAGGCCAAGCGCAGCTACGCGGGCGCCATGCTTTGGCCCATCCTCAGATCCTGTGAGTACAGCCCGAAGGATCTTTACGGCTATATCAAGGGCTACAAGCGCGTGCTGAAGGCCATGTGGGAGGAGATCGGCCGCACGGATTTCAAGCGCGACTGCACAAAATTCGAGGTACCGGTGCTGATCATGGACGGCCGTCTGGACCAGAATACGCCCAGCGTCCTTGTGCAGGACTGGTTCGATCTGATCGAGGCTCCCTCCAAGGAGCTGATCTGGTTCGAAAAATCCGGACACAATCCGATGGGTGATGAGCCCGGCAAGTTCAAGATGCTGCTGCGCGACCGGCTGTCGCGCCTGTGAGCATGTGTGTCGCAAGCGACCTTCGGGAGCGTCTGTCACACATCCGGCTGGCGGCCTTTGATCTTGACGGGACGCTGATGTGCAATGGCCGTCCCATACCGCCCCGCACCGTCCGGGCTCTTCAGGCCTTGAGGGAAAAAGGCATCTATGTCGTCGTTTCGACCGGACGCGATCTGGCTCAGCTCTCCGAAAACGTCCGCAGCTGCTTTGACTACAGCATCAGTGCCAACGGTTCCCTGGTGCAGAAGGGCTGGGGCGAGGAGGCCGAGCGCATCGCCGTTCATCCGATGAGCCCGGAGGAGCTTTCGCTCTGCCTTCGCGCCGTGCGCCGCGGACACGGAGGCGCCTTTCTTTTCCGCTTCGGTCAGCAGGCGGGCAATCGCAGGTCCGAAAGGGTTTTTTCCAAGCTCATCGGCGTGCCGCTCAAAAAGATCGATAAGGCGGTTTACAGCGGTCATCTCGTGCGTCTTTCCTTTGCCGATAAAAAGCGCGTAAACGAGCTTCCGACCGGTAAGATCCAGGGCTTTTTTCTCTCGGATAAGGACAGGCAGAGAGCCAGGTCCTTCCTCGAGAAAAAGGGCGGACTCGAGGTGCTTTGCATGTACGGGACCGAGCTTGAGCTGACGGCCCGCGGAGTCACCAAGGCCCGCGGTCTCGGGGAGCTGTGCGCAAGTCTCGGACTTGCAAGGGAAAATGTCATTGCCTTCGGCGACAGCCGGAACGATCTGGAAATGCTTCAGGCGGCCGGAATCGCGGTAGCCATGCAGAACGGCGATGATTTTATCAGGGAGCAGGCCGACCTGATCGCGCCCGATGTGGCCGTGGAGGGGGCTGCCGTGCTTTTGGAGGAGCTCTTCGGACTGCCTTCCCCAACAGAAAAATAACTTGCTTTTTAAGAGGCAATGTTATAAAATATTCAACGGTTTTGATTTTATTTTGGAGGATTTGATTCATGCTCAATAAAAAGACAATTGATGACATCCAGGTTAAGGGACAGCGCGTTCTGGTCCGCTGTGACTTTAACGTACCCGTCAAGGACGGCGTCATCACTGACGAGAACCGTCTTGTCCAGGCTCTGCCTACTCTTAAGAAACTGATCGCCGACGGCGGCCGCCTCATCCTTTGCTCTCATTTCGGAAAGCCCAAGGAAGGTCCCGAGGCTAAATATTCTCTCGCACCTGTAGCCAAGCGCCTCAGCGAGCTGCTTGGTCAGGAAGTCAAGTTCATTGAGGAGGGCGAGGTCGTCGGTCCTCAGGCTAAGGCTGCGGCCGAGGCTCTGAAGGATGGCGAAGTCATGCTTCTTGAGAACACCCGCTTCCGCAAGGAAGAAACCAAGAACGAAGAGAGCTTCAGCCGTGAGCTGGCTTCTCTTTGCGATGTTTATGTCAACGATGCTTTCGGCTCCGCTCACCGCGCTCATTGCTCCACCGTCGGTGTGACCGAGTTCGTCGACACCGCCGTTGTCGGCTTCCTGATGGAAAAAGAGAACAACTTCCTCGGCAACGCCGTCGACAGCCCTGTCCGTCCCTTTGCCGCCATTCTGGGCGGTGCCAAGGTCTCCGATAAGATCAATGTCATCAACAACCTTCTGGAAAAGGTCGACATTCTGATCATCGGCGGCGGCATGGCGTACACCTTCCTGGCTGCCCAGGGCATCAAGATCGGCAAGTCTCTGCTGGAAGCCGACAAGATGGACTACGCGCTTGAAATGATCAAAAAGGCCGAGGAGAAGGGCGTCAAGCTGCTTCTTCCCGTTGATAATCTGGTCTGCAAGGAATTCTCCAATGATGCTCCCTTCCGTGTGGTCGAGGGCTCCATGGAGGACGACGAGATGGGTATGGACATCGGTCCCAAGACCCGCGCTCTGTTTGCCGAGGCTCTGGCTACTGCCAAGACGGTCGTCTGGAACCGCCCTCTGGGCGTTTTCGAAATGAGTAATTTCGCCGGCGGCACCGTTGCCGTTGCGCAGACGCTTGCTGATCTTGAGGATGCCATCACCGTCATCGGCGGCGGCGATTCCGCGGCGGCTGTCAACCAGCTCGGCTTCGGTGACAAGATGAGCCACATCCCCACCGGCGGCGGCGCCTCTCTGGAATTCCTGGAAGGCAAAGAGCTTCCCGGCGTGGCTGCCGTCAACAACCGCGGCCGCAAGAAGATCATCGCCGGCAACTGGAAAATGAACAAGACTCCCTCCGAGGCGAAGGCCCTTTGCGAGCTGCTGGCTCCCATCGTAGCCCCCTCCAAGGCGGTTGACGTCGTATACTGCCCGCCTTTCGTAGACATCACCACCGTAGCCGAGGCCGTTAAGGGCAGCGGCATCGCCGTAGGTGCGCAGAACATGTACATCCAGGACAAGGGTGCCTACACCGGCGAAATCAGCGGCGCGATGCTTTGTGACGCGGGCTGCGAATATGTCATTCTCGGTCATTCCGAGCGCCGCGGCTACTTCGGCGAGACCGATGAGTTCATCAACGCCAAGGTCAAGAAGGCCTTCGAATACGGCCTGAAGCCCATCGTCTGCGTCGGCGAGAGCCTCGAGCAGCGCGAGCAGGGCATCACCGTGGAGCTGATCCGCAACCAGGTCAAGATCGCCATGGACGGTCTTACCGAGGAGCAGGCCAAGAAGACGGTCATCGCCTACGAGCCCATCTGGGCCATCGGCACCGGCCGTACCGCTACCTCCGAGCAGGCTCAGGAGGTCTGCAAGGCGATCCGTGACTGCCTCAGCGAGATCTTCGGCGCCTCTGTGGCGGACGAGATGCGCATTCAGTACGGCGGCAGCATGAACGCGGCCAACGCGGCTGAGCTTCTGGCCATG
>JAZQNF010000045.1:0-2430 GCA_045627225.1 Bianqueaceae bacterium
CTTGAGGATGTCCATGATCTGCACGCTGGTCTCCGTATCCAGTGCGCCGGTCGGCTCATCCGCGAGAACGATATCCGGGTCGTTCACGAGCGCACGCGCGATGGCGACGCGCTGCATCTGCCCGCCGGACATCTGCGCCGGCCGCTTCTTCAGCTGATTGCCCACCCCGCCCGCCTCGGGCGCCTTTTTGGCGCGCTCACGCCGCTCCTTCTTGCCGACGCCCGAAAGCGTCAGCGCGAGCTCGACATTGGAAAGCACCGTCTGGTGCGGGATCAGATTATAGCTTTGGAACACAAAGCCGATGGAATGATTGCGGTAGGTGTCCCAGTCCCTGTCCCTGTATTCTTTGGTAGAGCGTCCGTTGATGATGAGGTCGCCCTCCGTATATTGATCGAGCCCGCCGATGATGTTGAGCATGGTGGTCTTGCCGCAGCCGGAGGGGCCCAGGATGGAGACGAATTCACTGTTCCGGAAGCGCAGACTGACTCCCTTCAGTGCACGGACGTTTTCACCGCCCGAGGGATAGACCTTTACAATGTTTTTCAGTTCCAGCATTGTCTGAAGAGACTCCTTTCCGAAATAATACCCTATATTATAGCCCCTTTCCCGAGGGCTTTTCAAGCCATAGAAGAAGCTGCGCGGGAATATTTACAAAATCTTCACGAATTCCGCCCGGCCCAAATAGGGGCTTTACAGCGCCCGGCCCCGGTGGTATAATCCGTGAAAATCAACAAAATCTTTAATTCGGCACAGAGAGGCCGGAAAGGTTGGATGATGAACCGATTAATTCCTTATTCTGACAGTTATACTGTACCCGAAACGGCCGCACTGGCTCTGTCAGTGTTTCCGGACGAAACCGAATACGTAATATTTCCCGGCTTCTGCGATGTGCACGTGCATTTTCGCGAGCCGGGTTTTTCGTATAAGGAAACCATCCGGAGCGGGAGCCGGGCGGCGGCCGCCGGCGGCTATACCACGGTCTGCACGATGCCCAATCTCTCGCCCGTGCCCGACAGCCTTCCGCACCTGAACGTCCAATGGGACCTCATCGCGCAGGGCGCCGCCATCCGCGTCATGCCCTTCGGCGCCATCACGGTCGGTGAAAAGGGGACGGAGCTTGCGGACCTGGCGGCGATGGCCCCCTACGTCTGCGGCTTCTCCGACGACGGCCGCGGCGTGCAGTCCGCGGCGCTGATGAAGGAGGCGATGCGGCAGTCCGGGGCGCTCGGCCGCATCCGGAGCGCGCACTGCGAGGACGAGCGCTGTCCGGGCACTCAGGCCGAGAGCGAATGGCGCCCGATCGAGCGGGACATCCGCCTCGCCGAGGAGACCGGCTGCGCCTACCACGTCTGCCACATCTCCTGCCGGGAGAGCGTGGAGCTCATCCGCGACGCGAAGGCCTCGGGCGTCAACATCAGCTGCGAGACCGCCCCGCACTACCTGCTCCTGGACGACTCGATGCTCGGGGATGACGGCCGCTTCAAAATGAACCCGCCGATCCGCTCCCGGGCCGACCGCGAGGCGCTCCTCGAAGGCCTCCTGGACGGCACCATCGACATGATCGCGACCGATCACGCGCCGCACAGCGCGGAGGAAAAAGCCCGCGGCTTTGCCAAAAGCCTGAACGGCATCATCGGGCTGGAGACAGCCTTCCCGATGCTCTACACGGAGCTGGTCCGGAAGGGCGTCTTAAGCCTTGAAAAGCTGGTCAGCCTGATGAGCGAGGCGCCCCGGCGGCGCTTCGGGCTCCCGGCCATAGGCGACTACGCCTTCTGGCAGCTGGACGAGGCCTACACGCTCGATCCCTCCGCCTTCCTCTCCCTGGGCCGCTCCACGCCCTTTGAGGGACGGACGGTCTACGGGCGCTGCATGGCCACCGTATCGAACAACAAGCTGGTTTATTTACGCAAAAACGGAAAAGAGGCATAAGCATGGCTAAAAGAACGGATATCAAAAAAATACTGATCATCGGCTCCGGCCCCATCGTCATCGGGCAGGCCGCCGAATTTGATTACGCAGGCACGCAGGCCTGCCTGTCCCTGAAGGAGGAGGGCTATCAGGTCATCCTCTGCAATTCGAACCCGGCCACCATCATGACGGACACCTCCATCGCCGACAAGGTCTACATGGAGCCCCTCACCCTGGAATACGTCGCCAAGATCCTCCGCTACGAGCGCCCGGACGCGATCGTGCCCGGCAACGGCGGCCAGACCGGCCTGAACCTCGCGATGCAGCTCGACAAAAAGGGCATCCTGAAGGAGTGCCGTACGAAGCTTCTGGGCACCCCGGCCGAAAGCATCGAGCGCGCCGAGGACCGCGAGCTCTTCAAGGAGATGTGCCAGTCGATCGGCGAGCCCGTCATCCCCTCCGAGATCACCTACAGCCTGGAGGAGGCCAGGAAGGCGGCGCAGGAGATGGGCTACCCGGTCG
>JAZQNF010000046.1:0-4619 GCA_045627225.1 Bianqueaceae bacterium
CATCCAGTAGAACGGGAACAGGACGATCATGGCCATGAGGATCAGGAAAACGTAGCGAAGGGTGTTCGCCGCGGCGTGGGTGACGCGCTGACGGGCGGTCACCTTTTTCATGTCTTTTTCTTTCATCGTGTTCATGGCGCCCTCCTTAGTACTGGACCTTCTTGTCGCTGACCTTGAGATTGATCAGGGTAACGACAAGAATGATGCCGAAGAGGATAAGGGCGGCGGCGCTGGCACGTCCCTGGCTGTTGGTGGACAGCGAGTCGTAAATGAAGCCGACCATGGTGTTGAGTCGCTTGGCGTCATCGGCCGGGCCCATCGCTTCGCCGAAGATACCGACGATGCTGGTGTATTCCTTGAAGCCTCCGATGAAGCCGGTGATGACGACATAGGCGATCATCGGCGAAAGCAGCGGGACGGTGATGCGCGTCAGCGTGCGGAAGCGGGAGGTCCCGTCGACCTTGGCGGCATCGTAGTACTGCTTGTTGATGCTCTGCAGGCCGCCCAGGAGGATCAGGATCTTGAAGGGCAGCGCGTTCCAGACGATGTAGATCGTCATGACGGCGATATTGGCCGCGTAGGAGGAGCCGTAATTGATCCAGTTGATCCGCGTTCCTCCGAAGAATTCGATGATATTGTTGATGATGCCGGCGGTCACGACGATCTCGTTCTCAGTGCCGTAGAAGCTGCCGACGATGTTGAACATCGCGGCGAAGACCATGCCGATGGCGATGGAGTTCGTGACATAGGGCAGGAAGAAGACCGCCTGCAGGGCCTTCGAGATGGGCCCGATGTTATTGAGCGCGACCGCGATGAGCAGCGCGAGCACGGAGCTGAGCGGTACGGTCAGCACGCACAGCAGCACGGTGTTTTTGAGGCACTGCGCGAATTTTTTATACTGAATGACCTTGACGAAGTTGCCGATACCGAATTTGAAGGTGGCGCCTCCCGCCGCCTGCAGGCCGCTGTAGCCCTCGAGGAAGGACATCGCCACGGTGTTGATGATGGGCCACACCGTGAAGACCAGCAGCAGGACGATGGCCGGAGAAAGGTAAAGCCACGCTTTCCATTCTTTCCTGTTTTCTACCATCTTACTTTACCTCGTAGGGGATGCGTTCCTCGGTCTCGGCATCGAAAAGGAAGGTTTTGGCGGGCTTCAGGGTGAAGCGGACGGCGCTGCCCGTAATGCTCGGCTTCTGCTCGGCAGGAATGATGGAACGAAGCACCGCCGTCTGGCAGCCCTCGTGACGGGAAACGACGGAGACGTCGCGGCCCATGACCTCAACGCCGGAGAGCTCGCAGCAGAGCGCGCCGGCCTCATCGAGCACGAAGCCCTCGGGGCGGACGCCGATGAAGAGCTTTTTGTCCTCGGCGATATCGGTCGCAAGGACCGCGTCCTCGCCGATATAGACCTTGCCGCCTTCGACGCGGCCTTCAAAGACATTGATGGGCGGGGTTCCCAGGAATTTGGCCACGAAAAGGTTGGCGGGATCGTCGTAGACATCCTGGGGCTGACCGATCTGCTGAACGACGCCCTGCTTCATGACGACGATGTAATCGGAGATGCTCATGGCTTCTTCCTGGTCGTGCGTAACGAAAACGGTCGTGATGCCGGTCTCGCGCTGGATGCGGCGGATCTCCTCACGGGTCTGCAGACGCAGACGGGCATCGAGGTTGGACAGGGGCTCATCGAGAAGCAGCACGCGGGGCATCTTGACGAGGGCGCGCGCGATGGCGACACGCTGCTGCTGGCCGCCGCTCATTTCGCTGGGCTTGCGGTCCATCAGCTCCTCGATCTGAACGAGACGGGCGGCCTCGTTGGTGCGCTCGATCATCTCCTCCTTGCTGAGCTTGTCGGCGCCCTTCAGATTCTGAAGCGGGAACATGATGTTCTGGCGAACCGTCAGATGCGGATAAAGGGCATAGTTCTGGAAGACCATGCCGACGCCGCGGTTTTCGGGCGGCAGCTCCGTCACGTCTTCATCGCCGAAAAAGATCTTGCCGGAGGTGGGGACCAGCAGGCCGCAGATCATGTTGAGCGTGGTGCTCTTGCCGCAGCCGGAGGGACCTAACAGACCGACCAGCTTGCCGTCGGGGATCTCGTAGGTGAAGTTCTCGACCGCGGTCACGTTGCCGCCTACCTTTTTGTTTCGGTTGGGAAAAATTTTGGTGATTTCCTGCAGTACTACTTTCATGGGACCGTCCTTCTTTTATGATAAATTGTTTCGAAAGGGATGACTCAGTAAGGGCTTGACAGCGACTGCTCGCGGCGCTGCTGCTCGCGGCGGTAATAGGCCTCCGCCGCCTCGGGCGTATCGAAGATCATCTGGCTGGAGAGCTCGACCGCCACGGTATAGGCCATCAGATCGTGGATCGCGGAGTTGGTCCTCGTGGCGATCATCGCGATCAGCTGGATGAGCCCGAGCCCGGCCGCAAAGAGCAGGCCGAACAGCCCGCTGCCCTGCAGAAACGTCCACATCAGCACAAAGGCCGGCAGCATCGTCTCCAGCACGCACTTGCCCAGGATCCCCCGCACAAAAACGGCGGCGGGCCGGATACGCACCGAATTCGGATGCATGACCGCGATGCCGAAGATCTTCTTGCCCGGCGTCTGCCCGTTCCGCAGACAGAGCGGCAGCACGAGCTCCCAGACCAGAAAGGCCAGAAGGATCGACAGCGATACGATCAGAATGGATTGGCTGACGACCTGGTTGTACAGGCTGATCAGCCCGGCATCCGCAGACATCGCCTCTCCGGCGGCGTCAAAGCGGGCCTTGGTCTCCTCGTCCAGCGCGAGGTACTCCTCCTCGGAGATGTCCAGATCGATCCCGTACTCGGTCTCGTAGCGAAGGTAGAAGCTCTCCAGCTCCCCGTACCTTTTGTCCGTCCCCATGAGCAGGGACAGCAGATAGCCGAAGCCGACGGCCAGGATCACGGCTAGGATCGCGTCAAATAAAAAAGCGGAGATACGCTTCCATATATTTGCGCGCTGCAAATCATTTGTCATACGTATTACCCCGTTTGTTTTCTCTTTACACATCATACCACATCTGTCCCTTTTACATCAAGCTTTTTGCGTTTTTTTCGTACATTTTCGTCTATAAAAAAAACAAAAAAGCCGAAGCTTCGGGCTCCGGCTTACAGGAAATCTTCGTCAGGGCTCAAGGCTTCGGCAGAAGCGCGCGATGCGCTCCGCTCCCTCGCGCAGGACCGCGATGTCGTGCGTGTAGGCGATGCGGATGTAGTGCTCATAGGGCGCGCCGTAGGTGATGCCGGGGACGACCGCCACGTGCTCGGCCTCCAGCAGGCGGTAGCAGAAATCCAGGCAGCCCAGCCCCGTCTTTTCGATATTGACAAAAAGATAGAAGGTGCCCGCGGGACGGCGGCAGGACAGCAGGGGGATCGCATTGACGGCATCGGCCATGAAATTGCGGCGCTCGGTAAATACCTCGAGCAGGCCCGGATCGTCCGCGCAGTACCCGTAGGCCGCCACGCCCGCGTGCTGTGAGGGCACGGGCGCACAGGCCGCCACGTTCTCCTGCATCTTGACCATGTTGGCGATCAGCTCGGCCGGCGCGATGCAGATGCCGACGCGGTAGCCGGTCATGGAGAAGCGCTTGGAGAGGCTGTCGATCAGCACGGTGCGCTCGCGCATGCCCGGCTGGCGGATGATGCTTTGGTGCTCGGCGCCGTCGTAGATGAGGGTCTTGTATACCTCGTCGGAGATGACGGTCAGGTCGTGACGGCAGGCGATGTCGGCCAGCTCGCGAAGGACCTGCCCGGAGAGGACCTCGCCGGTCGGGTTGCAGGGAGAGTTGACGATGATCGCCGCGGTCCGCCCGGTGACCGCCGCCTCGACGGCCTTCGGGTCCAGCGAGAAGCCGTTCTCCTCGGTCGAATAGAGGATAACGGGCACCCCGCCCAGCATGCGCACCATCTGCACATAGTTGACGTAATAGGGCGCGGGGATGATGACCTCATCGCCGTCGTCGATCAGACAGGCCAGCGAGAGGAAGAGTCCCTCCATGCCGCCGACGGAGATCATCATCTCGGTCATGGGATCGACCGTCATTCCGTACTCCTTTTCGAAGCGGGCCGCCGCCGCCGAGCGCAGCTCGGGGAGACCGGCGTTGACGCTGTAGCGGGACTTGCCGGCATTGACCGCCTCGCAGGCCGCCTGACGGATGAGCTCGTTCGGCTTCAGGTCCGGATCGCCCATGGTCAGATCCACGACATCGTTGAACTGCTTGGTCATATTGAAAAGCTTACGGGCAAGAGAAGGCTCTACCGCGTTCGCCATTTTGGAAATCTTCATATTGGGTTCCTCTTTGACTATGATGGTTCAGCATAACACAAAAGCGCAAAAAAGACAAGCGGAACGAACGGGCCTCGCCGACCGCCGCAGGCAGCGCTCAGGCAAAGTCCTTGACGTACTGTCTCGCCAGTCCGCCCTCGGCCGTCTCGCGGTAATGGCTGGAAAGATCGCGCCCGGTCTCCCTCATCGTGCGGATGACCATATCGAAGGAGATCTTTTTCTCGACGAAGATGTGGCCGGCCAGGGAGGCGCTGTCGTAGGCGCGCAGGGCGGCCATCGCGTTGCGCTCGATGCAGGGGATCTG
>JAZQNF010000047.1:0-10744 GCA_045627225.1 Bianqueaceae bacterium
GGCGCCCTGAGCGACCTTCATCGCGAAGGCCATGCAGGTGGGGTTGCCGCACTGCTTGCAGTTGGTTTTGGGAGAAAGCTTAAAGATATCAAGTCCTTTGATTGCCATGATTCCTTCTCCTTTCTCACATGAGCTCCGCGATCAGGCGGGCGATGGTCGCGACGGTTTCGGGGTGACGGAGGATGACGGCGTCGGCTCCGCCGGCGAGGGCGGCTGCGGCCGTAGCGGTCTCCATCTGGATGCCGCGGTTTTCCCGCGGGCCCCACTCGGGCAGCTCATCCTCGGAAACGATGGCTTCCTTGACGGCCCAGGCCTCATCCGCGACGGGCGTGATGATGGGCATCTGCAGCGAGGTGTCGTTCTGGGCCAGGGCAGCGCCTCTGACGCGGTCGTAGGTCGAGGCGACGTATTCATAGCCGTAGCCGGCGGCCGCGGCACCGATGTTCATCAGATGATTTTCAGGCTTTAAGCCGATCTGCGACATCAGGACGTTGAGCTGCTTGGCCAGGTTGATATCGACGGCGGACTCGGCGGAAAGCTTCTGTCCGTAGGCGATGCCGACGGCGGCGGACAGCTCCTTGTAATCCTCCTCGCGCGCGGAGAGGAAGGCGATGTTTCGGCCCTGCAGCGCTTCCGCGATCTTTTCGAAGAGCTGCTTATCCTTCTCGATGTTCCTGCAGCCCTGGATGGCCAGGGGGCAGTCGATGGCCCCGGCGACCTCGACAGCGGCAGCCAGAAGCTCCTCGACGGAGCGGTTGGCACCGGAGGGATCTCCGCCCGAAAGCGTCAGGACGACGAAATCGGCGCCGGGCATCTCGGAGACGCGGCGGGCGGTCTCGGCAAGCGTCGTGCAGCCCTCGTAGAAGGCCGCGATGCCGGGAACGGAAGCGTCAAAGCCGGCATCGGTGATCTCGGCGCCGATGGCGGGCTTATGAGGATAGGCCGCATCGAAAGTATACAGGGGCAGGACGTTTTCGCCGCCCAGAACGATCGCCCGGTCGCCGGTGCCCAGGGTGACTTCATTCACCGAGGCGCCGAACAGCTGCGGGCTTTTTTTGAAAGCCATTGGTGTTTCCTCCTGTTACGGTTATTACGGAAAAAAGTTTACATGAAAAGTGCTTGGGCGATGCGGTTGACGGCCAGGCGCGAGGGCGCCTCCGCGGGGATGCGGGAGCTGGGCCGTCCGTCGCAGTCGTATTCGTAGATGATCTGGTCCTGCGGGATCACGCCGGTCAGGCTGAGTCCGCTTTTTTCGATCTCCTCCTGAATGCCGGGAGAGAGCTGCCCCTCGGGCGCGCGGTTCACGATCAGAAAGACGCGGCCGGCGGCGATGCCGAGCTCCCGGGCCAGATCGCGGATGCGCGCGACGGCCTGGATGCCCCGGCGGGAGCAGTCCGAGACCAGGAGCAGCGTATCGACCGCGGGAAGCGTCCCGCGTGACAGATGCTCCATGCCGGCCTCGTTATCGACGACCAGATAGCGGTAGTTTTTTTCGATCTTCTGGATCTCGGCCTGCAGGAGGCCGTTGACGAAGCAATAGCAGCCCTTGCCCTGCGTGCGGCCCATGACGAGAAGGTCGTAGTCGTCCTCCTCGGTCAGCGCCGAGCCGAATTTGTAATCCATGAAGTCCTGCTTGCTCATGCCGGAAGGCAGATCGCTTGACTCGGAGGCGTGGGCCACCTGCTCGCGGATCTCGCCCAGCGTGGTCTCGATCTCGACGCCCAGCACCTCATTCAGGTTGGAGTTGGCATCCGCATCGACGGCCAGGACCGGACCTTTTCCGTTTTGGCAGAGCCAGTCGATGAGCAGACCGCAGAAGGTGGTTTTACCGGTGCCGCCCTTGCCGGCGACAGCGATGGTATAGGACATAGCGTTACCTCGTGAAACGGTTTATTTTGCCCAGGCCTTGCAGGTATCGACGGTTTTCTGGGGGCTGTGGGCCCACTCGTCGGCACCGATGGCCGCGCAGGCCTCTGCGCTGACGGGCGCGCCGCCGATGATGATCTTGACCTCATCGCGCAGGCCGGCTTCCTTGAACGCCTCGACGACGCCCTTCATGGAGTCCAGTGCGAGCGTCAGTACGCCGGAGAGGGCGATGATCCTGATGCCCTCGGCCTTGGCGGTCTCGACGATTTTCTCGGCGGGGGTATCGATGCCCAGATCGAGGACCTCGAAGCCGGCGGCCTCGAGCATCGCGCGGACGATGTTCTTGCCGATGTCGTGCAGGTCATCCTTGACGGTGCAGAGGATCAGACGGCCGGCCTTCTCGCCCGTATCGCCGGAAAGGGCGGGCTTGATGACCTCCATCGCCTCGGTCATGATCTCGCCTGCGTAGATCAGATCGCCGACGAAATACTCGCCGCTTTCAAAGAGGTCGCCGACCTCCTGCATGCCTTCCTGCATGGCGGTGACGGCTTCGCCTACGCCCTCACCGTTGTTGTCCATGATCTCGTTCATGTAGCCGAGAAGATCGTCTTCCTCGAGCTCGGCCATCGCGGCCTTGATTTTTTCAAAATCCATTGTCGTACTCCTTTTTATATGATTGAGTGTGAGTTACCTGTTTCACTTCCGGGCGGTGGCTGCGGGATTGACAGCCGGGGCCGCGGGCGCCTGCTGGGGCGTGCCGAACAGTCCCTTGCGGTAGGCGCGGTTGTACTTGCGGCCGCCCTTGTCCTGACCGGCCAGCGCGGCGGCGGCGTAGAGGGCGCCCATCATGTCCTCGGACGTGGGGTCGAGGATAGCGCTGTCGAGCCCGGCCTTGACGGCCATGGTCATGCAGCCCATGTTGACGTATTTACGGGCGGGCATATCGAAGCTGACGTTCGAGATGGCGCCGGTCACCTTGACCTCCGGCGCGTAGGCGTGGATCTCGCGGATGCAGTAGGCGAAGTCCTCCATCGCGCTGGGCGTGGTGGCCAGGGCCATGACGCAGGGATCGATGTGCAGATTCGACAGCTTGACGCCGTAGGCACGGGCCTTGTCGATGATGCTCTTCGCGATCTCCACGCGGGCAGCGGGATCCGCGGGGATGCCCTGCGGTCCGCAGGTGAGGCCCACGACCTGCCAGTCCGTGCCGGCGATCAGCGGGAAGATGGTCTCGCATTTGGTGCCCTCCTCGTTGACCGAGTTGACCATGCCGGGGCGGGCGACGCGTCCCTCCCGGAGGATGCGGGCCAGAAGCTCGGCGTCCGGGCTGTCGATGCAGATAGGCGTATCGGTCACGCTCTGGATGAGGTCGATCATCCAGCACATGGTCTCGTATTCGATGGAGGTCTCGGTGGAGGGGGCGCAGTCGATGAAATCGGCTCCGGCCGCGGCCTGCTTACGGGCACGGTTTTTGATCAGCTTCTCGTTTTTCTCGAGGATGGCTTTTTTGACGGCGGGGATGGCGCCGTTGATTTTTTCTCCGATCAGAATCATCTTATTCTCCTTAGCTTAGCCGTCTGTCAGAATGATCAGCAGAAGGCGCATCATCATGTTTTTGGCGGGGCGCAGATACCAGGGAAGCATATCGTGGACCAGCTTTTTGTAGCCCTCGGGGTAGGTGGTGTAGTCGACGTTTTTCTTAGCCATTTCCTGGGTCCTCCTTACAGTCTGTATTCGTTCAGGAACTTGCAGATCGCCGCCATGTTTTCGGCCTTGGCGTCGTTGCGGTAGGAAAGCATCTTGTTTTCGCTGAAGATGAAGCCGCCCTCACGGCCCAGCTCATCGCAGAGGCGCTTGGTGTAGGCGACGCATTCCTCGGGCGTGGCGGTGGAGAGCATCTCGGTCGTCATGCCGCCCATGATGCAGACGTTCGGCAGCTTTTCGCGTACCATGAAGGGATCGTCCTGCTCCAGATGGAAGGTCAGGAGGCCCTTCGGGAAATCCTTGAAATAATCCAGGTAGCGCTCGATGGAGCCCTCGCAGAAGATGCGGACGTTCATGCCCTTCTCGGCGTAGGCATCCAGGAGCTTTTTCAGGCTCGGCCAGTAGAAGCGCTCAAACTGCTTGGTGCTCATGATGTTGTGCGCCAGCATCATGATGGAGGCATCGAAGCAATACTTGTAATTGGGGCCCTTGCCGGCCTTGATCTTTTCGATCAGCGGATCGATGTGCTCGGCGTCCCAGCGGGCGATAAAGCGGTCGAGGATCTCGGGGCCGCGGCGCATGGCCACGGAGAGCTGCTTGATGCCCAAAAGGTTGGCCTCCAGCTCCTCGATGCCGAACTGGATGGAGCCCTTCATCGGATTGTTGGGCGCCATGGAGGGCAGCCCGTATTCCTTGGTGACGCCGCCCATGTGGATGATGAACTTGGTGTAGTTCATGTATTCCTTAAAGGTACGGCGCCAGGTGGCGAGGTCCTTTTTGGCCCAGTCCTCACCGTATTTGGCGGGCAGGACGCGCGTCCAGATGTATTTGGTCGGATCCTCCAGATATTCGTCCAGCGTCTCCAGCGTGCAGTGCGCGTGGTCCTTGATGCCGACGACATCCTCGGTATAATAGTAGTAGCCGCCGGGGCCGAAGGCCTCGGTCACGTTGAACTGGTTGCGGATGCCGATGTCCAGCATGGCATCAACGGGGTAGCTGTCCAGGAAATGGCGGACGCATTCCTCCATGACGGTGAAATCGGTCATGGCCTCATCCAGGGTGTGGCCGGCATCGAAAACCTTCCAGGTGACGGCGCTGGAAAGGTGAGGGATGCGATCGGTCTTCCTGAAATTGGCCGCATCGCGGAACAGCTGGATTCTTTGGGCACTGAGTTCTTTCGGGTCCATAAAAAAACCTTCCTTCCTTCTTTATCCTTGTGACGGGGAGTATTGATTTGTATAACGATTGTACTATTGGTATAATTTTAGCACGGCGTCTCGGCCGCGTCAATCAAAAACTGCTTGAAAATCACCGCTTCGGTAGAATATAATAAAAGAAAAAACGGGAGGTACCGTTTCATGAAAATATCCGATATCATGAAGGAAAGAATGTCCTTTTCCTTCGAGGTTTTTCCGCCCAAGGCCGACAAGCCGACCGGGCCTCTCCTGTCCGTTCTGGACCGCCTTTCCGCGTTCCGCCCCGACTTTATCAGCTGCACCTACGGGGCCGGCGGCAGCAACAAGGGGCGCCAGTCCGAGATCCTCGATTACATCGGAAATCAGGTAAAAACCATTCCGTTGGCCCATTATACCTGTATCGGAAACAGCCGTCAAGACGTCCTGGAGCTTGTTTCGGAGTACAAGAAAATGGGTGTTTCCAGCTTCCTTGCCCTCCGCGGCGATTTCCCCAAGGGCTGGGAGGGCACCGGCGGCGATTTCGATTACGGCTGCCAGCTGATCGCCTTCATCCGCGAGAATTTTCCTGAGGTCGAGGTTGCCGGAGGCTGTTATCCGGAAAAGCATCTGAGGGCCGCCTCCATGCAGCAGGAGCTCGAGATCCTCAGGCTCAAGCAGGAGGCCGGCGCCGATTTCGCGATGGCCCAGCTCTGTCACGATCTTGACAACTTCTTCCGCTACCGCGACGCGGCCCGCGCCCGGGGCATTACGCTTCCCATCGACTTCGGTCTGATGCCCGTGCTTGCCAAGGATGCCACCATCCGCATGGCCCTTTCGAACGGCTGCTCCATCCCGAAGGAGCTGGCCGAGGTCATCGGCCGCTACGGCGACGATCCAGACGAGTTCAAAAAGGCGGGCAAGGAGTTCACCCTGCGCCAGATCGAGCGTCTGGTCCGCGAGGGCGTCGAGGGCCTGCACATCTACACGCTGAATAAGTATGAGGATGTGGCGGAGCTCGTGGAGGCAGCGGGGCTGGGACGCTGAAACGAGGCGTGCCCGGTAATCCCTCCCGCGGGATTTCATCATGAATAGCTATCAAATCACCGTTCTTCCCTCCGGGTGCATTTTGTCCGCGCCGGAGGGAGCCATGCTTTTTTCCGTGCTGCGCGAGCACGGCCTGGCGCCGGAGTCTTATTGCGGCGGCGCCGGCAGCTGCGGGAAGTGCACCGTCCTGGTCAACGGGACGGAGGTCCTTTCCTGCAGGACGCGGATCGACCGCGATATGAGCGTGGAGCTTCCGGAGCGCTTCCGCTCCGCAGCCGCACAGGCGGACCCAAGCCCCGAAGGCCGGAGCACGGAAGCCCGTTGTCCGGCAGGCCGTTTGCTGGCCTATGATGTCGGCACGACCACGCTGTGCGCCTATCGGCTCGATGCGCACGGCCGCGTTCTCGGCACGGCCTCGCGACTCAATCCCCAGATGCCCTACGGGGCGGATGTCGTCTCGCGCCTTCGCAGTGCCCTCACGGAGGGGACGGCCCGGGCGCAGCAGGACGCGATGCGGGAGGCGATGCGCGCGCTGGCGGAGGAGCTGGGCCTTTCGGCCGAGGAAGCGTCCTCCGACGCTGTACGGCCGGAAAGGATCGCCTTCGTCGGCAATCCGGCGATGCAGCAGCTGCTGCTCGGTCTGGACTGCACCAACCTGGTCAAGATACCGTTTTTGCCTGTGATCACCGGCTTTTTGGAGACCGATGCCGGACGCCTTTTCCCGGAATGGGCCGGCGTGCCGCTTCTGAGCCTGCCGGATTTTTCCGGCTATGTGGGCGCCGATACGGCCGCCTGCCTTTTTGCCGAGGGCTTCACGGAAGCGGGCAGCGGCCGCCTGCTGGTCGATATCGGCACGAACGGCGAGCTGGTGCTGGGCGGTCCGTGCGGTCTGGTCTGCACCGCGACAGCCGCGGGTCCGGCGCTGGAGGGCGCGGGCATCTCCTGCGGGATGCGTGCCGCGGCGGGTGCGATCGATCACGTGAGCCTGGATGAAAACGGCCGCCTGCGTCCCCATGTCATCGGGGAGGAGGCTCCTGAGGCGGCGAAGGGCATCTGCGGGTCGGGCCTCATCGATGCGGTCGCCTGCGCGCGGAGGGCCGGGCTCATTAGCGAGCGCGGGAAAATCATCGGGGGCGATACGCTGCCCCTTACCGATAATATCGAGCTTACTCAGGAGGACATCCGGGCGCTTATGCTCGCGAAGGGCGCGATCGCGGCCGGGATACGGCTGCTGGCGGAGGAGGCGGGCCTTGCGCTTGAGGAGATCCGCGAGGTCGTGCTGGCCGGGGCCTTCGGGAGCTTCATGGACGCGGAAAACGCCTGCAGGATCGGACTGATCCCGGCGGAGCTTTCCGGCCGCATCCGGGCCGTCGGCAATGCGGCGGGCCGGGGAGCGTGTCTGCTGGCAGCCGGGCAGATCGGGCGTGACAAAGTGACGGCGCTTACCCAAAGCGTCCGTCCGGTCGAGCTGGCCTCGCTTCCGGGCTTCCGCCGGACCTTCGCAAGGTGCATGCTGCTGTAAAGCATGGGAATACAAAGAAACAAGAGGTAACAAATCATGTCGGAAAACAAGTACGAGGGCTTTACGCTCGGTCTTGCGCTGGTCGACGCCATCCCGGTGGTGCTGTTCGGCGCCAGCTGCATTCTGATCGGCCTGCTGTTCAAGAGTCCGCTCTTTCTGATCGGCGCGGCCTTAAGCTTCCTGGCGGGCTTCTTCAAGGTGCTCTGGAAGATCGTTCTCGCCGTGACGGGCAAGGACGTCAAATGGATGAACAAGCAGTTCCGCTACCTGATGATCGGCGGCTGGGTGCTCATCATCATCTCCGTTATCATCGGCTGGAAGAAAATCGATCCGGCTGCGATCGGTGCGGCAATCATCGGCCTTCCGCAGCTCATTTTCTTCATCCTGGGCGTGCTCGGGATGATGGCGATGGGCGTGCTGGGCAAGAAGCTGGACCCGACCAAGGCATCGAACAACTGGGTGGAGCAGTGCGTGAACGGCTTCGCGCAGCTGATGATCTTCCTGGGCCTGCTTTGCATTCTGCTGTAAATGAAGGCGCCTGCTCCGGGGCTTTCCCTGGGCAGGCGCATTTTTTTGAGACTTTTTTGTTTTCCGAACGACAAATAAGCGTAAGGAGGTTGCCGATGGATCAGGGTGAAGACAGCTACCGCCGTTATCTCGCCGGCGATGATGACGGTCTGGCCGCGCTCGTTCGTCTGTACAGGGACGGGCTGATGCTTTTTTTGAACGGATATGTCGGCGACCTTACGGTAGCCGAGGAGCTGGCGGAGGATACCTTCTTCCGCCTGATGGTGAAGAAGCCCCGCTTTTCGGGGAAGAGCAGCTTCCGGTCCTTTCTCTACGGAATCGGGCGGCACATCGCCCTCGATTATCTGCGGAGGGGCGCCCGCTCGCAGCCGCTGACCGCGGAGGAGGCCGATCAGGCGCTCCGCGATGAGCACGCGCTGGAGCGGCATGTCATCCTTGAGGAGCGGAAGCGCGCGGTCCACGCGGCGCTGTCTGAGCTTCCCCGGGCTTACCGGCAGGTACTGGAATTGGTTTATTTTGAGGGTTTTGCGCCCCGGGAGGCGGGTGACGTTCTTGCTAAGAACGAGCGTCAAATGAAGAATCTCCTGTACCGGGCGCGCCAGGCCCTCCGTTTGGAATTAGAAAAGGACGGTTTTGATTATGAAGACCTGTGACGAGACGGTCGCGTCCCTCCGCGAGCGCAAAGAGCGGTACGCGGCCGAGCAGCAAAAGAAGAGAAAGCGCCTCATGCAGATAACCGCGGTGTTGGGCAGTCTGTTTGTGGTGGCCGCCATCGGTTTTGGCGTCCGGCAGGCAAAAAGGCCGGGAGAGGAAGAAACGGTAGGCGTGAATCCACCGGTGAGATTCCCGGAACGGGTCAATGCAACGTCAAAAACAGGTCCGATGTCGATTGAAGAGGCGTCGGAGAAGAGTACCTTGATCGTTCGCGTGCGGATCACCAACTGGGAAGGAGACCATTCGAGCTGGACAACACTGTACAAGGCAGATGTGCTGGAACGGTACAAGGGAAACTGCCCGCGGAAGATCCTTCTGTATCAGGATGGAACCAGCGAGCATGTCTACGGTCCGTACCCGTTGTATGCAGTCGGGGATGAACTTATTTTGATGCTGAAACCGTCTCCTGATACGGAAAACGCGTATATCAATGTCGGTGGCTGGCAAACGATCCTTTATCCTCTTGAGTACGAGGGGAAAACGCTTTTAATTAGCCCCTGGTTTTGGGCCTTCAAAGATAAACAAACAGGAAGGGTGAAGGATTACGGCTCTCCGGAGGTTGTTACAGCGTTTAAAGAACAGAATGAAGTGTGGCGTACTGAGCATCAGCTCTCGCTCTTAGAAGAGTTTTACGCCGTCGACCTAGAAGAGGTCATCGAAAAAGTATGGAGATAAATATGAAAAGCAAGAATACGGATAAGAAAAAGTCGTTTCGCAGTACAAAGAACGTAAAGAGAAGCGGCTTTGCTCTTGTTATCGTTCTTCTTTTGACCGTTTCCATGTCAGCCTTCGCCTGCAAGCCTAAAACACCCGAAGAGGAATCGGAAGAGCTTGTCATGGCCCCTCCGGTCCGGTTTCTGGACAGCCACGCCATATGGGAGGCTAAGGCAGCCCCCGTTTCCGTCAAGGAAGCCACAGACAACAGCGAGCTGGTCGTCCGCGTTCGGATCATCAGCTGGCTCAGCGAAGGCCACGGGCGCTCCAAATACTCCGCCCAGGTCCTCGACTCCTACAAAGGCAGCTGCACAGACCGTATCCTCCTCTATCAGAGCGGCGACCAATACATTGCTCCCGATCATTATCCGCTTTTTATGCCCGGCCAGGAGCTGGTCCTCTTCCTCACGCCCTACTCCGGCGAAGAGGCCTACAGCGTCCTCAACTGGTTCTGCGATTTCTATGTCTTCCCCCACGAAGGCCGGACCTGCCTGATCAACGTCCACGGGCTCTTCTATCTGGACCGTACCGGCCTGCTCACAAACTGCGCCTCACCCGAGCTTTGGGAGGCCTTCTGCGCCGCTGATCCCTTCTGGCGCGATGAATACTGGGCCGGAGAGGGAATCCCCGACGGCTATGTCGAGGGCATGATCTACGCCGTTGATCTCGACGAGGTCATCGAAAAAGTCTGGAAATAAAATAACTCTCACTCCTCTTATGACCGAAAAGTCTTTGGGAGAAGTGAGAGCTTTTTAATATTCAGTCAACAGAAAGGCCGTGCATAAAGGCAAAGACAGGATTTTTTATTTCGGCCGACATGATAGCTGCCCGGCTTGATGACAAGATTGATGTGGTATTTTTCGGGATGATTCAGAATGGTTTTTCCTCTTTTCGCCTTTCTGCCTTCCACTCCTTGATCGCCTTCAGTCTCTCCTTGTAGCGCGCCTCGAGGCCCTGCTCCGAAGGCACGAAATACTCGCGGCCCTCCAGCCGGTCAGGCAGGCACTGCATCGAGGTGATGTGGCCCTCATAGTCGTGCGCGTAGCGGTAGCCCGCGCCGTAGCCCAGGTTCTTCATGAGACCGGTGGGCGCGTTGCGGATGTTCATCGGGACGGGCTCGTCGAGGTCGTGGAGCGCATCCTCTCGCGCGCTGTTGTAGGCGGTCTCCATCGCGTTCGATTTCGGCGCCATCGAAAGATAGATGACGGCCTGCGTCAGGTGGACGCTGCACTCCGGCATGCCGATCATGTGGCAGGCCTGGAAAGCCGCCACGGCCTGCTCCATCGCCCGCGGATCGGCCAGGCCGACGTCCTCGGCCGCGAAGCGCGTCACCCGCCGCGCGATGTAGAGCGGATCCTCGCCTGCTCCCAGCCTGCGCGCTAGTCAGTAGACCGCGGCATCCGGGTCGGAGTTGCGCACCGATTTATGCAGTGCCGAGATCAGGTTGTAGTGCTCCTCGCCGTTTTTGTCGTAAAGG
>JAZQNF010000048.1:0-25711 GCA_045627225.1 Bianqueaceae bacterium
GGCGGTATCAAGCACCTCAAAGACACGCTCGGCGCCGGCCAGGGCGGCGAAGACCGTGTTCATCTGGTTGGAGACCTCGTTGATCGGCCGGTTGAAGTGACGCGTGAAGTTGAGCGAGACGGTAAGGCCGCCGATGTCGAAGCCGCGCGTAGCGATCATGATGGCGCCGACGCAGGCTGTGATGCCGTAGGTGGCGTTGCAGAGCTGGTGCGTGACGGGACCCATGATGCCGGAGCGGAACTGGGCCTTGATCTGCGCCTCGCAAAGCTGCCCGTTCAGGTAGCAGAACTCATCGGTGGCGATCTCTTCGTGGTTGAAGACCTTGACGACCTTCTGACCGCTGATGGTTTCCTCGGAGAAGCCGTTGAGCATGCCGAGGGCCTTCTGCTGGGCGGAGTAGGCCGTCTGTCCCTTTTTCAGGATGGTCTTGGAGGCCAGGGTGAGGATGGGGGTCATCAGCAGGGTGATGCCGCCCAGGATGGGGTTCGTGACGAGCATCAGGATAATCGTTCCGACGATGGTGATGCAGCCTGAAATGATCTGGATCAGTGTGTTGTTCAGCATTTCTCCGACGGTATCGGCGTCGTTCGTGAAGCGCGACATGATATCGCCCGCGGAGTGGGTGTCGTAGTACTTGACCGGCAGGTGCATCAGGGTGTCGAAGAGCTGCTGACGCATGCGGAGAAGGGCTTTCTGTGAGGCGTGCAGCATGATGCGCTGCTGGAGCCACTGCGTGAGGACGGAGATCAGATAAACCGCTCCCAGTACCAGGAGTCCGATGAGGAGTCCGTGAAGACGGCCGCTGAGATCGCTTTCCGCGGGATCATAGTACAGATAGGCGTTCATGATGGGGCGCAGCATGTACGAGCCCATCAGGGAGCTGACCGTGTAGATGACGGAGGCGACGATGGCGCCGATGATCATGAAGCGCTCCTCGGAAAGGTAGCTGACCAGACGCGAGACCGATTTTTTCAGGTCCTTGGGCTTTTCGGTGCTGCCCATGGCGGCGCCGCGGGAGGTGGCGCGCGGGTTGACGCTGATTTGCTTTTTGCCCTTGGCGACCTTGCTGCCGGCGTATTTCTGTTCGAGACGAAGCTCTTGTTCTTTTGTCATCATGCCTCGCCCTCCTGATCCTTCTGGGAGAAGTAAATATCGCGGTAGATGCTGCAGCGCTTCATCAGCTCCTCGTGAGTGCCCTGGTCGGCGATGCGGCCCTCGTCCATGACAAGAATAAGGTCTGCGTCGGCCACCGAGGTGATGCGCTGGGCGATGATGATCTTGGTGAGACCGACAAGCTCCTCGCGGAAGGCGCGGCGGATACCGGCCTCGGTGGCGGTATCGACGGCGCTGGTGGAATCATCCAGGATGAGGATCTTGGGCTTTTTCAGGAGGGCGCGGGCGATGCAGATACGCTGGCGCTGACCGCCGGAAAGACCGGCGCCGCCCTGACCGATCTCGGTCTCGTAGCTGTCGGGAAAGCCCTGGATAAAGTCGTCGGCGTGGGCGATCCGGCAGGCCCGGACGAGCTCGTCATCCGTGGCCTCGGGGTTTCCCCAGCGGAGGTTCTCGGCGATGGTGCCGGAGAAGAGCGTGTTTTTCTGAAGCACGACGGAGACGCTCTCGCGCAGATGGGCGAGAGAAAGCTCGCGCACGGGAACTCCGTCGACATAAACGCAGCCCTCATCGGGATCGTAGAGGCGAGGGATCATTGAGACCAGCGTGGTTTTGCCGCTGCCGGTGGCGCCGATGATGCCGACCATCTGACCGGCCTTGATCGAAAAGCTTACCTGATCCAGGACCTCCTGCGCGTTGTTCTTGTAGTAGCGGAAGCTGACGTTCTCGAAATCGACGCTGCCTTTCTCAATGATGTGATCGCGGGCGGACGCCTCATCGTCGCGGATGTCGGGCAGAGTGTCGAGCACCTCGGCGATGCGGCGGTTGGAGGCCTGGGCACGCGCGCCGGAAAGCGTCACGTTGGCCAGGAAGTTCAGTGCGTTGAGCACCTGCGTCAGATAGGTGATGAAGGCCGTGAGCGTACCGATCTCCATGCTTCCGATCATGATTTTCCGGCCGGAGAACCAGACGACCAGAAGCGTCGTCAGGTTGATGGCCAGCGCAGAGACAGGCTGCATGAAAATCATGACCTTGAGCGCGCGCTCGGTCTTCGACATCAGGTTTTCGTTGAGGCCGCAGAACTTTTCGGTTTCAAAATCCTCGCGGACAAAGGACTTGATGACCTTTTCTCCGACGATGGATTCATTGATGCCGGTGTTGAGCGAGTCCAGCTGCTCCTGCATGACGGTGTAGCGGGGCGAGGCCGTCCGGATGATCAGGAAGATGGCGAGCGCCAGGAAGGGCGTTACGATCAGCAGGATCCAGGCAAGCTCGCGGTTCAGGATGAAGGACATGACGAGGGCGCCGATGAGCATGACAGGGCTTCGGAAGGAGCCTCTGAGAAGCTGCTGGGTGAAGGTCTGGATCTGCGTGGTATCGTTGGTCAGACGGGTGATGAGCGAGCCGGTCGTGAACCGGTCGATGTCGGAAAAGGAAAAGGTCTGGATGCGCGTAAAGGTCTCCTTACGAATATCCGCGGCCAGGTACGACCCGCCGCGGATAGCAAAATTCGCGCCCAGCACGCCGGTGATCAGCATGCCGCAGGCAAGGAGAAGCATATACACGCCGTTTTTCAGAATGTAAGGAATATCGCCTGTGGCCGCGCCCTTATCAATGATGTTGGCATTGATGAAGGGGAGCAGAAATTCACCGCTGGCCTCGAGGATCATGAAGAGGGGGGCCAGGATGAAGCAGGCAAGATGTTCCCGGATAAAGGCTTTATATCGCTTCATAGAGAACTCCTGTCAAAAGGGATAGAGCAGAGGACGGATATCAGCGCTGGACGCGGCCGCTTCCGTCGCCGCCGGCAAGCTTCTGGACCTCGTCGACGGAGACCATGTTGAAGTCGCCCTCGATGGAATGCTTGAGGCAGGAGGCGGCTACGGCGAACTCGATCGCGCTCTGGGTATCATAGCCGTTCAGCAGGGAGTAGATGAGGCCGGCGCCGAAGGAATCGCCGCCGCCGACGCGGTCTACGATATGGATCTTGTACTTTTTGCTGAAGCAGTAATCGCTTCCGTCATAGAGCATGCCAGACCAGTTGTTGTCGTTGGCGGAGAGGGATTCGCGCAGGGTGATGGCGACCTTTTTGAAGCCGAAGCGCTCGGCCAGCTGACGGGCGACGTCCTTGTAGCCCTCGGTGTTGACCTGACCGGCGTAGAGGTCGGTATTGGCGGCCTTGATGCCGAAGACATCGGAGGCGTCCTCTTCGTTGGCGATGCAGACATCGACATACTGGCAGAGCTCAGCCATGACCTTGCCGGCCTTTTCGCGGGTCCAGAGCTTCTTGCGGTAGTTCAGGTCGCAGGAAACGGGGATGCCCTTGGCGCGGGCGGCCTTCACGGCCTCGAGGCAGATGGCGGCTACGTTGTCGTTTAAGGCAGGGGTGATGCCGGTGAAGTGGAACCAGTCGGCGCCCTCAAAGATTTCGTCCCAGTTGAAATCGGACGCGGAGGCCGTGGCGATGGAGCTGCCGGCGCGGTCGTAGATGACCTTGGAGGGACGCTGGGAGGCACCCTTTTCGAGGAAGTAGATGCCTACGCGGTCACCGCCGCGGGCGATGTAATCGGTGTTGACGCCGAAGCGGCGCAGGGAGTTGACGCCCGCCTGCCCGATCTCGTGCGTGGGCAGCTTGGTGACAAAGCAGGCATTCAGGCCGAAGTTTGCCAGAGAAACGGCTACGTTGGCCTCGCCGCCGCCGTAGGTGGCGCCGTAGCTTTCGGCCTGCAGGAAACGGTAGTAGCCCTCAGGGGCCAGTCTTAACATGATCTCACCGAAGGTGATAACTTTTTTTGCCATGGTTTTCTCCTTATTTCTGAACGAGATGTACGCCGAAGCCGGCCAGCTCGTCCTTCAGATAGATGAAATTCATTTTACCGTCCTTGTAGGTGGCGGTTTCCTCGTTGAACTCGATGCCCTGATTCTTCAGGAAGTATACGGCGCGCTCCACATTGTTGGTGGCAATGGCCAGATGACCCTTGGCACCGGGGCCCTCGTACTTCATGCATTCGAAGATGCCGGCATTGAAGATGCTCTTGGCGCCTTCCTTGGTAACTCCGAAGCCGAAGACATCGCTCAGGAAGGAGGAGGTGCGGCCGGCGCATTTCTCGCAGGCGTTGTTGATGCCCAGATGACCGAACTCAAAGCCGAGCATGGTGTAGACGGCCTCGCGGGTCAGACGTTTGATCTCGTCGAAATTGCCTTCGTTGATGAGCTTCTTGTTCACCATCCAGCTGCCGCCGCAGGCGACGATTTTGTTGAAGGAAAGGTAGGAATTGAGGTTGTCCGCATTGACGCCGCCGGTGGGCATGAAGTGCATGGTGGTGAAGGGAGCGGCCATGGCCTTGATCATTTTGATGCCGCCGGCTGCCTCGGCCGGGAAGAACTTGACGGTATCAAGACCCAGCTTGTAAGCGGCCTCGACCTCGGTGGGCGTGCTGGCGCCGGGGATGACGGCGATGCCGTTTTCAAGGCAGTATCCGACGATTTCGGTATCGAGACCGGGGCAGACGATGAACTGAGCACCGGCTGCAACGGCGCGCTTAGTCTGTTCAACGGAAAGGACCGTGCCGGCTCCGACGAGCATATCGGGATATGCGGAGGTGATGGCTTTGATGGATTCCTCGGCTGCTGCGGTGCGGAAGGTAACCTCGGCGCAGGGCAGACCGCCTTCAATGAGAGCCTGAGCCAGAGGGCAGGCGTCTTTGGCGTCGTCCAGCACGACCACGGGGACGATACCGATTTTCTGAATCTTTTCTAATACAGGGAACATGGCATTTTTCCTTTCGGTTTTTATTGTGACAGTAAAACTGCAGGTGATTCCTAAACCATTTGAGTATACATCCGAACTCTTTTTTTTTCAAGGCGGATACCGCTTTTTCGTTGATTTTGCGGAAGCGATTTGTTACAATTTCGGAAAAAGAACAGGGCATGGAAAGATATGGATACGGATTGCGGATATATGCAGAAAGCGCTGCGTCTCGCCGAGCGGGCCGCTTTGCACAACGAGACTCCGATCGGTGCGGTCATCGTGTATCGGGGGCGAATCATCGGAAAGGGAAGAAACCGCCGGAATACCCGGGGCTGCGCGCTTGAGCACGCCGAGATCGAAGCCATCCGCAGGGCCTCGCGCCGGATGCATGACTGGCGGCTGGAGGAGTGCACGCTCTACGTGACGCTGGAGCCCTGCCCCATGTGCGCGGGCGCGATCGTACAGGCCCGCATTCCCCGCGTCGTGATCGGGGCGATGAACCCGAAGGCCGGCTGCGCGGGCTCCGTGATGAATGTCCTTCAGGAGCCCGGACTGAACCATCAGTGCGAGCTGGAGACCGGTGTGATGGGGGAGGAATGCTCCGAGCTTCTCTCGGCGTTTTTCCGGAGGCTGAGGAAAAAGAAGAGCTGAACCTCAGGAAAGCGCCTCGGCAAATTATTAACAAATTGCAAATCTTTGCGCCCGCCTTCCTGACGCTGTCCGAAATATGTTATAATATAGTCATCCGATAAGAAAGGAGATTAAAGCTTTGGTAGATAACAATAACGATGACGAAGTAAAAAAGAAAAAAATAAAAATAGGTCTTATCTATCTGCTGGTCGTAGGCGGGCTCATGTTCCTGGTCTATTGGCTGGTTTCGGATAATTTCAATAAAGATACGGATTACAGTGAGTTCAAGCAGCAGGTCATCGCCGGAGAGGTAGACAGCGTTGCCTTCAATTTAAGCAAGGGGACGCTCAGCTACACCATGAACGGTGACACGAAGATCGTCTATAACACGGTCCCCACCGAGGATATTTCCCTGATCACGGCTTTTCTGGAGGCTAACGGCGTGAAGAGCTACAGCGGCCTGATGGCCAGCTCCGGCGTGATCGGAATGCTTCTTCTGCAGCTGGCGCTGTACGGTGCGCTCTTCTTCCTCTTTATGCGCTTTATCGGCAAACGGCTGGGCGGGGGCGGCTTCGGGGACTCGATGTCTTTCGGAAAAAACAACGCCAAGATCTATGCCGAAAACGAGACCGGCATCAAGTTCTCGGATGTCGCGGGAGAGGACGAGGCCAAGGAATCGCTGGAGGAGATCGTCGATCTTCTGCATAATCCCGGAAAATATACGGCCATCGGCGCCAAAATGCCGAAGGGCGCGCTTCTGGTCGGCCCTCCGGGAACCGGTAAAACCATGCTGGCCAAGGCCGTCGCTGGAGAGGCAAAGGTTCCCTTCTTCTCGATGTCCGGCTCCGAGTTCGTGCAGATGTTTGTCGGTCTCGGCGCCGCCCGCGTGCGGGATCTGTTCAAGCAGGCGCAGGAAAAGGCGCCCTGCATCATCTTTATCGATGAGATCGATGCCATCGGCAAAACGCGTGAGGGCTCCGTTTACAGCAATGATGAGCGTGAGCAGACCCTGAACCAGCTGCTGACCGAAATGGACGGCTTCGATTCCTCCAAGGGCGTGGTCATCCTCGGCGCCACCAACCGGCCTGAGGTCCTGGATCCGGCGCTGCTGCGTCCGGGCCGTTTTGACCGCCGTATCGAGATCACCGTTCCGGATCTTCCCGGACGTCAGGCCATCCTGGAGGTTCATGCCAAAAAGGTGCGCATGTCCGATAAGGTCGATCTGGCTGCCATTGCAAAGGTAACGCCCGGCGCCTCCGGCGCGGATCTGGCCAATATCATCAATGAAGCCGCGCTCCTGGCGGTCCGCAAGGGCCGCGTCTGCGTGGAGCAGTGGGATCTGGAGGAGGCGCTCGAGATGGTCATCGCGGGCAAGGTCAAGAAGGACCGTGTGCTTTCCGCCAAGGAAAAACAGGCCGTGGCCTATCACGAGGTCGGTCATGCCTTCGTGGCTCATATTCTTCCGCACGCCGATGAGGTCGCCAAAATCACGATCATTCCCCGTACGCGCGGCTCGCTCGGCTACACCATGCAGACCCCTGCCGAGGAGCACTATCTGGTCACGCGGGAGGAGCTGGAGGACGATATCGCCGTCTGTCTGGCCGGCCGTGCCGCTGAGGAGGTCCTGCTCGGTCAGGTTTCCACCGGAGCAGCCAACGATATCGAAAAGGCGACAGCCAGTGCCCGCCGCATGGTCACCGTCTATGGCATGACCGAGCGCTTTGATATGGTCGGCCTTGAAACGGAGGCCTCGCAGTATCTGGATGCCGGCTATAACCGCAAAAACTACAGCGGAGCCACCGGTCAGATCATCGATGAAGAGATCCTCCGGATCATCAAGAAGCAGCATGAACGCGCCATTTCGCTGATCGTGGAGAACAAAGAGGTCATTCTGGAGGTTTCCAATTTCCTGATCAGCAAGGAAACCATGACCGGCGAGGAGTTTGTGACGATTCTCCGCGAAAACGGAATAAACTGAAAAAATTTGAAAAAACGGCTTGACATCGCAGTATCGCTGCGCTATAATTCTGTTCGCGTTTGAAAAAAGCGCGGACATATTGGGCATTCGCCAAGCGGTAAGGCACTGGACTCTGACTCCAGCATTCGTAGGTTCGAATCCTTCATGCCCAGCTATCTGAAGGACAACCGGTCGGTTGTCCTTTTTTTTCACCCCAGGCGGGAGACAAAGCAGAGCGTGTCTGTGCGCTCCGGGCTTCGTCTGTCCGATACCATCATTCCGGAGATCTATATGAAAAAATTTGTCGCGCTGGCCGTTCTGCCGCTTGTGTTTCTTTTGCTTTTCAGCCGGTCACAGGCCTCGTATGCCTTTCAGTCGGCGGTAGAGGCGCAGGGTGATGAGACGATCTATGTCCTTCTCGGTGAAAAGATCACCCTGATGCAGTACGCCGAAAACACGCAGCGCGATGTGGTCACGGTGGAAAGCGGCGAGAAGAACGTGACGGTCAATGTCAACGGTACCTATACCTTTATTTCGACCGGAAGCGTCAGGCTGGTCGACCGCATCTATACCGTCGATGACGAGATCTATGCGACCTATACCTGGAACATACGTGTATACAGCTCGCTTCCTGTGCTGACCGAGCAGCCGGTCAGCCAGACCGTTTATTCCGGAGAGACCGCCTATTTCACGCTCGGGACTCAGCAGGAGCCGGAATTCCTTGAATATCAGTGGATCGTGACCGACGCCAGCGGTATGAACTGCTCGGAATCCATTTTCGGGAATAATGCGCAGGGCTGGAACTCTCCGACCCTTTCCATCGAGAACTGCAAATCCTGGATGACCGGTTACCGCTTCTACTGCATGGTCAAGAACTCCAACGGTTATGTCTACACGACGATGGGCCCTTATCCGACGCTGACGGTTCGTAAGCATCCCATTACGTCCTTTATCAATATTTCCGGTCTGGCCCTGCCGCAGGCCGGTGTCAAAGCCGACTATTCCGCAGAGGTCGATAACGCGGACTGCTTTATCTCTTCCGTCGCTTATTATCTGAACGGAACCGAAATCAAAAACTATGTGCCCGCGGCCGGGGATCAGGTCGAGATACGGGTAACGCTTTCGCCTGCGGATGAGCGTTATTTTACCTCTGCCTCCGATTATACGGTCATCTGGAATGAATATGTCAACGAATCCGCAGCCGGAAAGAGCAGCTCTCTGGTGATCAGCTTCAGCTACGAGGTGCCGGAGGAGGGCGACAGTGTATATCTTCCCGAGGAAAGCGGTTATTCCGGCGACAGCCAGGGAGAGCATGAGGACTCATCCGGCGATACCCCCCCTATTTCCGAAAAGCCCGGCTTCTGGACGATTCTTTTCGGGGCGCTTCTGACCGCGGCGGTTCTCTTTCTGCTGGGACGGCTGATCTTTCAGAAGACGAAGGAAAACCGTTTAGCCGGGCAGAGTGAGACCGACAAAGAGGCAACGGCGGAGGAGCCGTCCGGGGCTCTGCCGGAGACCCCTGAGGCTTCCGATGAAGCCGAAAACGGGAAAAATGAATAAACATCAGCTGAAGGAGTAAAATCCTTCAGCTTTTTTTATGGATTGCTTGACAAAACAAGTATAATTGTATACAATCATACGAAAATACTTTTTGCGAGGGCTGCGTATGGATAATCAAGAAGAAATCCGCGGATCACACGAGCAGGAGCTTACCCTGAATCCGCAAACCAATTTACTGGAGCGCACGAACTTCGAATATGTTCTTCAGGATGTGGATGAGCCGAATCTGTTCCGCATTCTTTTCAACTATGAGGAAGTCCCCAAAATCATGTTCAACCGCCGGCTTGTGCCTATCGGCATGCCGGAAAAGATCTGGATCACCGACACGACCTTCCGCGACGGGCAGCAATCGCGTGAGCCCTATACCACGGAGCAGATGGTGGAGCTTTATAAAATGCTGCATCGTCTGGGCGGTCCCAAGGGCATTATCCGCCAAAGCGAGTTCTTTCTCTACAGCGAGAAGGACCGGAAGGCAGTCGAAAAATGTCTGGAGCTCGGCTACGAGTTTCCCGAGGTCACCAGCTGGATCCGTGCGACCGACAATGATTTCAAGCTGGTCAAGGAGATGGGGCTGAAGGAGACCGGCGTGCTGGTCAGCTGCTCGGATTATCACATCTTCTTCAAGCTGAAGATGACGCGCCGCCAGGCGATCGATCACTATCTGGGCGTTATCCGCAAATGCATCGAGGCCGGCATCCGTCCGCGCTGCCATTTCGAGGACATCACCCGGGCCGATTTTTACGGCTTCGTCGTACCCTTCGCCCTGGAGCTTTCCAAGCTGATGAATGAGACCGGCGTGCCCGTCAAGATCCGCGCCTGCGACACCATGGGCTACGGCGTCGGCATGCCCGGCGCGGCGCTTCCCCGAAGCGTGCCCGGCATCATCTACGGCCTGCGTCACTATGCGCGCTTCCCCTCCGAGCTGATCGAGTGGCACGGACACAACGATTTTTACCGTGCGGTCTCCAACTCCACGACGGCCTGGCTCTACGGTGCCTCCGCTGTCAACACTTCTCTGCTGGGCATCGGCGAACGGACCGGCAACTGTCCGCTGGAGGCCATGGTCTTTGAGTATGCGCAGCTGAGAGGCACGCTGGACGGCATGGATACGACGGTCATCACCGAGATCGCGGAGTATTACGAAAAGGAGCTCGGCTATCATATTCCGCCCCGCACGCCCTTTGTCGGCGAGGAGTTCAACGCGACCCGCGCAGGCGTTCACGCGGACGGCATGATGAAAAACGAGGAGGTCTACAATATTTTCAATACGGAGCTTCTGCTGAAGCGCCCGCCTAAGGTTCTGGTCTCGAATACCTCCGGCGTTTCGGGCATCGCCATCTGGGTCAACCGTAAGCTCGGGCTTTCGGGCGAAAGCGCCCTGGATAAGCATGACCCCATCATCCTCGGCATCAAGGAATGGGTCGATGCGCAGTATGCAGGCGGCCGTGTGACGGCCATTACCGATAAGGAGCTGACCGATCAGCTGCTTCTGCAGCAGGCCCGTCTTACCGGTGACGTAAGGAAAGCAGAGGGCAGCTATGAATGAACTGACTTCCTATCCCAAGGCAGCCAATCTGACCGAGCAGGTGTATCTGACGGTCAAGCGTGCGATCATCGCGGGCGAGTATGACAGCGGTGATTCGCTGACGGAGCTTAGCCTGGCTCAGACGCTCAACGTCAGCCGGACCCCTGTCCGCGAGGCGCTTCGGCTGCTGGAGCAGGAGAACCTGGTGGAGATCCGCCCGAACCGGGGAGCCGTCGTGGTCGGTGTCAGCATGGAGGATATCCGTGACATCTACTCGATCCGCTCTGAGCTGGAGGGCGTCGCCGCCCAGCGGGCCGCCGAAAGAGCCACGGATGACGAGATCGCGCAGCTGGGCGAGTATGTCGACCTGATGGAATTTTATCTGGAAAAGCAGAACCCGGACAAGATGCTGGAAACGGATGACTCCTTCCACAGGCGCCTGTATGAGCTTTCCGGCAGCCGCATGCTCGGGCTGGTGCTGAGTGAAATGCATGTGTACGCCTCCCGGGTGCGGAAAGCTTCGATGCAGCGCAACGGCCGGGGCGAGCATACCGTCGCGGAGCACAGGGCCATCTACGAGGCCATCCGTGACCGTGACCCCGAGAGGGCCAGGGAATGTGCCTTCCGCCACATCGCACAGACTACCGAAAACATATCTCAGCTTTTTGAGGAAAAGAAAAAAGGAGAATAGCTGATGGTCAGCAAATATGTGTACGGAAAGCCCTTTGAAACGCTGGCGGTCGTTGAAGCGGTAGAAGAAGGCAAGGGAAAGCTTCCCTATTTTACGGAGGAAGAGGCCTTTGAGGACGGTGCCTTAAGCATCAATTTTTCGACGGAGCTGGCGGACGATGAGATCGTTTACGGCCTGGGAGAGACGATGCGCGGCATCAACAAGCGAGGCGGCCGCTACGTGATGTTCAACACGGACAATCCGACCCACCGAGATGAAATGGATTCCCTGTACGGGGCGCACAGCTTTCTGGTCGTCGACGGAAAGAGGCATTTCGGCGTATTTTTTGACACGCCCTCCCGCGTGGTGTTTGATGTGGACAAGGATCAGAGCGGCCGGCTCGAGGTTTACTGCGAGACTCGCGATCTGATCGTCTATCTCATCGAGGGAGAGAGCTCCTACGATATCACCCGGCAGTTTTTGTTCATCATCGGGCAAAGCTATATCCCGCCGCTGTGGGCCTTCGGCTACGGTCAGAGCCGATGGGGCTATAAGACCGAGAAAGAGATCAAGGGCGTGGCGGCGCGTTACGAGGAATACGGTATCCCGCTGGATTACATCTGCATGGATATCGATTACATGGACCGTTTTATCGATTTTACGGTCAACAAGCGCCGTTTTCCGGACCTGAAGCGCTGCACGGACGATCTGAAAAAGAAGGGCGTGCGCGTCGTGCCGATCATCGATGCCGGCGTCAAGGTCGAGCCGGGAAATCCGACCTACGATGAGGGCATACAAAAGGATTATTTCTGTAAGGACGCCAAAGGAGAATTCTTCAAGGCGGCCGTCTGGCCCGGATATACGCATTTTCCGGACTTCTGCAAGCCGGAGGCCAGACTCTGGTTCGGCCGGCAGTTTGAGAAGCTGACCTCCCGGGGCGTCCCGGGCTTCTGGATCGACATGAATGAGCCGGCCATCTTCTGGATGGAGGGCCATCATGCCGGCGTCGACGATTTTGTCCCGAAGCAGATCCCCTCCGATCTGACGGAGCCCAGCCGCAAGGCCGAGGAATACATGAGCTTCTATCAGGACTATGACGGACGGCATATGCGTCATTATGACATTCATAATGTCTTCGGCCACTTCATGGCCGTCGGCGCCGGTACGGCCCTTGGAGAGCTGATGGACGAGCGCTATATGCTTTTTTCCCGTTCCAGCTACATCGGTACGCATCGCTACAGCGGCGTGTGGACCGGCGACAATCAGTCCAGCTGGGAGATGCTGCGACGAAACCTGACGATGATGCCGGGGCTCAATATGTGCGGACTGCTGTTTTCCGGCGCGGATACGGGCGGCTTCGGCGGCCATGCCGAGCGCGAGCTTCTGCTTCGCTGGACGGCGCTGTCCGCCTTTACCCCCCTGTACAGAAACCACTCGTCCCGCGGCTCCGTCCGTCAGGAGCCGTATCGCTTTAAGCCCGTGGCTCCCTTCCGCGATATCATCTCGCTGCGCTACCGTCTGCTGCCTTATATTTATTCCGAGTATGTCAAGGCGGCTCTGCGCCGCGATATGTACTTCAAGCCTTTGGGCTTCCTGTATTCCGAAGATGAGGAGGCAAGGCGGGTGGAGGACCAGCTGCTGGTCGGCGAGAGCATTATGATCGCGCCCGTGATGGAGCAGGGAGCCTTATCCCGCTCCGTTTATCTGCCCGACGATATGACCGAGGTGCGCTATAACGGACGAACCTTCGAGACCCGCAGGGTCAGTAAGGGACGTTATGAGGTCGGGGTGGCCCTGAACGAGGTCGTGTTCTGGATCCTGCCGGGACGGCTGGTTCCGGTCGGACCCTTCTGCCGTACGACCGACGATATGGACCTTTCCGACGTGACCCTTCTGGGGGACGGTAGCGAATATGAGCAGTACCTGGATGACGGCTTTACCAAGGAGGTCAGCTGGGAAAACGTCAGGACCCTGAAGCGATGAACGGTATGAACTGAACGGTATGATACATAAAAAAACGCCCTTTTTCACGGAAAACCGTGGAAAAAGGACGTTTTTTTGCTTTTTTTCAGCGGAATTTGGCTCGGATGAGCTTATTCGGCATCCAGGCTGCCCTTCTTGGCGCGGGTCTTGGAGTATACCCACAGCAGGAGAGAGCCGATGACGCCGGCGGAGATGGAGTTGCACAGAGCGGCAACCCAGCCCTGAGTGAAGACCAGCTCAGCGGGCTCGCTGTAGATAACGACGTCCAGCAGAGGAGCGACGACCATCCAGGCGATGACGTTGGCGATGATCTGAATGACATTGTAGCGAAGGACATCCTTCCAACCGAAGATACCCTGCTCAACCTTCATTTTGGGATAGGCCAGACCGAAGCCGAAGCCGGCGATACCGGAAGCGATGACCCAGCTCCACCAGGGAGTACCGTATTGGATGGCATCGGAGAGAGCATGACCGATGAACTGAATCAGGAAACCAGCGATGGGGCCGAAGAGAGCAGCAAAGAAGCCGCCGAGGCCGTAAGCAGTCTGGATTTCAGTTTCGGGAACGCCGGTAGGAACCTTGACATACATGAAAAGGACCATGAACAGCGCAGCACCCAGAGCGGTCGCGACGATCGTACGGGTTTTGAAGTCAAATAACTTCTTCATTGAAAACTTCCTCCTAAGTAAAGTTTATATAATAAATGCCGTTTGAGAGAAGAGGCATTCATTACTCGGTTTTTTGCAGGGTGACGGTCCATTCGCCGCCGAAAGCAACCTTGTATTGCTGACAGAAATTGCCTTGGCTCAAAGCGAAGCCGATCCGCATCAATTCGTTATTATACAGCAAGGCTTTTCCTTTTTCAACATCTCCGAAGCTGTGGACGAGGGGAAGTTCGGCCTCATAGACCTTGTTTCCCTCGAAGAAGATCGTGGCGAGGAGAAGGTCGCCGTAGGAGAAGCCGGATTTCCGGCAGGCCTCGAGGGTGGGGATGTTGGTCCAGGCGTTGCCGAAGTTCGGATCGTCGATTTCAAGCATGCCGGAGGCATAGCCGTCGGAAAAGGCAGGCTCGGGCAGCGGATGCATGACGATCTCGTCGACGGGATAAGCGGGGCCGACGCCCTCGTAGCTGATGATGCCGGAGGCAAGGCGGGCGGCGGTATAGCCGAACAGATCGCGGCCGTGGAAGATCGAGACGCCCTCGGTGCCCTTGCCTCGCAGGCGGTTTATGCTTTCGTCGATCCGGCGTACCTCGACGATGCCCATGTAGGCCTTCAGGTGCGTGAGAGCGCCGTTATCCGGTGTGACGACATAGTAAAAGCCGCCTTCCTCGCCCTTGACCTTGGCCACACAGGCGCGGCGGGAGGTGCCGACGCCGGGATCCACCACGGAGACGTAAATGGTGCCCTCCGGCCAGAAGCGCAGGCTCTGATAGAGACGGTAGCTGGCGCTCCAGGTGTCGTACTGGGGCAGCTCGTGGGTGCCGTCGATGATCTCAAGCGTGCGGTCGACGCTTTTGACGACGCCGTACATGGAGGAGACGGCTCCCTCCTTATAGGTGAAGTCGGTCTGAAAGACCAGCATGGGTTTGTTGTAGTCGATCATCGGAGCCTCCTCAGACAAAGGGATTCCAGAATTTCCCGTGATTGACGAAGAAGATCAGGAAAAGACTGGTCAAAAGAACGAGACTGCACAAAATGATGGCAATGACATCGGCCCGATTCATCGGCTTGGCGGAATACCAGCTACGCTTCTTTTCTTTTCCGAAGCCGCGCAGGTCCATCGTGTTGGCGATGATATCGATGCGGCCGAGCGTGGAGAAAATCAGGGGCACACAGATGTTGACCGTGTTTTTGATGCGCCGGCCGAGCTTTTCCTTTTTGGAGAGATCGAGCCCGCGGCTTTGCTGGGCCAGCGAGATATCCTGGTAGGTCCGGATCGTGTCGGGGAAGTAGCGCAGCGTCAGGGAAAGCGCAAAGGCGGCCTTGTAGGGGACCCCGATGCGGTTCAGAGAGGCGGCCAGCTCGCTCGGATGCGTCGTCAGGAAGAAGATGATGCCGAAGGGGATGACCGACGCGTACTTGAGCGTTTTGGACAGCTGATAGAAGAGCTGCTCCTGCGTCACGACATAGCGGCCGGCGATCTTGAATAGCTCGTGATAGGTCCCGTAGATCTCGGTCCCGTAGGTCGGGCTGAAGAGAAAGGTCAAAATGAAATTGAGGATCAGGAAGATGGCCGCGTAGATCAGCATGACCTTGATCTGGCTGAAGCGGATCTCCGAAATGCGCAGAACGATGAGGGACAAAACCATGACGGCCAGGATGAAGCGAGCGTCGTAGGTGAACATGACGGCCATGGTGCAGAGCAGGAAGCAGATTAGCTTGGTCAGGCCCGAAAGATCGTAGATCAGGTTGTGGCGTTCGACATAATCGAAGAGCTTATCCTTCATGGCGCACCTCCTGCTCGTAATCGATGAAGTGCTGAACGAAACGCTCTGGATCCGGCAGCCCGCAAAGGCCTGCGAGCTCGTACAGCGAGGTCAGCTTGAGGCTTGCGCGCTCCGCGATGGAGGGCGTCGTCAGCGCCGCCACCGAGGTGCCGTCGTGGATGATCTGTCCGTCGTGGATGACCAGCGAATGCGGCGTATATTCCAGCATCAGATGCATGTCGTGCGTGATCATGATGATGGTGACGCCGTCCTCGTTGAGCTTCTTCAGAAACTCCATGATATCGGTGTAGCGGCGATAGTCCTGTCCGGCGGTGGGCTCGTCCAGAATGATGATCTTCGGCTCCATGACCAGCACCGAGGCAATGGTCACGCGCTTCTTCTGTCCGAAGGAAAGCGCGGAGAGCGGCCAGCTGCGGAAGGGCAGAAGACCGCAGACCTCCAGGGCTTTTTCGACCTTCGGACGGATCTCGTCCTCGGGAAAGCCGGAGAGCCGAAGCCCCAGCGCGACCTCATCGTAGATCATCGGCTTGCAGATCATCTGGTTGGGATTCTGCATGACATAGCCGATGTGGCGGCTTCTCTCCTTGATGGTGGAGCCATTCATGGTTTCACCGGCCAGGAAGAGCTCGCCTTCGACATCGCCGACCAGGCCGCAGATGACCTTGGCCAGCGTGCTTTTGCCGGCTCCGTTGGTGCCGACGATGGAGAGCATTTCGCCCTCGCGGACCGTGAAGGAGATGTCCTTGAGGATCTGCTTTTCGCGGGTATAGGAGAAGCTGACGTGTCGGGCCTCCAGAATAGGCGGCTTTTCGGGCGCGGGAGGCAGCGGCTTCTGTGCGGCGTCCCAGCGGCGGAGCGCAGCGGAGACGGCCGGGATATCCAGCGTTTCAAGACGGCCGGGATGCAGCTCCTTCGTGACGGGGATGCCGGCGTAGCGCATCGCCGTGACCCACAGGGGCTCACGGATGCCCAGCCCCGGCAGGATGGCGGCCTCCATCAGCTCATCCGGGCTCATGTCGGCGACGATCTGTCCCTCGCTGACGACCAGGATGCGGTCGACATCGCGGTAGAGAACATCCTCGAGACGGTGCTCGATGATGATGACGGTCTTGTCGTATTCCTTTTTGATGCGGTCGATCAGGTCGATCGAGGTTTTCCCGGTGGCCGGATCGAGGTTGGCGAGTGGCTCGTCGAAGAGCAGGATGCCGACATCGTGGACCGTGACGCCGGCAAAGGAGACGCGCTGCTTCTGGCCTCCCGAAAGCTCGTAGGGAGAGTGGCTGAGGTAATCCTCCATGTCGACGATCTCCGCCGTTTTCCGGACGATCTCCTTCATTTCCGCCTGCGGGACACATTCGTTTTCGAGGGCGAAGGCGATGTCCTCGCCGACCGAAAGACCGAGGAACTGTCCGTCGGGATCCTGCAGAACGGTGCCGACCGACTGACTGATCTCAAAGAGGCTCAGCTCCTTGGTTTCCCGGCCCATGACCTTGCAGCTGCCCGTCATTTCGCCGGGATAGGAGAAGGGGATGAGTCCGTTGATGCAGTTGGCCAGCGTCGATTTTCCGCTGCCCGAGGGGCCGATGATCAGGACCTTCTCCCCTTTATGAATGGTAAGGTTGATGTTTTTCAGCGTCGGTTTTTTCTGCGCGAAATACTGAAAAGAAAAGTCGGTAAATTCGATGACCGGTTCCATCGGACACCTCCGTTTTATTTTTCTGCAGCCTTCTTTAAGATGACCTTCCAGGCAATGCCGGTCCCGACGCAGTAGGCGCGGGAGAAATTGCCCTGGTTGATGGCGATGGCCATGCGGTCAAGGCTGTTGGAGTAGACCAGCGCCTCGCCGATATAGGCATCGGCGAAGGAGTGCGCATAGACGAGAGAGGTGTGATAGACGGCCCGTCCGCGGTTCTCGATGATGACCTCGACGCGCTCTCCCGGACGGATGCCGAGGGAGAGGAAGAGAGGACGGGGAATGTTGGTCCAGAGGCTTCCGAAGCGGACATCCAGCACGTCGATGGTGCCGGTGATGGCGCCGTTTTCGAGCACGGGAGGATCCAGCGGCAGGTTGACGAGGCTGTCAAGTCCGGCCTCGGGGCCGATCTCCTCGAAGGAAATAAGCCCGGCCGCCAGCTTGGCGCCTGTGTAGGCGAAGATGTCGCGCCCGTGGAAGGTGTAGCTCTCGGAGGAGCCGGGGAGGCGGTTGCGGTCCTCGTCGATGACGCGGACGGCCTCGAGGCTTTCGTTCTCCTTCATGTGGGTCAGGGTCCCGTTGTCGGGCGTGATGATGTACTGGCCGTTTTTGGTTTTGACCGCGACGGAGCGGCGGCGGCTTCCGACACCGGGATCGACGACCGAAACGAAGACCGTGCCGGCCGGCCAGTAATCCACCGTCTGAATGAGCCGGTAGCTGGCCTCCCAGATGTCGTATTGGGGGATCTCGTGGGTCAGATCGGAGCATTTGAGCTCATTGCAGACCGAATAGGCGACGCCGTACATGGCGCTGACGGCTCCGTCGGCATGACCGAAATCGGACTGAAAAACCAAAGGATATCGCATATAGCAAGCCTCCAGAGGGATGATTAATCAAAATAAGCGAGCAGACTGTCGAAATAGGCGTGCGTGACCTCATCGGTGCACATGAAGAGGGTGTGGGTCGCCTCCTCAAAGTGGACGGTGTCGCAGGAGGGGACGCGGTCCGTGAAGCGCTTCTGGGCATCGTTCAGGACATAGGTGTCGCGGCCGGCCGAGTAGACGCGGACCGGGACGGCGATTGACTCGGGCGCGCCCTTGGCCAGGAGCTTTTTCGGGACGGCGAGGCTCTGATCCAGCCAGCTGTAGGTGGGCGCAAAGGTCTGATACTCGGGGCAGGAGCGTGTTACGTACTCGTTGCACCAGAAGCGGGCCTCGGAGCTGTCGTGGACCGGGTCCCATTCGGGCAGGCCGCGCTCGGCGGGGTAGAGGAAAACGCGCTCTGCCTTGCGGCCGACGGCGACCATGAAGCGGCACATCAGCCTGGCTGCGAAAAACGGGACGTTCCCGTGCTGCGGAGCGATCATCGGAGACGAGAGGACGGCCTTTTTGAAGAAGACGCTGCCCTGCTCGAGGTACATGGCCGAGATACCGCCTCCCATCGAGTGCGAGTACAGGTAATGCGGGCCGGACAGGCCGCCGACAAGCTGGGAGATGAAGCACTCAAGGTCGCGGACGTACTCGGAAAAATCGTCCAGATAAATGTACTGAAGATTATCGATCTGCCGGAAGGACTTTCCGTGGCCGCGCTGCTCGTAAAGGCAGACGTTGAGGCCGTCGCAAAGCAGCATGTAGGCGAGCTCGCGGTATTTGGGCATGGTTTCGGTAAAGCCGTGTACCACGGTCACGGTGCCGCGGGGAGCGTCGGCCCGGTAGATGCAGTAGTGCAGGGGGCGGCCGTCATAGCTCTGGAAGAAGCCTTCTTCCTTGCGGGCCTCCAGATAGGGGACGGCGATGGTGTCGATCTGTTCCTGAAACTGTTCTTCGGTTAAATAGGTTCTCATTTTCTCTTTAGTCTATCTGCCAGTCGATGGGTTCTTTCCCATTCGCTGTAAGGAATTCATTGGTTTTGGAGAAGTGCCGGCAGCCGAAAAATCCGTTATACGCGGAAAGGGGCGAGGGGTGCGCGGCCTCCAGAACCAGATGACGGGGATTGGTGATCAGCGCTTTCTTGAGCCTTGCCGGCCGGCCCCACAGCAGAAAGACGACGGGGTCCTCGCGCTCGTTCAGCAGCTCGATGATGCGGTCCGTAAACTGCTCCCAGCCCTGACCGCGATGCGAATTGGCCATGCCGGCGCGGACGGTCAGGACGGCGTTGAGCATCAGGACACCCTGATCGGCCCATTTTTTCAGATAGCCGCCTGAGGGCATGTGACAGCCGAGATCGCTCATGAGCTCTTTATAAATATTCACCAGAGACGGAGGAATATCGATGCCGGGCTTGACGGAAAAGCTGAAGCCGTGCGCCTGACCGGGTCCGTGATAGGGATCCTGGCCTAGGATGACGACCTTGACGTCCCGGTAGGGGGTACACTGAAGGGTCGAAAAGATCTCATACATATCCGGATAAACCGTCGCTGTCCGGTATTCCTGCGCCAGAAAAGCACGCAGCCTCCGATAGTAATCCTTCTGAAATTCGGGCTCCAGGAGCTCCTGCCAGTCATTGCCTAAAGATGCAGCCATTTTATCGCCTCCGTAACGTTTGAAGTATACTCCATAAGACGAGGAGCAGGCAAGAATTATCTTGCAATTATGCATAAAATTGCTTATAATATGATAAATCTATGTCCATGGAGGTTCTTATGGAAAAGAGAAACGGTCAGATCCGGATCGCCGATGATGTGCTCTCGATCATTGTCGGTTTATCCATTCGTGATGTCGAAGGCATCTATCCTGCGCCGCAGGGGAAAAAGAACAAGGGGGGCATCTCCATCCGTACCGAGGAGGGTGAGGCTGTCGTCGATTTAAGCCTGGCACTGCGCTACGGGACCCGTCTGCCCCAGATCGGTGCCGAAATTCAGGAAAAAGTCAGAGCCGCTGTCGAGAACATGACCGGCCTGAAGGTCCGCGAGGTCAATCTGGACATCGTCGGGCTGAAGGTGGAGGACTGACGGTCCGAACGGATAGATCAGAACGGAATAATCCGTAACGGATAAATACAGGGAAGTGACCCTTTAAGGAGGCATATTTTGAGCCGTACTGCCGCACGTGAGCATATTTTCAGAATTATCTATGAGCTGCCCTTTCAGAACGATGAGATCGAGCTGATCCGCGACCGCTATCTGCGGGATTTCGTGGAGGAGCCGCTTTCCGAGGAGGACAAGGATTTTATCATCGCGGAGACCGGAGGCGTCCTCATCCATCTGGCTGAGCTGGATGAGCGGATCGGCCGCGCACTGAAGGGCTGGAAGATCGGACGTCTGTCCAAGGTCGATCTGGCCATTTTGCGCCTTGCGGCCTATGAGGTCCTTCTGGCTGAGGACATGCCGGTTTCCGTCAGCATCAATGAAGCTGTCGAGCTGGCCAAAAAGTATTCTCAGGAGCAGGCTCCGTCCTTTATTAACGGAATTCTGGCGACCCTTGCCTCCGAGAAGGCTCAGGAAGAATAAATGAACAGGGATTATGAGCGCCGGATCTATACCGTCACGCAGGTCAACCGTCATGTCAAAGCGCTGATCGCGGATGACTATGTCCTGCAGGGACTGTGGATCTCGGGCGAAATCTCCAATTACAAGCCCCACTCGGCGGGGCACCGTTATTTTACGCTGAAAGATAACGGCGGGGCCATCAGTGCCGTTATGTTCGCATCTGATGCGGCCTCGCTTTCTTTTATTCCCGAAAACGGTCAGCAGGTGGCTGTGTACGGCGCAGTTTCGCTGTACGAAAAGACGGGACAGTATCAGATATATGTCCGGAAAATGGAGCCGCTGGGAAGGGGCTCTCTTTATCAGGCATATGAGGAGCTGAAAAGCCGTCTGGCCGCCGAGGGCCTTTTTGACGCGGAGCATAAGAAGAGGATCCCGGCTTTTCCGAGGACGATCGGGCTTCTGACCTCTCCGACCGGGGCGGCCGTGCAGGATATGATCCAGATCGCCCGCCGGCGTTTTCCGGGGGTCAGTCTGGTGCTTTATCCCTGTCTGGTGCAGGGGGGCGATGCGGCGCCGACCATCGTGGCCGGCCTTCGGGCGCTGGATGCGCTGCCGGAGGTCGAGCTCATCATTGTGGGGCGCGGCGGCGGTTCGATCGAGGATCTGTGGGCCTTTAACGAGGAGGCGGTGGCCCGGGCCATTTATGACTGCGGGACGCCCGTCATCTCGGCGGTCGGGCACGAAACCGATTTTACGATCGCGGATTTCGTATCCGATCTGCGGGCGCCGACGCCTTCTGCGGCTGCGGAGCTGGCGGTGCCGGAGGTACGGGCCGAGCTCGAGAAGATCCGGAAAACCGAGGAGCGCATGCAGAAGGCGGTTACGCACCGGATCAGTCTGGATCGCAGCGAGATCCGGGCCCTTTGCCTGAAGCTTTCGGCCCTGAGCCCGGAAAGCCGCATCCGCGAGCAGCGTCAGCAGACGGATCTCTGCCGTGAACGTCTGAACCGCTGCCTGAACGATTATGTAAGAGAATGCCGGCGCCGGCTGGAGCTCGCGCGCCAGCGCATAGGGCTTCTGGATCCGCTGCAGCCGCTGGAAAAGGGCTACGCCTTTGTCACGGATCAGACCGGAAGTCCCATAAGCTCGGTGAAGGGCATCGTCCCCGGACAGTCGTTTACGGTTCGTCTGGCGGACGGCCGCATCGGAGCCGCTGCCGAAAAAATCATTCCGAACGAGGATTAAGAACCATGACGGAAGCTGAACTTAAATTGGAGGAGGCGCTGGAACAATTATCCGCGACCGCCGATAAAATGGAGCAGGGAGCCCTTCCCCTGGCCGAGCTGATGAAGCTCTATAAAGAAGGAATAGGCCTGGCACGTCACTGCGAGGCACTTTTAGACAGCGCCGAAAAAGAGATCCGCATCCTGGAGCAGGAGGAGGTCCCGGTATGACGGAGGCGTCCAAGGGGCTGATGGAAGCCCTTAAAGCGGAGCTGGAGGAGCGTCTCGGACAGGCGGTCCCCTCTTCGGTGTATCCGGCGCTGTATCAGCCCATGCAATATGCGCTGACGGGCGGAGGAAAACGCATCCGGCCGCTTCTTCTGCTCTTGACGGGGCTTTCCCTCGGCGTGGAAAAGGAGCTTCTGTTTCCCTGGGCCATCGCGCTGGAGGAGATTCATACCTATTCGCTCATCCATGACGATCTGCCGGCCATGGACAACGATGATTACCGCCGCGGCCGGCTGACCGTGCACAAGGCTTTCGGCGAGGCGCAGGCGATTCTCGCCGGCGATGCGCTGCTCAATCTGGCCTTTGAGACCGCCTCCGAGGCGATGCTCGCTCTGGCGGACGCGGGCAGAGGAACGGCCGGTGCCCGCGCGCTGAGGGCTCTTTCCAAGGCCTCCGGCGGCATGGTATCCGGGCAGAGTGCCGATCTGTATTTTGAGGATCACGAGGCCGGTCTCGACGATCTTCGCTATATTGAGCATTATAAGACGGGCGAGCTTCTGACCGCGCCCTTTACGGTGGCGGCTTGTCTGGCGGAGCTTAGTGAAAGCGAGCTTTCGGCTTTTGAAAAGGCCGGCTTTGCACTGGGCAGTGCCTTCCAGATATACGACGATATTCTGGATGTCGAGGGCAGCTTCGAGGAGCTTGGCAAGCCGATCCACAGCGATGAGGAGAGCGGCAAGGCGACCTTCGTTTCCTGCTTCGGACTCGAAAAAGCCCGCAGTGAAGCCGTGCGGCTGACTGAAGAGGCGCTTCTTGGCCTCGCGGGTCTTAAGGGACCGGAGGGCCGGGCGGTCCGCGAGCTCGTCCAGGCGTTGATTACCAGAAAAAACTGATAGCAGGGGGGCCTTTTTGTGGCTTCGATTTTGGAAAATCTGCACGGTCCGGAGGACGTAAAGGCCCTCAGTGCAGCCGAGTGCCGGAAGCTGGCGGAGGAGCTCCGCGCTTTTCTGGTGGAAAAGGTCGCGGAAAACGGCGGCCATTTAAGCTCCAATCTGGGCGATGTCGAGCTGACGCTGGCGCTTCACCGTGTGTTTGATGCACCGAAGGATAAGCTGATTTTCGATGTCGGCCATCAGGCCTATACGCATAAGATCCTGACCGGACGAAGGGACAGCTTCGATCTGCTTCGCCGCGAGGGCGGCCTCAGCGGCTTTCCGCGCCGCTGCGAGAGCGAATATGATCTGTTTGATGCCGGCCATGCGTCGGATTCTCTGTCGCTGGGCTACGGCATGGCGGTGGCCCGCGATCAGGCTGGGGACGATTATCACGTCGTCTGCATCATCGGAGACGGTTCTCTTTCCGGAGGACTTGCCTTTGAGGCGCTGAACCTGATCGGGAAAAGCCGTCATAAGGTCATCATCGTCCTGAATGATAACGACATGGCGATCGGAAAGACCGTCGGAAGCGTCTCGACGCATCTGTCGCTGCTGCGTACGCGCCGCAGCTATCTGACCCAGAAAAGCAAGATCAAATCCTTCCTGACGGGGACCCGCGGTCTTCGTCCGCTGTACGATTTTATCAATAATACCAAGGACCGCATCAAATACTTCGTGATGAAGAGCGGCATCATGTTCGAGGAGATGGGCCTGACCTATCTCGGCCCCGTTGACGGTCATGATCCGGAGGATATGGAGGCGGTTTTCCGTCAGGCACGCGATACGAGCAAGTCTGTCCTGATCCATGTCCGCACGGTCAAGGGAAAGGGCTATCAGCCGGCCGAGGAGAATCCGGAGCTTTTTCACGGCGTCGGTCCCTTCGACCGCCTTTCGGGCCGTGTGCCCGAGGGGCAGAGCACCTATTCGCGCCTGTTGGGTGACAAGGTGACGGAGCTGGCCGAAACGGACGAGCGCGTGCAGGTCATTACGGCCGCCATGGCCTACGGCTGCGGGCTTTCCCGTTTTGCCGAGAGATTTCCGGAGCGGCTTCACGATGTCGGCATCGCGGAGGCGCACGGCGCCGCCTTTGCCGCCGGCCTGGCCCGGGCAGGGATGCGTCCCTTTGTCGCCGTTTATTCGACCTTCCTGCAGCGTGCCTACGATCAGGTGATGGAGGATGTTTGTCTGAACCGTCTTCCGGTCGTCTTTGCCATCGACCGTGCCGGCATCAGCGGCGAGGACGGCGAGACGCATCAGGGCATTTACGATCTGGCGTATCTCGGCCATATTCCGGGACTGACGCTGATGGCGCCGGCCTCGGCCGAGGAGATGAGCGATATGCTGGACTATGCCTACGCGCTGGCCGCTCCCTGCGGCGTGCGCTATCCGAAGGGCGCGGTTTGGCATGAGGAGGGCGAGCGTCCGCCTCTTGTCTGCGGCAAGGGCCGCATCCTTAAAAAAGGGAGCGATATCGCGCTTCTGGGACTGGGCTCCTGCGTCGCGCCCGCGCTGGAGGCCTCCCGGCTGCTGGAGGACGCCGGCTTGTCCGTGACGGTCGCCGATGCGCGTTTTGCCTCCCCCGTGGACGAGGAGCTGATCCTTGAGCTGGCCGGAACGCATTCGCTGCTCGTCACGATCGAGGAGCACGTCCGGACCGGAGGCTTCGGCTCCCGCGCGGCCACCGTCCTCGCCGGTCATGCGGAGGCGGACAGGCTTCGGGTGCTGGCGCTGCCGGACGGCTTTATCGCGCAGGGACGCCGTGCCGATCTTCTGCAGCGCTTCGGGCTGGATGCCCGGGGCATCGCAGACTTCTGCCTGAAGGAAAAAGAGAACGCATAAATGGAAGAAAGACTGGATATACGCCTGATCCGGGAGGGCCTGGCCGGGTCACGCGAAAAAGCCAAGGAGCTGATCGAAACCGGCTGCATCACGGTGAACGGTAAGACGGCGGGGAAAGCAGGTCAGAGGGTCGCTGAAACGGATGAGATCCTCCTGTCCCAGACGGCCGGCTTTCTGGGCGGATATCATTCCGATGAGGTTTTCGTCAGCCGCGGCGGTCACAAGCTGGCCCGTGCGCTGGATGTTTTCGGCTTCAGCCCCGAGGGGCTGATCTGCCTGGATGCCGGCGCCAGCACCGGCGGTTTTACGGACTGTCTCCTGCAGAGAGGAGCCGCCCATGTGTATGCCGTCGATGTCGGGCACGGACAGTTCAGCGACAGATTGCGCCCGAATGAGAAAATTACCGTGCAGGAAGGGAAAAACGTCCGATATTTATCACCGGAGGATTATCCCTGTCCGATGGATCTCGTCGTGGCGGATCTGTCTTACATTTCACTCAGCAAGGTATTCGGAGCGCTCTCGTCGCTCCTCAGGGAAAACGGGACCCTGATCTGCCTGGTCAAGCCTCAGTTTGAGGCAGGGCCCGGCGCGGTCGACAAGCGCGGCGTCATCCGCGATGCCTCCGTTCAGGAAAAGGTGCTCCGCCTGGTCGCGCAGAGCGCGCTCTCGTTCGGGCTGACACCCGAGGCCTTCACGTATTCGCCCATCCGCGGTCCGGAGGGCAATAT
>JAZQNF010000049.1:0-9779 GCA_045627225.1 Bianqueaceae bacterium
AAGGGACGGACGATCAGCTCTTTTCCGCGCGCCTTGCAGGCCCGGTAGAGGATCTCGGTGACGTAGCGGACCCGCTCCTCGCGGCTGAGCTTCTGCTTCTGAAGCTTCAGCAGCGGGACCTTGGTCTCGTGCAGCGTCAGGATGATGCCGTCGATGTCGGGGTACTGATCGAAGAAATCGTAGATTTTATGCTCGAGGAAATCGCGGATGACGGGGGAGCTGACCTCGAAATCGCCGGTCTCGTTCAGCGCCTCGGGAAACGCCTCGGCGAAGCCGTCGGGCAGCTCGAGCTCGTGATGCCAGACGTAGGAGCGTATGCCGGCGGCCGCAGCCTTGGGCAGGATGTCGGCGAAGGCACGGGCGGTATCCTCGATATAATCCCTGTCCTTGCCCTCGTTGAACTGAGCGTATTTTTTATAAAGCGTCATGCCGTCGATATTGCCCCGAACGCTTTCGTGGATGGGGCCGATGATCTGGATATGATTGATGCCGGCGCGGATGCAGTAGTCCACGGTGAAGCGCAGATAATCGGGCTCGACGGAGACCGGATTGCAGAAGGAATAGCCGAAAATTCGTGAATTGTCCATGGTTACCTCCAAAAAATTACCTAACGACGATCATACCATAAAAAGGTACTTCGGTAAAGAATGGATAAAAAATGCACGCGATATTATTAATATAATTGACGGATTATTACAGAAGGAGTATAATATAAAGAGAAAAAGAAAAAGGAAGGAGCAGGCATGGGGAAAAGCATTTATTCACTGGCCCTCTCGGATGAGGTCGTCGCGCAGATCGACCGTGCTGCCTACCGGGCCGGGCTCAGCCGTTCGGCCATGGTCAACCGGATCCTGGCGGGCTATGCCTCCTGCGTCACCCCGGAGGAGCGCGCTCAGGGGATCTACCATCGCGTCATCCTGGCCCTCCAGTCAGAGGAGGAACGCTTCCGGGTGCAGAGCAGTGCTTCGGCGCTGACGCTTCGGACCGCGCTGGCCTATAAATACAATCCGACGCTTCGTTACAGTGTGGAGCTTACGGCGCCGGAAAACGCAGGCAGGGATCGCTGCCGCATCGGGGAGCTTCGGATATCGCTTCGAAGCCGGAACGAAGAGCTTATGATGCTTTTTGCCCGTTTTTTCAGCCTTTGGAACTGGTCCGAAAGCATGAACGGTGCCGGGGGCGGCGTCTGGGACGGAGGCGGCCGCTGGTGCAGAAGTCTCCTGCTTCGCCGCGAGGAGCAGGAAAGCCTCTCGGAGGAGGAGATGGCTGAGGCGCTCCTGTCCTACATCCGTCTGCTGGATACCGCGCTTTCGCTTTATTTCTCCGGGCTGGAGAGTGAAACGGAAAGCGCTCTCAACATCGAAAATCTGTATGAGACCTATCTGAAACAGGGCGGTCTTGTCTTTGGATAAAGGAGGAAGAAAATGAATCTTCAGAAATTTACAAGAAAGAGTCTGGACGCGGTCCGCGACGCCAAGGCGCTCGCCGGCGAGTACGGTCACTCCCAGCTGGAGCAGGAGCATCTTCTCCTGTCCCTGCTGGAGCAGCCTGACGGGCTGATCGGCTCGCTGCTTCAGAAAATGTACGTCGATAAAAACGCCTATCGCAATGCCCTGAAGGAGCAGCTGGCCCGTTTTCCCCGGGTCAGCGGCGCGCAGGATACCGACAGCGTCTATATTTCCCGGGAGATGAACGACTCCTTCAACGCGGCTGAGGCCGCAGCGACGGAGATGAAGGATGAGTATGTCTCGGTCGAGCATCTGATGATCGGCCTCATCCGCAAGCCCTCTCTCAGCGTCAAAAACGTACTGAACACCTTCCGCATTTCGGAAAAAAGCTTTTCCGATGCTCTTGCCTCGACCCGCGGCAGCGCGCACGTCACCAGCCAGAATCCCGAGGACAGCTATGATGTCCTTTCCAAATACGGTCAGGATCTGGTCGAGCAGGCCCGCAATCAGAAGCTGGATCCGGTCATCGGCCGCGACAGTGAGATCCGCAGCGTCATCCGCATCCTTTCGCGTAAGCGCAAAAACAATCCCTGCCTGATCGGCGAGCCCGGCGTCGGCAAGACCGCCATCGTCGAGGGGCTCGCGCAGCGCATCGTCCGCGGCGATGTCCCTGATTCCCTGAAGGACCGCAGCATCTTCTCGCTGGACATGGGGGCGCTGATCGCAGGCGCCAAGTTCCGCGGCGATTTTGAGGAACGTCTGAAGGCCGTGCTGAACGAGGTCAAGGAGAGCGACGGCAAGATCATCCTCTTCATCGATGAGCTGCACACCATCGTGGGCGCCGGTAAGACAGAGGGCTCGATGGACGCCGGCAACCTCTTAAAGCCTCTTCTGGCGCGCGGTGAGCTTCACTGCATCGGCGCCACCACCCTGGATGAGTACCGCGAGTACATCGAAAAGGACGCGGCCCTGGAGCGCCGCTTCCAGCCCGTCGTGGTGGGCGAGCCGACCGTGGAGGACACGATCGCGATCCTGCGCGGACTGGAGGAGCGCTACGAGGTCTTCCACGGCGTCCGCATCCAGGATCAGGCGCTGGTGGCCGCAGCCACGCTTTCCAATCGCTACATCACGGACCGCTTTCTGCCCGACAAGGCCATCGATCTGGTCGATGAGGCCTGTGCGATGCTGCGCACGGAGAACGACTCCATGCCGGCCGAGCTCGATGAGGTGGCCCGTAAGGTCATGCAGCTGGAAATCGAGGAAAAATCGCTTTTGAACGATGACAGCAAGCTGGCCATCAAGCATCTGGCTCAGGTCAGAAAGGAGCTTTCCGAGCAGCGTGATCGCCTGAGCGAGATGAAAGCGCGCTGGGAAAACGAGAAGGCGGCTCTCGAGCGCATCAAAAAGCTGCGCGCCGATATCGAACAGACGAACGCGCGCATCGAAAAAGCCGAAAACGATTACGATCTGGAAAAAGCGGCCGAGCTGAAGTACTCCGTCCTGCCCGGGCTGAAGAAGCAGCTGGAGGAAGAGGAGCTCGCGGCCGAGGAAAGTGCCCGCGGCGGCAAGCTCTTGTCGAACGCGGTCACCGAGGATGAAATCGCCAAAATCGTGGCCCGATGGACCGGCATCCCGGTCACCAAGCTGGTGGGGGGCGAGCGGGAGGAGCTGCTCTCGCTGGATGAGACCCTGCATCAGCGCGTGATCGGCCAGGAGGAGGCGGTCTCGCGGGTGACGGACGCCATTCTCAGAAGCCGCGCCGGCATTCAGGATCCGAAGCGGCCGATCGGCTCCTTCCTTTTCCTGGGACCGACCGGCGTCGGCAAGACCGAGCTGGCCAAGACTCTGGCGCAGGCTCTTTTCGACGATGAAAAGAACATGGTTCGGATCGACATGACCGAATACATGGAGAAGTACTCGGTTTCCCGTCTGATCGGCGCGCCTCCGGGCTACGTCGGCTATGAGGAGGGCGGTCAGCTGACCGAGGCCGTCCGCCGCCGTCCCTACACGGTCGTGCTTTTTGATGAGATCGAAAAGGCTCATCCCGATGTGTTCAACGTCCTGCTTCAGGTGCTGGATGACGGACGCATCACGGACAGTCAGGGCCGCACGGTCGATTTTAAGAATACCATCATCATCATGACCTCCAATCTGGGCAGTCAGTACATTCTGGAGGGCATCAACGAGAAGGGCGAGCTATCCGAGGAGGCCCGCGAAAGCGTGGAGCTTCTCCTTAAGAGCTCCTTCCGTCCCGAGTTCCTGAACCGCATGGATGAGATTATCTTCTTCACGCCGCTCAGCCGCGAGCATATCTCCGGCATTATCGAGCTGACGCTGAAGGATCTCCGCAGCCGTCTGGCCGAGCAGCAGCTTTCGCTTGAGGTCAGCGAGGAGGCCAAGCAGTTCATCATTGATTCCGGTTATGATCCGATGTACGGCGCCCGTCCGCTGAAGAGGTTTGTGCAGCAGAAGGTCGAGACGCTGATCGCGCGCAAGATCCTGAAGGACGATCCTGCGCCGGGAACGCTGCTGAAGGTCGATTTTGACGGAGATCAGCTGACAGTCGCCTGAGGGAGGCACGCATCCGGCGATATCGGCCGATGCGGAGGCAGCCCTCCAGCCGGCCCGGATACTCTGTCCAGCTGCCGACCGAAAACAGGGGCCATTCTCCCTTTTCCGGCCGAAGCTTAAGATACAGGGTGTAATAGCGCGGCCGGGTAACGGTGATGAACTCGTCCTCATCCGGACTGACCTCGGAAAAGCAGGCGAAGCTTTTTCGGCGTTCCGCTGCTGCGCTTAGGTGCAGCAGAAGGAAGCAGGCGGTCAAAAGCAGAGAGGACAGGAAAAAGCGTAACAGCTCTTTGGACAGTTTCATGATATTTTCCCCCTATTGTTTTTGGTTAGGAAGCGACACTTTTCCTTTTTACGTAATAAACAGTCGGAGGGCCCGTCCCGTTACGGGAATTAATCAGATCGTATAATCAAATCAACAGATCGTTTCATAAAAGGCGGCTTCTTCGGCCGTTTAAAGGTACGATCCACGTAAAAACCGCCGGGGGCAAATCCCCGGCGGTTTTTCATTATGGAGCGATTTGCGTCTGAGGCTCGTCGCTGTCCTCATCCTCCTCCGGCTCGATGACCGGATCCAGCAGCTTGAGGCCGGCGGTATCGGTAACAGGCAGAGAGAAGACGATGCTTTTGGCTTTGGACTCATGGCCGGCCTGTTCCATGATGGCCGACATGATGGCTTTTTTGCTTTCGGTTTTGGTCACGATAAAGATGATGTCTTTTTCGGCCGCCAGAGTGAAGCCCAGGAATTTCTCGGCCTGAGAGGTTCCGGTCCCCTTGGCGTGGATGACGGTGCCGCCGGCGGCGCCTGCCGGACGGGCGGCGTTCATGACCAGCTCGCTGTAGCCCTGATTGCAGACAACGACCAACAGCTCTTTTTCGGTGTTTTTCAAGGTTTTTTCCTCTCCCTTCGTATAATTCTGTCCCTCGGTCAGATAGCTGAGCTCGCGCGGACCGCCGATGGAGGCCAGCGGGATCGTAAAGGCGATACCGGTACCCGGCACATCGATATACAGCTTGCGCTGCAGGTCCTGCTTGACCAAATGCCAGGCATGACCGGTCGCCACGGCAAAGCCGACAGCCTTGTCGGAGGAATCGAGACCGAGCACGCGCATCATGTCGTTGGTGGCCGTGCCGTGCCCAAGGGCGACTTCGTTGACAGTGATACCGTTCTGTGTGTAGATCTTCATGAAGTCACTCAGCCGGTCGCGCTCGGTGATGGTGATCAGAAAGTAAAGATGATAGCTCATGAATACGCCCTCCTGTTACAGATCGATGATCTCGTAGAGATCGTATATCTCGGCCGCGGGAGCCGCGGTGAGGTTTTCCCTTGCTTTGGCAGAGCGGCGCTGATAGATCAGTCCCAGGATCTGCAGGGTGAGGAGAGGCGTCATGGCGACCATCGCGACGACGCCGAAGGCATCCGTCACGACATTGCCGCCGACTGCCTGGCAGGCACCCATCGCAAAAGGCAGCAGGAAGGTGGCTGTCATCGGGCCGGACGCGACGCCGCCGGAGTCAAAAGCGATCGCCGTAAAGATCTTCGGCACGAAGAAGGAAAGGATCAGGGAAATGGCATAGCCCGGCAGCAGGAACCAGAGGATGTTGATGCCGCTCAGGACGCGGATCATGGCCAGACCGACTGCGGCCGCGATGCCGGCGGAGAGACTGCCCTGCAGCGACTTTCCGGTGATGGCGCCGTCGGTCAGCTCCTCAACCTGCCGCATCAGGACGTAGACGGCAGGCTCGGCCTTGACGATGAAGAAGCCGATCAGCATGCCGACGGGCACGATGATCCAACGGTAGGGAAGCCCTGCCAGCACAGAGCCGAGATAGGAGCCGGCCGGCATGAAGCCGACGCCGACGCCCGTCAGGAAGAGGACAAGGCCGATGTAGGTATAGGCCAGACCGACCAGGATGCGGCTGAGCGTATTTTTCTCAAGCTTCAGCGCAAAAATCTGGAAGAGCCCGAAGAAAACGACGATGGGCAGCAGGGCCAGGGCCATTTCGGCGAGGTATTCGGGCAGCTCCTTCAGGAAGAGGCTGCCGAGCTCGACGGAGTAGGAGATCTCGGGCATGAGCTCGGGACTGTAGCTGATCTCTTCGGGATGGTAGATCAGGCTGAGCACCAGGACGGCCATGATCGGGCCGATGGAGCAGAGGGAGATCAGACCGAAGGAGTCATCCGCGGCGTGTCGGTCGGAACGGATCAGGGAGATGCCGACGCCGAAGGACATGATGAAGGGGACGGTCATCGGGCCGGTCGTGACGCCGCCCGAGTCAAAGGCAACCGCCAGAAAATCCTTGGGGGCAAAAAAAGCCAGCAGGAAAACGAGCGGATAAAAGACGAGCAGAAGCGTCCGCAGCGGGATGCCGAGAAGCATGCGCAGCAGCGCGATGACCAGGAAAAGGCCGACGCCGCCTGCTACGGAGAAAATCAGGACGCGGCTCGGAATGGATTGGACCTGTCCGGCCAGCACCTGCAGATCAGGCTCAGAGACGGTGATCATGAAGCCGAGAAAGAAGCCCAGAATTAATAACAGTCCCAGACGGCGGGAACGGGTCAGATGAACGCCCAGGCGCTCGCCCATCAGCTCCATGGCCAGCTCGGCGCCGTTGTTGAAAAGCATCATGCCGATGACCAGGAATACGCCGGACAGAAGAAAGGCGAGCAGCGTCCCGCCGGGGACGGGCGCGACAGTCAGTGAAAGAACCAGCACAAGCCCGATGATGGGCAACACGGCCGTCAGCGCTTCACGAAACTTTTCGCGGAGATGGGTGCGGTATAACTGCACTTGGCTGTTCCTCCTTGGAAGGGTTTTACGGATTGAGTACGAAGCGATAGATCCCCTCGGCTACGCCATCCTCGTCGTTCGTGCCGGAGATGTAGTCGGCGACGGCCTTGACGCGCGGATCACCGTTGGCCATGCAGACGCCGATGCCTGCCTCGCGGACCATGGAGAGGTCGTTGACCGCATCGCCGAAGGCGATGGTATTCTCGCGGGCGAAGCCTAAGTGCGCGGCAAGCTTGAGCAGTGCCTCGCCCTTGTTGGCGCGGACATGGTTGATCTCGATGTTGTTCGAGACGCTGGAGGAGACGCTAAGCTCCGGAAAGAGCCGGGGAAGATCGCGGAAGAGGCGCGCGTGCGTCTCCATATCGCCGGCAAAGAGCATGATCTTCTGGACATCGCGGCCGCGCTCGGCCAGGAAGGACTTGAGGTCCGGAACGGGGTGGCGGAGTTCGCGGATCATTCTCTGATAGTGGACATCCGAGGTGAAAAGATCACCCTTTTCCTGCAGGGAGCGGGTCATCCAGCCCCAGTTGTCCATGTAGCAGTCATAGATGACGTTGGTGCCGTCCAGAAAACGCATGATGTCGAGGGCACGGGTGAGGGGGATGCAGGCTTCGCCGATGGACCGATCGGCACGGACATCGTACAGCTCGGCGCCGTTGATGTTGATGGTGTAGTGGACGAAGGGAAGCGTGCGGACCGCCGCGGGCATGCCGCCGTAGAAGCGGCCTGTCGTCGGGACGATCTCAACTCCGGCCTCGGCGGCGGCCGTGAGGGCAGCCAGGTTCCCGGAAGAGAGCTCCTTGGCTGAATTCAGCAGCGTACCGTCGAGGTCAAGAGCGATGATTTTGATATCGGACATGAAGTTTCCTTAGTTTTCGTTGAATTTTTCGCGGTTGATCCACAGGCCGAGTGCGGGGTTCGGGATGAAGTAGATCTCTTCGCCGTCGGGCAGGGTGTTGTAGCCGTAGCTGAGCTTTTCGGGATCGTAGCGCTTGACCAGCTCGTCATAGGAGGCGGGGGTGAAGCAGACGGAGGCAATCTCCTCTTCGGTGATGTTCTTGACCGCGTAGGTGATGTTGAAGCGTCCGTCGGAGGAGCCGTGGATGAGGTGGGCCGCGGCGCCCATGTTGGCGCGAGGATCCTCGTTTTCGGGCTTTTTGAACTGCTCCAGTACCTTCAGGCGGCCGCAGTAGCCGTACTTGCGGATGAGCTTGTCAACGGCGTTATCCTCGCCGAAGCGCTCGACGCCGGGCGCCAGGATGATCAGCTCGCCGCCGTCAGCCATGGCCATGCGGGTGCGGTAGACGGCCTTGTTGCCGAGCCAGGTGCTCTTGAATTCCTTGGGATCCAGATAAACGACGCACTTCTTGATGCCGGTCTCGACGAAGTCGATGTTCTTCTCCTGAGCCAGTGCGATGGCGCCCTCCAGGGCGTCGCGCTTCATGCCGCAGAAGAGGCCGTGCGTGTGGATGCATCCGCCGGGGGCGGTCGTGACGGTCAGCAGGAAGAGGATGGGACGGTCCTTCAGGAAGTGCTCCAGACCGTAGTCGAAGACCTTGCGGACGGGCGTGAAGTCCTTGCCCATCATGCGCTCCATGCCGTAGACGGCGCCGACCATGTGGCTCTTGTTGATCATGTCGCTGCCGCCGACGCCGACGAAGAGGTTCTTGGAATGGTTGGCCATGCCGATGACCTCGTGGGGGACGACCTGGCCGGGAGAGATGATCAGGTCATAGCTCTCGTCCATGATGAGCTTGTTGACCTCGACGCTGATGGCTTCGTTCCAGAGGCCCTCGGTGATCTCGCTGAGGTATTCAGCGGGGACTTCGCCGATTTTGACGACGTCGGTACGCCAGTTGTGGACGATCAGCTTTTCGTAGGGGATATCGCCGTACATCTCGGCGGCCTGCTCACGGGTGACGGCGACATGCGTGCCGAGCGCGGGCAGGACATCGACCTCGGCGCCGAGATCGGTGTAGTAGTGGTAGCAGAGGTTGGTCAGATAGCCGGCTTTACTGAAGAAACGGGTAAAGTCGGGAGGAAGCAGCAGGACCTTTTTGGCGGGATGCTGCTCTAAGAGGGCGTAGATGCCCTGACGGATCTGGGAATCGGAAAGGCCTGCTTCGCTGCGGGCGGTAAGACAAAGCTCCATAGGAACCTCCTTAGGAAAATGGTTTTCGTTTTCGGAAAACGGCAGCGGCAAGGCCGCTGCCGTTTGTTGAATTGGGTTTAGACGGTGTAGGTGGAGGCAGAGGTGGAGCCGCCTTCGCCGGTCCAGTTGGTGTGGAAGAACAGGCCGCGGGGGCTGTCCAGACGCTCGTAGGTGTGGGCACCGAAGTAGTCACGCTGAGCCTGCAGCAGGTTCGCGGGCAGGAGTTCGGTGGTGTAGCCGTCGAAGTAGTTCAGAGCGGTGCAGAACGCGGGCATGGGCACGCCGCACTCGATGGCCTTCGCGCAGACGCGGCGCCAGGAGGGAACCAGGGTCTTGATGGTCTCGGCGAAGTAGTCATCCAGCAGCAGGTTGGTCAGCTCGGGGTTCTTGGTGTAGGCATCCTTGATCTTGCCGAGGAAGACGGAACGGATGATGCAGCCGCCGCGCCACATCAGCGCGATGCCGCCGTAGTTCAGGTTCCAGTTGTAGGTCTTCGCGGCCGCGCGCATCAGGGTGTAGCCCTGGGCGTAGGAGACGATCTTGGAGGCGTAGAGGGCCTTGCGGATGTCTTCGATGAAGGCTTCCTTGTCGCCGGTGAAGACGGGCTTCTCGTGGGGGAAGACCTTGCTGGCGCCGACGCGCTCTTCCTTCATCGCGGACAGGCAGCGGGAGAACACGGCTTCGCCGATCAGGGTCAGCGGGACGCCTTCGTCCAGGGCCGCGATGCCGGTCCACTTGCCGGTGCCCTTCTGGCCGGCGGTGTCGAGGATCTTCTCGACGATCGGCGAACCGTCGGTGTCCTTGAACGCGAGGATG
>JAZQNF010000050.1:0-34196 GCA_045627225.1 Bianqueaceae bacterium
CGAGTGGCTCCTGGCTCACCCCGCGGTCAGCCACCGTCCCCTGGCCGCCGGCTTCACGCCTGACGAGGAAATCGGCCGCGGAGCCGATCTGTTCGACACAGCGGGCTTCCCGGCCAAGACGGCCTACACGGTCGACGGCGGCTTCCTCGGCGAGATCGAATACGAGAACTTCAACGCGGCCTCGGCCGTCATCACGGTCAAGGGCGTCAACATCCATCCCGGCTCCGCCAAGAACAAAATGAAAAACGCAGTCCTTCTGGGAGCCGATTTCATTGCCCGCATGCCCGCCGCCGAGATCCCGGCCCACACCGAGGGCTACGAGGGCTTCTACCACATCTCCTCGTTTGAGGGAGACGAGTCCTCCGCGACCATCCGCATGATCATCCGCGATCACGACCGCAGCCTCTTCGAGGCACGCAAGGCCTTTGTCGCCAATCTGACCGCGTATATGAACAGCATCTACGGCGACTGCTTCACGGCGGTCATCCGCGACAGCTACTACAACATGAAGGAAAAAATCGAGCCCCACATGGAGCTCATCGAAAATGCCAAGGCCGCCTTCAGCGAGGTGGGCGTCACGCCCGAGATCATCGCCATTCGCGGCGGCACAGACGGCGCGCGCCTCTCCTACGAGGGACTGCCCTGTCCGAACCTCTCCACCGGCGGTGCCAACTTCCACGGCGTCCACGAGTTCGTCTCGGTGCAGGCGATGGAGAAAATGACCGAGATGCTCGTCAAGCTGAGCGCAAAGCTGTAAGCATCCGTTTTCGTCCGGTAAAAAAAGAGGCCCGGAGGCCGGCTTTTCACAGCCGGTCCCCGGGTCTTGTTTTTTATTTCAGTACGATCCCGCAGCTTGCCCCGGCCGCGTCCGTAAACACAAAGCGAACGGCCGGCACGGCGATATCGCCGTCCTCCGAATAAATGAACTGCACCTCGCTGAGCTCCACGGCGGAAAAGCCCAGACTGCTCAGCTGCCACAGGGCCCGGGACATCAGCTGATCGGGCTGCACCGAAAACTCGGCGGCCTCCTCCGAAATGACCGGGCGGGTCAGGCGTACCGCCTCCCGTATCCCCTGCTCCGTCACGAAAACCTCGAGCCGGTCAAAGCAGGCGAGCAGACCGTCGTGCAGGGCGCAGAAAACGAAGTGCCAGCCCTCCTCGGCCTCCTCCGCCGAGTACAGGCCGAACGCGCGGCCGTAGCACTCCTCCGCCTCCGTCTCGGCCAGGATGCGGGCGCCCTCCTCACTGAGCACCGGCTGCGAGGGACGGACAAACGAAGTCCTCGGCTCCTCCGCCGTTTCTCCGAGGAGAAGATGCGAGACGGTTTTGATCCTGTCCGCCTCCGGCACGGCCTTTACCCGTATCCCGCGTTTTTCATAGAGCTCGCATACCGTTTTCAGCCCCTCCTCGGCTTCCCGCTTTTCAAAAAGTGAAATACCGGTCCGTATGCCCAGAAGCACCATGTTCAGAAGGACCAGCAGCAGGAGGATATACACACGGATCTGTCTCCACCTCATGGCCGCACCTCCTCACCGACGGCGCCGGTGACCGGGAACCGGGCATCGCCCGTTTTCCAGCAAAGCGAAAAACGGCTGCCGGACAGCTCCCAGCAGAGCTCGGGAAGCGCTCCCGGATACTCGGAGAGCACGCGGAGAAGCATGTCATACTGGGTAGGCGCCTTTCCGTTTTCCGTCGGCTGATTATACTGATACACGCTGACATATTCCGCCGCAAAGCCGGTGATGCTGCCGCGGGAAACCGTCACCCGGACGGGAGCCTCATCGCGGGCATCGGTCAGCAGACGGACGCCCCTGAAATAATAGTCGAAGCTGAAGCGATAGGCGTCCCCCGTGTTTTCGTAGGAACGAAGCGAAAGGCTGAGGCCGCTGCCGCTGTAGCCGGGAAGCGCGGCCGTCTGCGCGAAATCGCGGGCCAGCTGATAGGCCTCCGGCAGCGAAGCCGTCTCGCCGCCCGGCGGGATCATCGCGGAATAGCGGATCTTTCCGTCCGACGATACACGCAGGGTCGCGTATTCATTGGTATAGAGCACGCTGGAAAAGCTTGAGCTCCAGACGCGCATGGTATCGGAAAACTGAAACAGCCGGAGGGCGTAGGCTTCCGCCTGGGTCGTGTTCAGACTGCCCTCCCGGTCGGAAAAGCCGTAGCTGCGCGCCAGCCCGAAGGAAGAGGGCGCGGCAAGATCCGGGGCCAGGAAAAAGGCATCGCCGCCCAGGCCCAGCGACTCCTGGGCGCAGAAATAGATAAAGTTCTGGCTCTGCTTTTCCGACTGCGTCAGAGCAAAAAAGCGGTCAAGCAGAGGCTGAAAGCCGGCCTCCTCGCGCGGGCCCGCTACGGTCAGACGCCAGAAAAAGCCGGCCGAACGGTTGACCAGCACGAGCACGCTGTCCTGCCAGTAGAGGCTTGACGGAAGCAGCCACAGCTCGCGGATCCCCTCCTCGGGGAGCGCCTGGCAAAGGCCGCCCGAAAAGCCGAGGGCCTGCAGAAGCGAGGCCTCCAGCGGACAGTCATAGAGCAGGCAGCAGGCCGGCGAGCTGCTCCACAGCTCCGCCTCGGTGATGCTGCGCCCGCTTCCGGACACGCGTGCCCGGTCCAGGACGGTCATCGCCATCTGCTTCATTTCATCATATTCACTGTTCGGCTGAAAGGCCGCCGCATAGCGGCCGTCGCCGGAGGTATAATAGATTCTTGTCGGATATAGAAGGGCGCACTGCTCGTCCCAGTCCGCCTCCTCCCCGGCGCCAGCCCGGCTGCCGGAAAAGCTGATCAGGCTGAAAAGCGCGTGCAGCTGCCACAGAAGCGTGAGGCCAAGCAGCGCTGTCAGCAGAAAGAAAAGGCCCGTTTCCCAGCCGCTGCGGTGCTCAGCTTTCATGCGAAGCCTCCCCGGGCAGCGGCAGAGAGATCCAGAAGGTGCTGCCTGCGCCGGGCTCACTCACGAGCCAGATGCGGCCGCCGTGAAGATCCATGATCTCCTTGCAGATGGCAAGCCCGAGTCCCGTCCCGCCGGCCGAACGCGAGCGCGCCTTATCGACGCGGTAGAAGCGCTCGAAAATGCGTTTCTGATCCTTGGGATCGATGCCCAGGCCCTGATCGCGCACATAGGCCCTGACCTCGCCGTTTTCCGCATCCAGCTCAACGCCGGTCCGGATCTCGGTGCCCGGCTCGCTGTAGGAGATCGCATTGCCGATCAGGTTCCGGAAGACACGCGAAAGCTGGCCGGAGTTGGCCTGCAGAAGCGGGACCTCCCCGACACCCTCGTACAGAAGCTGCTGATTTTTGGCATCGGCGGCAAAGGCGGAGCGCGCCATCGCCTCCTTGAGAAGATTGACGAGATCGACCTCCGAGACATCGGCGGGCTTCTGCTCGGCGTCCATGCGCGAAAGCTCCAGAAGCTCCGTGATCAGCTGCGTCATGCGGTCCGCCTCATTGTCGATGACGGACAGAAAGTGCCGGCGCGTATCAGAGGGCAGCTCATCACCGTCCAGAAGCGTCTCGACATAGCTTTTGACCATTGCCACCGGCGTGCGCAGCTCATGCGAGACATTGCCGACAAACTCCTTCTGAAGAGCCTCCATTTTGCGGCTTTCGGTGACATCACGCAGCACCGCCAGAAGCTCGGTCTGCTGCTCTTTTTCATTATAAAACGGCGCCATGACCGCATTGATAAAGCTGTTCTCCGTCCGGAAGACATAGGAGCTGCCGATGCGGTCGGACAGGCTTTCCCCGATGGTGCGCGGAGCAAAGGCTTCGTTGTAGCTCTGTCCCGTCACGCGCTCGCCCATCAGCGATACCGCCGCCGGATTATGCTCGAGGAGCGTCCCGTCCGCACTGTACAGCAGCAGTCCGTCTGTCATGTAGCTGAAGATCAGGTTCAGCTTGTCCTTTTCCTGGTTGAGCTCACCGATCATTTCGGAGAGCGCGCGGGCCATTTCATCGAAGCTGTCGCTCAGGCGGTCCAGCTCATCCTCGGGCTCCTCCAGACGCTTTTCACCCGGCTCAAGCTCACCGGAGGCCAGCTGCTGCGTCTTTTTGGAAAGCCGAAGCAGGGGCTTGGTGATGCCGCTCGCCACGAAATAGCCCAGCACGGCGGCCAGCAGCATGCCGATCCCGATCGCGATCAGGATCGTCACCACGATCGTCCGGACGCTTTCCGCCAGGGGCGAAAGCGACTGCCTGGTCAGCAGGATGTAATTCGTCCCGTTCAGCTCGAAGCATTGCGCCCACTCCGCGTTCTGCCCCGACAGACCGAGCTTCTCGGAGGAACGGCCGGCCAGCGCAGCCGCCAGCGTTCTGGAGCCGCGCTCGGCCTCACTCAGATCCTCCCCGCGGTGATACAGCGTATTGCCCCACTCATCCAGCAGGAAAAAGGCTCTGGCCTCGCGGAGGCTTTCGATGCCGGCTGACTCCAGCATCCAGGCCCCGATCAGCTCGGAGAGCATGTCCTCGACCGCCCTTTCCTCATCGTCCGCGACCTGAAGGGTGTTGACGATGCGTTCGGACAGATAACGCGTTTCTTCATTCAGCGCCTCATATTCGCTGCGCAGCATGCGCAGCAGAATGTAGCCTCCGCTGGCCGAAAGGGCCACCAGCACCAGCGCGGACAGGGCACTGACGATCTTCCACTTTAAACTTTTCATATTCAGACCGTGTCGTTGAAGTAATAACCGATGCCTCGCTTGGTCAGGATGAAGCGCGGCTCGGCCGGATTATCCTCGATCTTTTCGCGAAGACGGCGCACGGTGACATCGACCGTGCGGGGATCACAGTACTGCTCATAGCTCCAGACCTTTTCCAAGAGTGTCTCCCGCGAGAAAATCACGCCGGGATTCTCCATCAGGAAACGGATCAGCTCCCATTCACGGGTGGTCGTGTTGATCTCCTGCCCGTTTTTGGTGAGGCGGACGCGCTCGGGCTCCAGCATCAGCGGGCCGAAGCTAAGCTCACGGCTCCTGGTGGCCTCGGCAGCCGCCGCATAGGCCGCGCTGCGCCGCAGATTGGTACGCACGCGGGCCATCAGCTCGCGCATCGAGAAGGGCTTGGTGATGTAATCATCGGCGCCGAACTCAAGGCCGACCACCTTGTCCAGCTCCTCGGCGCGGGCCGTCAGCATCAGGACGGGGACATTGCTGGTCTCCCGTATCTTGCGGCAGACCTCCAGACCGTCCAGCACAGGCATCATGACATCCAGAAGCAACAGGTCCGGCGCCTCCGTTTCGAATTTTTCGAGCGCCTCGCGGCCGTTATAGCCGCAGACCACGGTAAAGCCCTCGCGCTCCAGATTAAAACGGATGATGTCCACCATGCTCGGCTCATCATCGACAACAAGGATCTTCCCCTGCATAAGACTGACAGCTCCTCCTTTCAAAAAGAGGACTTTCGATCCTTCGAAAATCCTCTCCGTTTCTGATTTACGGACGGCTTCCGTACTGCGACAGATAGGGGTACGGGTCGACCACATGACCGTTGTATTCGATTTCAAAATGACAGTGCGGGCCGGTCGAAAAGCCGGTGCTGCCCATCAGCGCGATGATCTGCCCCTGATGGACATAATCGCCCTCTTTGACCAGAAGAGCGTAATTGTGGCCGTACCAGGTACGGTAATGGTTCTGATGATTGATAATGATATAATTTCCCAGGCCGTCATCGTTGTAGGATGCCTTGACGACGATGCCGTCGGCGGCGGCACGGATATAGGTTCCCTGCCGGTTGGCAATATCGATGCCCTCATGGAAGGCGCCGAACTGCTCGCGATAGCCGAAATAGGAGGTGATGACGCCGGTAGCCGGCCAATAGAAGTCGGGCACCGGCATGGTCCCGCGCTCGATGTAGCGGGTCTTGGCTTCCCGAAGGACCTCGGCGCTTACGGAATCGCGCTGGCGCTCCTCGCTTCCGCAGTAATAAACCATATCCTCAGCCAGCAGGAGAGCCGGAGAGCCCGAGTTCAGGACGCGCTCCTGATTGGTATACATGCCGCTGTTGGAAACATATTCGACAGGCGGATCTTCTTCTTTTTGGTAAATCTCGCGGTAAACGCGGTAGACCTCGACTCCCGTGCACTGCTCGACGGCCTCATCGACCGAGATGCAGTCTCCGTCGCGCACATAGAGGATCTGATAGCCGATCTGCTCGGGGAAGCAGATATTTTCCAGCGTAACGCCCTCCTGCTTGGCTTCAGGCGCCTCCGGATCGGTCAGATCTCCCTGCGCATTGCTGCGCAGCCGGGACGGATAAGCGGTCAGACTGTAGACCGGTATACCGTTTTCGATGCCCGTGCAGAGCGCGATGGCCTCGTCTCCCAGCTCTCTCTGGGCCAGGCGGGTAAACAGCTCGTAGACATCATCCAGTCCCTTCAGGACCACCAGGGTCTGACCGATATACAGAGCGACGCCGGCTTCGGAGAAATCGACCACCACATCCTCCAGATACAGACCGAAGGAGGCCGCCAGCATGTTTTCGCTTGCCAGCTTGGAATAACGGATGCGGGAGCGTTCCACGGTATACATGGGGTCGATCTTATAGGCTACATCGCCTGCGTTCAGGCGCAGAACGGCCGTATTCCAGGCGCTTTTGGCGAGGTCAGTCTCCTCGACCGCCCCGATGCAGCGATCGCCCAGATAGACGTTATAGGCATCAACCTCACGGTCAAGCAGGACGCAGAGCGTGTGCTGGACCCGGCTGAACATCGGCAATTTGGTGACAAGGAAAAGCCCCGTGCCCACAGCGGCCAGTATCAGCACGCTGAGCAGGAAGGTGCGGCTTTTCTTCCAGAAACGGACCAGCTTTTGGGTCCGGCTTTCTTTTCTGCTGCTCATAGATCGATCCTTTATGGTGAGGCCCCGCGCCTGTACGCCGCGAGGCAAATCATTTGACAGATAAAAACTGTACTCTGTATTTTAGCAGATAATTCCCTTTTTGTAAACCCGGAATAATCTGACAGAAGCGGCCACAAAAAACTTGATTTCGGCTCTTCGCAGCGCTATAACGGTTTCGAAAAGAGCCTCTCTCCCGGAGGCTTCTCCATCCGCGCCGAAGGGCGCATTGACCGAGGCATTCTGTATGGATCAGATTCTGGTACCGGATTATTATGAAGCATTTCACTGCAAGTGCGGACGCTGCCGCCGTCCCTGCTGCGACGGCTGGGGCATCAGCCTGAGCGAGCACGAATATTTCAAGCTGCTCGGCCTTGCCTGCGAGCCACGCCTGCGCCATAAGCTGGACGACGCCATCGTCCTCTCCCGTCTGGGCAGCCCGGAGGCCTACGCCAGCTTCCGCCCCAATTACCTGGCGCAATGCCCCATGCTGGACGACGACGGCCTCTGTCTCCTGCAAAAGGAGAAAGGCGAGGCGGAGCTTCCCCTCGTCTGCCGCCTCTATCCGCGCGCCGTCAAGCGCTACGGCAGCCTGACCGAGCTAAGCCTCTCCTGCAGCTGCGAGGCCGCTGTCGAGCTTCTTCTGAGCGACACCGCCCCGCTCCGCCTGCACCCCGCCGGAATCAGCCTGCCCTTCGAGGGCCTGCCCGTCTATGCGGACGCCCCCGAAAAGGACGTTCTCCGGCACCGTCTGGCCGAGCTTCTGTCCACCCCGGGCCTTCCCCTCGACTCCCGCCTCGCCCAAGCCTGCGAGCTGGTCTCGGGCGAAGCCCCTGCCCGCGGGGGCGAGCGGAAATCCGCCCTGCAAAAGGCCTACCGGATGCTTGAGCTCCTGTCCGGCGTCAGCGACAGCCTGCGCGAATGCAGCGAGGAAGCGATGGACTATCTGGGCGCCGACGGCGACGAGGGCCTCCTCCCCCGCTTCGACCGCGCCGAGGCCCGGCTCTATGCTCTCTTCGATGACCCGGAGGCCCTGGCCGGCCGGCTCATCGCCAACCACCTTCTCTACGAAAGCCTGCCCTACACTCCCGACTGCGAGAGCCCCGACACAGCCATGGCTGCCTTCTTCACGGCCGTCGCCCTGCTCAAGCTGATCGCCGTCGGCGGCATGGCTGCGCACGACGAGCCCTCGCGCTTTGTCGACCTGGTGGCGGGCGCCAACCGCTTTATCGAGCATTCCGATTTCTACCGCGTCGTAAGCCGGCTGGAGCACCCGAGTGCAAAAGAAACCTTCGAAAAATTCGAAGGGATGATAAAAAAACGAAAAATTTGATTTATCGGCAGGCAGCCGCTATAATAGCAGAAGATACAAAGGAGGTCCGGCGGAAAACGGAGAAGACAAAAAAACGTAAAAGAGGTAACTTCAGCAATCCATGAAACTTTTATTGATCATCTGCGCGCTGTTTTACAGCGTATTATGTGTATTCAGCATCGTAACCGGAATGATTTATCTCTCCGGCAAAAAGGAATTAAACCCCTTGGAGCTGTCGGATAAGCTTGCGGCCAGGCTGAAAGAAGAAAACAAAACGGCCCGCTTCGCCAAAACGATGGGAGCGGTCACCGTGATCGTCGGGATCGTTCAGGGTCTGACGGCATATGCCGTATTTACCGATCAATGGTATGCGTTATCCATCGGTTTTACGGTCTTTTCGCTTCTTTCGGCAGGCCTGAAGCTGAAATCAAAATTCCATATCTTCCCGCTTCTGAAATCACTGGCCTACATAAGCATCCTGATCATTCTGATCGTGAAGCTTCTTTGAATCTTCAACGCAGCGAAACAAATCCGATTCGTTTTCTCCGCGCGGCCCTGCTGCGCACTCCTTTATTTCCGGAGGAATATCTATGAAAAAAACCGTATGCATCCTGCTGGCGGCGCTTTTGATACTGCCAAGCTTTACCGGCTGCGGCCGCAAGCCCGAGTACGAAAAGGAGGCGACCGTGGAGGGCGCCATCTTCGGCGGACAGGCCGGGGACCGTGTGCGCGTGCGGCTGGCCTTTGAGCCCTCGTGGCTGTACAGGCTGAACAATCATCAGTATCATCAGGAGCTGGCGGAGCTTTCGGTGCTCCTTTCCGCGGACAGCTATTTCCGCGAAAAGGATCTTGCGAAAGGGACGCAGAACCGGGTGCTGACGGAGGAATCCGCGGAAAGCTACAGTGCGGAGGCGCTGCTTGAGACGCTGGGCTTTACCGTCGTGCGCCGCGTGGAATCCTTCAAGGAGAAGGAGTACGCGGCGGATCAGAATGACAGTGTGACGCTTTTGCTCGGCTACCGGGCGGAGGGCAGGCACGACCTCTTCGTGATGTCGGTGCGCGGCTGCTTCTCGGCCGGCGAATGGATGAGCGCGTTTGACCCGGGCTGCACGCTGGAATCCGCGGCGGAGGCGCATCCGGAGTGGACGGACACACGTCGTCTCAAGAGCCTGGACGTGGCGGCAAAGCGCGCGCTGGAGTTTTTCGACGAATTTGTGTCGGCCAACGCCCGGGACGGAGCGAAGGCCTCGGTGCTGGTGACAGGGCATTCGCGCGGCGCCTCGATAGCGAACATCGTCGGAGCGGAGCTTGAAAAGCAGGGCACGATGCGCTGCTACACCTACACCTTCAACGCGCACGGCGTAACGGCGGATGCGGACGCGCCGGCGCTCCGTACCGTTTTCAACCTCTTTGACAGCGCCGATTTCTACACGGATTTCCTGCCCTTCGCGAATGAGAGCTTTTACCGCTACGGGACGGACCTCGCCCTTGACCTTCAGCAGCACACCCTGGCGCAGTCCATGATCGCGGCCTATACCGGCCGCAGCGATTACCGAAGCCCCTCGGCAGAGTTCCGGGCCGAATACGCGCGGCTCTTTGCGGAGCGCTTCCCGGACCGCGCGACACTGCTGAATGAGCGCGAATACTATCTGGATTTCAGCAGCAGCAGCGATGCGGAGGCCGCGTATGCTTCGCTGACCGCGCTGGCGCAGAGCATGGGCGGAGCCTCCTGCTGCCGGATCGATGAGCCCCTGCCGATCCCCGGGGGCGGTTCCTTCGTTCGCGTGGCGTATTCGGCACAGGCGCTTCTGAACGGCTATGCCAACCTGCTCGCGTACGGCCAGCCGGCCCTGGATGCGTTCGTTACGCTCTACGGTCGGGATGAGACCGGCACGGCGATCGCGCAGCTTCTCGCGGCGCATGCGGACGAGCTTACCGGCGGTCATCTGCTGATCAATGATTTTGTGATCTGCGGATTTGCGGAATAAATCGTCAATAAGGTTTTGCGGTCAGGGCTCCCCGAACACGCCCGCCGTATTCCTGCAAATCAACTTCCGGCTTGCTGCAATACCGGAAAGAACCATTAATAGGAGGCACACATGAAAGAGATTCCCTTCCGCCGCTTCGGCGTCATGATCGACATGAGCCGCAACGCCGTCATGAAACCCGCCGCGGTCAAGGATTTTGCCGTCATTCTGAAAAAAATGGGGTACAACACCCTTCTGCTCTATACCGAAGACACCTATGAGATCCCGGAGGAGCCGTATTTCGGCTACCTGCGCGGCCGTTACACCACCGAGGAAATCCGGGATATCGTCGACTTCTGCGAAACGCTTGACATGGAGGTCATTCCCTGCATCCAGACGCTGGCGCATCTGGGCACGCTGCGCCGCTGGCCCGTCTATGAGCCGATCTTCGACGTCGATGACATCCTGCTGATCGACGATGAGCGCACCTACGAGCTTATGGACCGCATGTTCGCCTCTCTCCGCCGCATGTATAAGACCGACATCGTCAACATCGGCATGGATGAGGCTGCCATGATCGGTCTCGGCCGTTATCTGCAGGAGCACGGCCTTCCCGACCGCTATGCCCTGCTCTGCCGTCATCTCAGCCGCGTTTGCGAGCTGGCCGCCCGCCACGGCTTCAAGCCGGTCATGTGGGCCGATATGTTCTTCCACCTGGTCAGCCCCAAGGGCGAGTATCTGGGCGGAAAGCTCCATATCCCCGAGGGCGCAGCAGAGCAGATTCCCGAGGAGGTCGGCCTGATCTTCTGGGATTACTACTTCACCAACAAGGCGCATTACGTCGACCGTCTGAAAACCACCAAGGCCTTCGGGCGCGAGACCTGGTTCGCCGGCGGCGCCTGGACCTGGACCGGCTTTGTCCCCCGCAACCGCTTTTCACTGGAGATCAACCGCGCCGCTATCCCCGCCTGCCTGGATGAGGGCATCGAAAACGTCTTCCTGACGCTGTGGGGCGATAACGGCGGCGAATGCAGCCGTCTGGCCGTCCTGCCCTCCCTCTTCTACGCTGCCGAGCTGGCCCGCGGCGAAAAGACCCTGCCGGTCATCCGCGAGCACTTCCGGGAAATGTTCGGCCTTCCCTTCGCGGCCGCGATGGACCTGGATCTCTTTGCCCCCAAGGAAGGAAGCCCCGTCACCGTCACCGCGCCTGACAAAAATCTGCTCTTCAACGATCCCTTCCTCGGCATCTACGACCCTGTCCTGACCGGACAGGAGGCTGCCGCCTATAAGCGTTACGCCCGCAAGCTGGCCGCCCATACCGACGATCCCCTGCTCGGCATGTGCTTCCGCAAGGAAAAGGCGCTGGCCGAGCTTATGGCTGTCAAATCCGATCTCGGCCAAAAGACCCGTGAGGCCTACCTGGCCCGGGATGCCGAGGCGCTGACCGCCCTCATCCCCCTCTACAAAAAAGCCGAGAAGCTGATCCGCCGCTTCACCGATGTCATGCGTGAGGCCTGGCTTGCCGAAAACAAGCCCCACGGTCTAGAAATTCAGGAAATGCGGCTGGGCGGTCTGATGGAGCGTGTCCGCAGCTGCCGGCTCCGTCTGGAAGATTATCTGGCCGCCGGCATGCCCGCCGATGCTCCGCTTCCCGAGCTGGAGGAGGTCCTCCTCGATCCCGAGGGCAAGGGCGAGCCGCGGCACAGAGCCATCCTCGAGCGCAATCACAGCACCATCGTAAGCGTAAACCGTCTGTAAACGCATCCAAGCAAAAGAAGACCTGACAATCGTCAGGTCTTCTTCATTTTAACGTTAGAAGCTGCTGAGGAACGGCAGCGAAAAGCTCAGCCGCGGGCAGCCTCTGCGTCGGAGATCTTCTTCAGCAGACGGAACAGCTCCGCTTTCTCCTCGTCGGTAAGGCAGGCAAACAGACGGCCGGCACGGTTTTCGCGATGAGCCAGCATCTTTTCCTTTTTCGCAATGCCCTCTTCAGAGAGCGAGATCAGCATAACGCGACGGTCCTCGGGGCATACGCTGCGCTCGATCAGTCCGCGCTCAGCCAGCACATACAGCGCCTCGCTGACGGACTGCGGACGGATGCCCAGTCTCTCCGCCAGCTCCTTCTGGCTGATGGCCTCGCCGGGATTCAGCTTGCAGAGGATGCGGCCGTAGCCCTTGTGCTCGCGATGAGCAGCTTCCTTGCCCTGGCAGCCTTCGGGACGATGGCCTTCGGGACGTCCTTCCGGACGGAAGCCCTCACGAGGCCAGGCCTTGGGACCGTGCATGGGACGGGGACCGCAGGGGCCGCTAAAGCCGGGCATGGCAGGCGCAAAGCCGGCGCCGGGCATACCGGGGCCAAAGCCGCGCATGGCGGGCGCAGCCGGAGCCATCATAGGACGTCCGTAAGGACGGTATCCATAGCAGGCCGGTCCGTACATCATGCGGCCGTAGGGATACGCGCCGTAGACAGGGGCATGCATGGGACGGTGGCCGCGGGGACCGCAGCTGCCATGATAGCCGTGGACGGGACGGCCGCCGTGACAGCCGTGACCCTCATGCTTCTCTCTGCGCATGGCAGCACCGGCGCGAAGCAGTGCCTCCATAAGTTCATATTCCTTTACATTGTCATTTGCCTTGATATCGTTTTCGTTCATTTCGTTTTCTCCTTCCGCGTTCTCAAAAATTTCCTCTTCATTGGTTTTGTTCAGTTCATCAGTCATTGTTCGTAATCCTCCCGAAAAATAAATCTCTCGGACCTGATTGGCAGTCTATATTTACACCTCTTAATCAGGTACCTTCATAATTATATAGCAGCTTTTCCGGAAATGCAAGTACTTTTTTAAGGTACCTTACTATTTTTTTGAAAAAATCTTCTTTTTTTGCCTTTTTCTCCCGCAAAAACGTAAAAAAACAGTTTTTTTCCTATTTTTCCGCACAAAAAAAGCCGAAGACGAAGCGCTCTCAGGCTGCCTCCTCTTCGGCGGATGATCCTTTTCCTCACACAAACTCCGTTTCAATCGTCAGCATCAGCTGCTTGTCCGGATAATACTCCTTCATGTAGGCGCCAAACTCCTCCCGGAGCGCCTCCCAGTCTCTCAGCTGATAATCCACGATCAGATCACAGTACAAGCGGTCCGTGTCCGGCTCCAGATAGACCGCGTGGAAGCTCTTGACATGCTCGCGGCTGCTGACGAAGCTTCCGATTTTTCTTCTCAGCTCCTTGATATACTCATGATCGTTATCGACCGCGTAAATACCGAAGACCATCGTAACACCGTATTCATGCATGATCCTCAGCTGCAGCTGATGAATGAACTGATACACCTCGCCCACGGTCCTGGAGTGATCGATCTCGATATTGACCGAGCCGGAATACGTCTCCGGGCCGTAATTGTGCAGCATCATGTCGGCGGCGCCGACGATGCCCTCCGTTCCCACGATCTCCTTATACAGCCGGATGGCCAGGTCCTTTTCGCCGGGACGCCCCAGCAGCTCGGACACCGTGTCGCGAAGGACCTCAAAGCCTGCCTTCAGGATCAGAAGCGAGGTGAAAATACCGACATAGGCATCGATGGACCGATGAAAGATCAGAAATACCAGGACGGAGAGGATGGTGACCACCGAAACAAAGGCATCGTTCCGGCAATCCAGCCCGACGGCCTCCAGCGCGCCCGACTCCGCCTTTTTCCCCATTTTGATCGTATAGATGCCCAGGAAGAACTTGATAACGGCCGAAACCGCCACCACGGCCAGCGACAGATACGAAACGGACGGCTCCTCCGGATGAAAAACCAGGCGGACGGAGCTGGTCAGCACCTCAAAGCCCGAGACCAGGATCACGACCGCGATGACCAGACTGGTCAGGTATTCGATCCGTCCGTAGCCGAAGGGATGCTTCTCGTCCGGATGCCGGCCGGCCAGCTTGGTGCCCACCAGCGTCAGGATCGAGGTCAGTGCATCCGCCGCGTTGTTGACGCCCTCCGACACGATGGCGATGGACGAGGCCAGAAGGCCGACGATGACCTTGAAGCCTGCGACAAGCACATTCACGATAATGCCCAGGCCGGAGGTCGCGGCGATAATGCCCTCGCGGCTGTCCGGATCCTGGCGGAAAAGTTTATACAGTAATTTCATAGCTTCCTCATGCTGCGGTAAGAATGATAGTCTTTACAGTATCTCCTTTTTCTCCGGAAAAGTCAACGCTTTCCCGGGCATCGCAGCGAAAACGAATAAGAAAGACGGTGAGGCAGCTCACCGTCTTCCGGATCATTCTTCTTTTATGTCAGGGTGAAGGTGGCCCGTTCCATCTCGGAGACGGTCGTGATGCCCTCCAGCACCAGCGCCCGCGCCGAATCGGCCAGGGTCTGCATGCCTCGCCGGCAGGCCTCCTTTTTCAGCTCATCCGCGGTGACGCCGCGGTTGATCATCGTCTTGATCTCAGGCGTCATCACCATCACCTCGTGGATGGCGATACGTCCCTTGTAGCCGGTATTGCTGCAGAAGGGACAGCCCTGTCCGCGGGACAGCTCGGCGCTCTCCACGCCCAGGATCCCGCACTCGTGCTCGTCCGCCTGATACCTCACGGCGCATTTAGGACAGACCCGCTTCACCAGCCGCTGCGCGACGATGCCGGCGACCGCGCTGGTGACCATATATTTCTGGATGCCCATATCGATCAGCCGCGTGACGGAGCTGGCCGTATCGTTGGTGTGCAGGGTCGACAGAACGATATGGCCGGTGACCGCGGAGCGGATGGCGATCTCGGCCGTCTCCTCGTCGCGGATCTCGCCCAGCATAATGACGTCCGGGTCCTGCCGCAGGATAGAGCGCAGACCGCTGGCAAAGGTCATGCCGACCTTGGTATTGACCTGGACCTGATTGATGCCGTACATCTGGCACTCCACCGGGTCCTCCAGGGTGATGATGTTCTTCTCCAGCGTGTTCAGGTCCTTCAGCAGCGAGTACAGGGTGGTCGTTTTGCCGCTTCCGGTCGGACCTGTGACCAGCACGATGCCCTCGGTGATGTGCATCAGCTTGTCGAGCTGCTCGGAGTTGTAGGCTGAAAGCCCCAGCTGCGAGCGGTCCATGACCCCCGTGTCGTTGTTCAGAAGACGGATAACGGTCTTCTCCCCGAATACCGTCGGCAGAAGCGAGATTCGCATGTCCACCGTCTGCTCTCCGGAGCGCAGGCGGACGCGGCCGTCCTGCGGGCGTTTGGTCTCCGCGATATTCAGGTCCGAAATGATCTTGATGCGCGTGACGATCCCGGACAGCGTATTCTTCGGCAGCTGCATGATCTCCTTCAGGTCACCGTCGATGCGGATACGCACGCGCACGAATTTCTCAAAGGGCTCGATATGGATATCGCTGGCATGCGACTTGACGGCATCGGTCAGGATGCTGTTGACGATACGGACGATAGGCGCGTTCTCGACATCCGCCGAGCTCGCCTCCGCGGCCTCGCCGGTATCGCTTTCGAGGTCCTCGTTGCGGAAGTCCTCGATTGCCTGCTCGGCCTTTTCGCTGCTTTTGTAGCACTCGTCGATCTTCATCTGGACCGCCTGAGGCGTCGCCAGCACCGGGATCGTTTTACGCCCGGAAATGATCCTGATGTCGTCCAGCACGCTCAGATCCGTCGGGTCCGACACCGCGATGACGATCTCGTTTTCATCGGCACTGATCGGAATGATCTTATGGATGCGGGCCAGCTTCTCGTTCACGAAGCGCAGCGCGATCGGCTCGATCACGATCGGCTCCAGATCGACATAGTCCATGCGGAGGCTTTCCGCGATGGCCTTTAAAAAGGTAACCTCCTCCGAGATATGCTCAGGACCCATATCCTCCTCCTCTCCGCTTTACAGCCGGAGAAGCAGCCGCAGCCCGTGAACGATCTCCGTACCGAAAAGACTCATTATCCATGCCGCGATGCAGATCGACGGGCCGAGCGGAAGCTCGCTCCTAAGCCCGAGCTTCTTTTCCCGTATCGCCTTGACCGCGATAAAAATCAGTGAAACATAGGCCGTCAGGAAGGCGATGATGATCATCTGTCCCCAGGAAAACCAAAAGCCTATGCCTGCCATCAGAAAAACATCCCCGAGTCCGAGGCCCTCCCGCCCCAGCACCATTCGGGCGATCAGATAGACGGCGCCGTAGAGAGCCGCCCCCGTCGCCGCGCCCAAAAGGATCTGCCAGAGACTCCGGTGGCTCAGAAGACCGAACACCAGTCCCCCGACACCGATCAGAAGGGGAAACAGGTCCATGATCATGCCGGTCTTGGCGTCCATCACGCCCGTGATGAACAAAAGCGACCAAAGGTACAGCGCCCCGATCAGCCAGACCGCATCGGCATCCCCGGCGTATTTCAGAAAGGCCGTCACGAACAGGACGCCGACGGTCAGCTCGCTGATAAAGTACCAGGGCGACAGCCTTGTCCCGCAGTAGCGGCATCTTCCCCGGAGGAAAAGAAAGCTGAAGACAGGGATCATATCCGCCGCGCCCAGCTGCGTTTTGCAGGCCGAGCAGCTGCTTCTCAGTCTGACAACGTCTCTTCCCTCGGGAAGACGGTCGATCACCACGTTATAAAAGCTGCCCAGCGCCGCGCCCAGCAGGAAAAACCACAGGCACAGAAGAAATATCGCCATAGCCTCTCCTTTTCCTCTTTATGCCTGAATAAACAAAACCGACATGAAGAAATACAGGAAGAAATAGATGAACATCGCCGCTACGGGAGGAATGAACTGAAGGATCAAGGGCTTCTTCTTTTTCTTTTCCTCCGGCTCCTTCTCCCGGGAGGCCGCGCGGGCGGTCTTGCCGGCGTCAGCCTTGGAGGCGGTCTGAGCGCTTCGGGAGGAAGAGCTCCTCACCGGCTGAGAAAGCGGCGGCGTCAGAAAAAAATCGTCAGGCGCGGAGTCGGAAAACAGGTCCTGCCCCTTTTCCGGACTTTTTTCAGCCGGCGCGGTCTTCGGATAACCCAGCGTCAGCTGAGGGGACTCCGCCTTTTTGACCTCGGCGGCCGCAGCAGGCGCCTGTACCGCCGGCTTTTTCGGAGCGTAGGACGGCTCCTCCACATACTCCAGCTGGATCGAGGGAGTCACGCGAAGCGAATCGTTGACGCAGTTGAAGGCATCGGCAGCCATGGCGTTATTGACGACGGCCTTCTCCGGGGAATCCTCCCGGGGGATCATGAAGGAATGGCCGTCCTTCAGCGTCAGCGAAAGGACCTTGCCGTCATCCTCGACATCGGCGGCCTCGATGCTGCCGAAATTAAAGAGCGACATGGAGCCGACCTTGGCCGTCAGAGGCGTGCCGATCAGCTCGCAGACATCCTCGTAAGGGAGGTAATAGGGCTTTTGCGGGACCTTTACCATCGTGCAGATATCGTTGATGAAGCAAATGCCGTCAAAGGGAATCTGGAGGTCTTCCCCGTTGTCCTTGTGAAGCTCCAGACCGACCAGCTCCATGCTCTCCCGGTCAAAGCAGGGCGTGAAGGAGCGGGCGATGACCTGGCCGCTTTCCATGCTGACGATGGGCATATGACAGTTATTGGATGTGATCGTATATTTTTTCATTTTGCCTCTCCGTTCTGGTTGATCGTTGCCATCAGACGAACGGCTTCCGCCTTTGCCTGCTCATCCTTGCCGTAATAGGCCAGCATCCGGAGATATTTCATGGCCTCATCGCGGCGTCCGTCCGCCAGCATCCTGCGGATATATTCCATCGTAACGTCGGCCTTGCCGGAAAACACCGAGCTTTCATTCTTCTCGGAATCCATGTCCAGCACATTGGCAAGGGGCGCAGCCGTAAAGCTTTCTGCTTTTTTGCTGAGATCCGTGTTTTTCTCCTGCTTCGAGTTCATGAAAATACCGAACATCACAAAAATCAGGATCAGGTTCCCGAAGCAAAGGATCCCGGAAGGGATGACCATGCCGAGATTGCCGTACTCCTCCTCCGGCAGAATCCGCTTGAAGAAATCGACCAGATTGTAGAAGAACACGGAGCAGATCACCTGGGATGCGATGCAGACAGCCCAGGGAATGATGGGGCGAGCCTCGCGACGAATGACCAGCAGATACACCACCAGGAAATAAACCACGCCGCAGGCAACGATTTTAAGGATTTCCATTCTGCAGATTCCTCCCTGTAATAAGATTAACGATCAAGCTTTTCAGCCAGATATTCGATAAAGGATTTCGTATCGCGGTAGCTTCCGTCCAGAATCTTGGCCGGGAAAGCAAAGGGAACCAGCTCCTCCGCCTCAGCGCCCACGCAGTAGGACGCGATGTCCGGCACCTCGGCAAACACCAGGTTAAGCTCCAGCCGTGCCTCCGGATCAGACGGCGCATACAGGCTGATATTTTCGGCAATATCCAGGGTCATCGAATAACAGAGGATGCTTTTCCCCTCGGCCAGGATGTCGTGAAGGAAGGCCAGGATCTCGCTTTGCCGGCCGGAGGCCTCCACGGTCATCGTCGTCGTTTGGATATCGCTCAGAAGGCGGCTGTTCTTGGACTTCAGCTCATCGAAAAAGCTCGAGAACTTTTCGCTGTTGACCAGAACCGTTTCCTGCCCGCCGAAAAGCAGCTTGTAGACGTTCCCCGCCTTTACGCTGTCACCAAGCATCGCCGACAGGCGGGTCTGATTCTCCAGCGCGGACAGCGAGATGAAATCCACCCTGCAGTCGCTGATGTTGAGGCGGATATGCTCCAGATAACTGTGCTCGGTCTCATCGGCGTAGAAAAGCTCGGCGTAGGGCACGATGGCCTCCGTCAGCTCCTCGCTGCGGCTGACCTTATCGGAATAGGAAAGGATCGTGTAGTATCTGGTTTTCAGCTCCGCTTCTTTCTGGAGGATCTGAGTATTGACGGTTTCCGTTTCCGCCTTCATCGGCTTAATCAGATAGGTGACCGTCACATATCCGGCCAGGATCAGGCCCAGAATGACCAGGATCAGGATCTCACCGTTCTGCTTCTTTTTCACGGCTGTTTGACCTCCTTTGAAAGAATGAGCTTGCAGTTGAACTCGACTGCTTCATCGCCGTTCTCCTGAAGATGACTGTCCTCCTTGGCGGAATTGACGAAGACGGAGCGGAAGCTGGGGCTCGCGCTGAAGCTCTGCTCGATATCGATCAGCGTGGCCAGACTGTCCGCGACGCCCTCGAGGATGACCTCGGTGCCGGAGATCCGGAGCTTGATCAGCTTGCCCTTCTTCCCGAAGCAGGCCATGATCTCGCGGACCAGCTCGTCACTGACGGTCGTGCCGTCGGTGATGATCCAGTCGGAGGTGAGAAGAAACATGTAGTTTTTCTCGGTCTGCGTGATGCTTTTGTCCAGCTTCCTGACCTGCTCGTACTGCGCCACAAAGGAAGGATCGCTTTCCACCTTCTCCAGATAGGCCAGATCAGCCTTAGCGCGGTTCAGCCTGGTTCTGGCGATCAGATAATCGCCGCCGAGGATGACCAGCGCCGCCAGCAGAAGAAACGCCACGATCAGGGGCAGATTGCTTTGGTTTTTCTGGCTTTGCGCATTTTCAAAAAAGTTAAAATAGTTCACGTTCTGCCCTCCTCAGTCCATCAAAGAAAGATTCAGCACATTCAGATAGCCGGAAAGATTGATCTCCTGCTCACCGGCCACGGTATCGGTGTTGAAAAGAGCGCTGTCGGTGATCAGATCGGCCTGAATGCCGGTCACACTGGCCAGATACTGCACCAGCCAGATGTTCTGGGGACTGCCGCCGTAGAGATAGATCCGGCTGACGGGCTCGTCCTGGTGCTCGAAATTGAAGCGCGTGATTGCGGTGTTGACCTTGGAAAGCCACTCCTTGACCGCCAGGGAAAAGGCTTTTTCCTCCGGCGTGGCATGAGCCTTGTTCAGAATATTGCAGATATCCTGGGGGGACACGATGATTTTGTTGGGGTTCGAGGCGTCGGTGATGCGGAAGCCCACCGCGTTGCGCGCCTCCGAAACCAGCCGTCCGTCTCCCGCATCCAGCACCGTCTCTCCCAGAAGCTTTCCTCCGCGCAGATACATGATCTCGGTATGCGTCATACCGTAGTCGATGCAGGCCACCGTCTGGCCCTTGCTCTCCCGCCGGATATAATCGTCCGCCTGGAAGAAGCGCTTGATGCCGTTGACGTGAACATCCATGATGACCGGCTTAAGCTTCATGGCCTTCAGAAGATCATAGGCGGCCGTGCACAGCTCCTGAGGCATGGCCACGGCCCAGACCTTGCAGCTTTTTTCTTCTTTATCCTCTTTGTCCTCATCCACCGAGATCAGCTCATGCTGGAAGACGTAGGAGCCGGGATCCAGGGCCAGCAGCTGGCTCATCTCATTCTCGACGATGCCGTTCCGGTCCGCCTCGTCCACATAGGGGATCTCCAGCTGACGGTGGATGTAATTCTTGCCGCCGATCGTGCAGATGGCCAGATGGTCATCCGCGATGATGCTTCTCTGCGAAAAGGCCTTCTGGATGCAGGACCTCCAGGCGCGTACATTGGACATGTCCAGTTTGGATAAATTCTCCTTGTTCTCCACCGAAAAGAGATGCCGGACCTCCACATTGTTCCTGCGGAGCTTCAGGACCGCCACCTTGACGGCGTATTCGCCGAAATCAAAGGCAAAAACCGGTTTGCCTGAGGCGATGCTGCGGAAGCTTTTTGCCGCTTTTTTCGCGGCTGCTCCGCCCTTCGCCGTGCGAGTGTTTTCTGCCATATCTAAGACCTTTCCTTTCTGCATCTCTTAACGGATACCGTACTTATTTTCCAGATAACCGATGATCGCCGCATCGGAGTCATCATCAGGCTCCGATACGATCAAAAGCTCAGCCAGATCGAAGCGGGAGCCGCCCAGGGTGTACTCGGCTGCCCCGCGTGAGGGCGAAACGGAAAAGCTCACGATCTTCCAGCCGTCCAAGCCGGGCTCGGATTCATACCGGGCCGCATTCGCCTTCAGCGCCGCCGTGCCCGCCTTCAGATAGATCGGGACAGCCTCGCGGTCCCGGACGACCAGGTACACGCGGTCCCTCGCCGCCGGCTTCAGGCCGTTGGCCGATTTAAAGCTATCGGCGGCCTCAAAGCGGATGAAGCGGGAGATGATCTCCTTCTCCTCCGAGCTGGCCGCGCCGTTCAGATCGACGTACGCAGAGCCGCCCGTGCGGGTAAAGCTGCCCGCTGCCGCGCTCGTGCTTTCCAGAAGCGTGATGACCGCCCGATGGCTGTCCGAATAGGGGTAAACCCCCAGCGACGGATCGATGACGGCCTTGTACGCGGGCCCCACCGGCAGCTCACTGATATAGATCAGATTGCTCATCAGCGATTCACCCATCTTGCCGTTGATGCTGAGCGGAGTGACCTGACAGCAGAGGAAATGCCCGACATACTCCTCCGTGACCGTCAGGGTAGAGCTTTTTTCGGTGGGCAGCAGCGTAAAGCTTGCCGGGAAAACCGGCATGACCATGCCGTGCTGCACCTCATCGGGCCCCGGTGTCCCGTCCGAATAATAGACCGAATGAGCCGTCCCCTCCGAGATGAACCACTGATAAAGCTCCGCGTAGCGATAATCCTGATTGGTCGCCGAATAGCCGATCTCCGTCGTCAGCATCGTGCCGACGGCGTCAAACAGCTCCGCCTTCGCAGACTCGCCGAGGGGGCTGACCCCGACGCTTTCCAGCACCGGCACCGGGCGCTCCAGACGGACGCCGCTGGCCGTACCGGCGTACAACAGGATCTTCCCGACGCCCTCCATGTTCTTCTCGCGTTCAAACTGATAAACGACCACCTCTTTGCCGAAAAGCTCCACGGTGATCTTCTCGCCCTGCGCCTCCAGCTCGGCCTCGAGCGCCTCCAGGCTGGCCAGAAGCGCCTCGTCCTGAGCGGCCTGCATGCCGAGCTCCTTCTCATAAAGGTACTTGGTCGTTACCTTTTCCTCCAGAGCCTCCAGCTCGGTCTCGATCTCCTGCTGGCCCTGATAGTAAAGCGCCGGCAGCTTCTGCAGCGCCGAAGCCGTTTTATAAGTAGAGGTCACGGCTCCGCTCACCAGAAGGACCAGAAAACCGATGAGCACAAAGGCCATCATGACCTCGACCAGCGACATTCCTTTTCTTTTTTTCATGATTACAGCCTCGGTCCTTCAAAGGCCCACATGGCCGATGCGATGTTCTGGTTGATCTGCTCGAACACCTCGGTAAACTGTGTCAGCGAGGAGGCATCGAAGGCCTCGGAGCTGGTAAAAACCTGCTGCAGGGCCCGCTTATCGCCGTCCGACATGCCGCTGTACATGCTGACCAGATAGGTCTGGGGCTGATATTTATCGTTGATCAGACGGCCGAAATACTGAAAGTATTTACGGCCGAGCGTCGCGGTGGACTGATAATTGCAGACATAGCGGTTTTCAAAGGAGCTGCCCGTGTAGGTATCGGAGCCATAGTAGAAATCGCTCTCGCCGTAGCTGACCTGATTATAGCCGCCCCAGTAGCCCCAGCCGCCGGAGCTGGCCTTCTTGACACAGGTACTGGCATTGACCTCGCCGTCGGTCAGCACCAGCAGGAAGATCGGATCCTCCATGATTTCCGGATGCTTTTCCAGCTCGTGATAAACGACCCTGAGCCCGTCTCCCAGATTCGTATACTGCGCGGTCTTGACACCGTCGATGGTCTTGATCAGCCGGTCATGATCATCGTAGGCGTTGGCCAGTGTCAGACAGGGAGAGGGACAGACACGGCTGTCGAAATCCGTCAGCTTGTTCGCAAAGCCGGAGAAGACCGTAATCAGAATGTTGAGCTCATTGTTCTCGGAAAGCTCATCGATAAAGGCTTTCGCCGTCGATTTCAGCACCGAGATGCGCGACTGACCGCCGCTTGTCGCCGTCATGCTGCTGGAAACATCCAGCACAAGAATGACGGTCCCGCGCAGCTTGCTGGAGCTGATCGCACCGGCAGACAGGGTCGGGATGAAGTCAGAGCGGAAGGCGATGGCCATGGCCGGGTTGCTTGCGCTCCCCTGATACACGACCTGAATGGCGTTGACCGCCTCCAGGACGGTCTCGATGGCCACCCCCGTGCGGTCCTCCTCGCCGGAGCTCGTCCGGAAGCTGTAGGAGATCGTCTGAGCCGCGTGGTTTTCGGGATCGGTCGGCGTGAACACCAGGGAATAGGTATGCGTGACGCCCACGGAGTCCGTATAATTATGACCGATGATATACTGGATGAAATAGCCGTCGGCCGTGTGGAGGACCACCGCGTTGTCCGGAAGGCCGGAGGGCTCCAGGTCGCCGGCGTACTCGATGTAGACCAGCGCATCGGCGGAAGAGATCTCCTGGCCGGTGCGGCTGGCAGAGGCCGGTATGCGGACATCATGCATCAGGCCGAGATAATTCCAGCCGGCCGTCAGCTTGTCCTCCGTGAAGGAGCGCTCCGGGATCGTAAAGGAGGTCCCGCTTTTCCGGACGGCCGTGCAGATCCGCGCGGCAAAGTCCGCGTCCTGCATCGCGACATCCATCATCTGCCTGGATGCGGTGAATCCGCGCATGGACAGGGAAAGGAGCGAAACGGACAGCATGACCACGAGCGACATGACCGCCAGTACAATGCAAAGCTCAACCAGTGAAAAGCCCCTTCGCTCACGCTTTTTCATGGCTTCCTCCTTCTCAGAGATCGTTCGGATCAATATTGTAAAGCTGGATCAGCGGATTGTCGGCGAGCACCATCACGACCGTTCCGTAGGAAAAGTCCTCGCCCGAACGGCCCGCCCGGGGGTCCGGGATGCTCGTCTCGATCCGGATCACGACCCAGACCTTGTCTTCGTCGTAATAAGGATGGATCTCTTTGGTGACATCGATGCTGGAGACTCCGATCTGCGAGCCCGCAGCGGTATGGACCATCGTATCGTGCATGGGATAGGTGCCGGTCGCAAGCAGCGATGCCTCATCATCGGCCAGAAGGGCCGAAACAGCGGCAGAAGCGGCCTCATCCGCCAGGTAATAGGCCTGCATCTGCAGAGAATAGGCGTGCATCTGAAAAATATCAGACTGCAGCAAATGGATCAGATAGGCGGAAAAAACAGAAATAAGGACGAGTGCGGCGATGACATAGATCTGAACCGACCCGTCCCTTTCTTTTCGCAATTTTTTCATCGAATCAACCTCCGATCAATCGGATACCGGATTCAGTCAGGAACGGTTTCTGTGCAGAGAGAAGGAAAGTGCCCTGCGGGGAGGAGCTGCCTCCCCGCAGGCGCGCGTTCAAAGGCAGAGACCTTTCTCTTTTCCCGTCAGGCGGGAAAGATTATCAAGGGGAGGAGTGATCCGCTCAGTTGCTTTCCTCGCCGCCGTTGCCGCCGGTGGGATTCGTTGCATTGGTGGGATACTGATAGTTCAGCGTCGTACCCTGATTGTTGTACGTGGACGTAAAGGTACCGATGTTGGTCGCAGCATCATAGGTGTAGCTGTACGTCGCGGAACGGGGAACCGCGTTGTTGTCCTTGTCATACAGGGAGTTCCAGCCGCCGTTCAGATAGGAATCCAGATCAGCGGTGCTCTTGGGATATTCGCCGTTGTGGCCGGCCTGATTCATGGAAATCGCCGAAACCACCGTCGAGCAGTTGGAATTCCAGGTCTTGACTCTGGCATCCTCAGTCACGTTCGAGAACTGGGGAATGATCATCAGGGCAAGGATACCGATGATAGCAACAACGATGACCAGCTCGATCAGGGAGAAGCCCTTGTGCTGCTTCTTAAGGTTTACGTTCTTTTTCATAGCAATACCTCTTTCTGTTTTGATTTTATTTACCCAGCGGATCTCTCTGCGCTACCCGCCTACGGTCATTTTGAGGGGAGCTTACATGGCTCCCTGCATGGCGTTGATCGCCTCGAACATGGGCGAATACAGCGCAATTACCAGCACGCCGATCAGGATACCGACGATGACGATCATGATCGGCTCCAGGATGGTCATCAGCTGCTCGATCGTCGCAGCCGTCTCGTCATCGAAATAATCGGCGCTCTTGGCGAGCATGCCCTCCAGATCGCCGGAGCTCTCGCCGACGGCCAGCATCGATACGAGAAGCTTGGGGAAGATGCCCGTCTCACCCATCTGGGCGGCCAGGCTCTTTCCCTGCCGTATCCCGAGGATGATTTTGTCAATGGCCTCCTCTACATAGAGGTTGAGCACATTTTTCTTGGAATATTCCAGCGCCTGAACGATGGGGACGCCGCTGGAGACCAGCGTATACATCGCACGGGCAAAGCGTGAGCCGACCAGCTTCTGCATCGGGATCCGGAACAGCCTGAGCGTGATCTTCATCTTGTCGATAAAATAGCGGACCGGCTTCCAGCGGAAAAAGCGGATCAAAAGCAGAACGGCGATCGGAAGGATCAGCAGCACGATATACCACTTGTTGACCAGAAAATCGCTGAGACTTAGCAGCAGCTTCGTCAGCCGGGGCAGATCGGAGCCGAGGGAGTTGAAGACATCCACGAAGGAGGGGATGACCTTGATCAGCATGAACACACAGGCGGCGATCGCCACGATAACGACGACGATGGGGTAGGTCAGCGCGCCCTTGATCCTTTGGTTGATCTTTTCGTTCTTTTCGTACTGCTCCGCCATGCGCAGGAGCACACCGTCCAGATCGCCGGTGACCTCGCCGATCTTGACCATCTCGACCAGCATCTCGGGAAAATCGTCCGGGTGCTTTTCCATGGCGGCCGACAGCGAGGAGCCGCTCATGACATCGTTCGTCAGCTCCACCATCAGCTCCTTGAAGACCTTTTCGTCCGACTGGGAGCCGATGACATCGAAGCACTTGGCCATCGGGATACCGGAGGTCAGCATGGTCGCCATCTGACGGCAGAAAAGGGTCAGGGCTTTTTTGCTGATGCGGCGGGCGCCGATCTCGATCTCGGACATGCGCCGGCGCTGCTCCTCCACCTTGATGATGCGGTAGCCCTTTTCGCGGAGGACAGTCATCAGCTCGGCGCGCTCGGAGGCCTGGATGACCTCCTCGACGACCTTATTGTTTTCCGTCAGGAAACGGCATAAAAACTGAGCCATGTCATTTCTCCTTCATTTATCGTCCGGTCAGACGCCGGATCTCCTGCTGATCGACGCAGTACTTCAGCATGGTATATTCATCGATTTTACCGGCCCTAAACAGCGAGATCAGCGACTGATCCATAGTGATCATGCCGTTATTGTTGTTGAGCTGGATCATATTCTGGATCTGGCTGGAGCGTCCCTCCCGGATCAGATTGGCGATGGCGTGATTGGAAAGCATGATCTCCAGGGCCAGCTCCCGTCCGTTCTGCTCTGTATTGGGGAGCAGCTGCTGAGAGACGACGGCTTCGAGCACGGAGCTGAGCTGCACGCGGATCTGCGACTGCTGCTCGGCCGGGAAAACATCGACCACACGGTCAATGGTCTGCGCGGCGCCGATGGTGTGCAGGGTCGCCAGCACCAGATGACCGGTCTCGGCCGCGGTCAGCGCCGCGGAGATCGTCGCCAGGTCACGCATCTCGCCGACCATGATGACGTCGATGTCCTCACGCAGGGCGCTGCGGATGGCGATATCGAAGCTTTCGGTATCCGTCCCGACCTGCCGCTGATTCACAATGCCGCAGCCGTGCGGAAAGATGTACTCGATGGGGTCCTCCAGCGTGATGATGTGCTCATTGCGGGTCCGGAGCATGTACTCGATCATGGCCGCCAGAGTGGTGGTCTTGCCGCTTCCGGTGGGTCCGGTGATCAGGATCAGGCCGTTCCGCTTATTGCACAGGGTACGGAAGACCGAGGGCAGATGCAGGCTGTCGAGCGTCGGAAGCTGCGAGGGGATCAGACGCAGGGCCGCGCCGTAATTTCCCTTCTGCCGAAACACGTTGACACGGAAATTGACATCGTTCTGAATCGTATAGGAGGTATCGCACTCGCCCTTTTCCTGAAACTGCTCCCAGAGCCGGTCGTTCAGCAGCTCACGCGCATAAACGCCGCACTCCTCATTGGTCAGATTGCTTTCGCCCAGATGCAGCAGCTTGCCGTTGATGCGCAGGATCGGCGGAACCCCCACCGTCAGATGGACATCGGACGCTTTTTCTCTTACGGCGACCTCCAGGATGCTGTCCAGGGGAAGCCTTGCACTTGCTTGATTCACGGTTTTGCACCCTCCTCGCCGCTGATCGTTTTCGTTTTGTGAAATCATCATAACGCAGCGATACCCACAAAATACCCACGGAAAAACGGCCGTTTTGAGCCAAATCAAGAAAATCACCCACTTTTTGCGTGGGTGATCCATGGGTATTTCTATGATAGACTGAAAATCAATCAAGGTACTTGACCGAGAACCTGTAACACTTTGGAGGATAAAATGAAGAAATTCTGGAAAGTCGTAAAAGTCGTGCTTTTGGTATTACTGGCGCTGATCGTGCTGATTGCAGCCGTCATCACGGTATTTGCCGTCAAAAACAACAAGCAGGTAAAGGCCTGCATCGAAACCACCCTGGCCGAGGTATCCGAAAACCATACCGTCCGTGAAATCGATACCGGCGACTACGGAGAAATGACCATGTACGGCGTGCTGAAGGTACACAGCAAGCAGTATGAGATCGAAGACCTCGGCAACCTGTCCGTCATGACCGTCAACGCCGGCGTGATGCAGATGGCCACCGTCATCTTTTCTCCCTTTGATAAGGACCTGCCTCTTCTCTCCTGCGATTACATGTATATGCTGTCCAACCGCACGGCCTACGTAGAGTTCTACGATCTGGTCGAGATCAAAACGCCCGCCTATATGAAATGGATGGAGCGCTACGAGGAGCTCCGCACCCGCTACGGCGATCTGGAGGACACCGAGGCCTCTTCCGGCTGGTACGATTATCTGATCACGGTAGCCATCTATAAAAAGGCCGCTGCGGCCCAGGATGCCCGGGCCATCGCACTGCTTGGCGACGCGGTATCCCTCTACATGGATCAGGCCGATGCCTGCCCGCTGCTCGACGCAGAGGCCCGTCAGACCAAAATCGCCGCCGTCAAAGCCTACAGCGACCGTCTGATCGATGAGGGCGGCGTTTCGACCTCCCTCTTCAAGGCAGCGCTCGGCGAGGAGGTCACCCGCGATTTCTTCGATCAGGTCTTCTTCGGCACAGCCAAGGCCAAAGCCATGGCCAAATAAAAAACGGCCGGAAACCCGGCCGGTATTGATAAAAAGTCTGTTCTTCGGCTGAATAGCCGCCCCTATATTTTGCCGCACGGTTTGTCCGCCGTGCGGCTTTTTTTATTGATCCGCGTCCTCCCTGTCCTGCTTGTACCATTCCATGATATCACCGAGGATGTACTCGCCCCAGGAATATTCCGACATGAACTCGCCCTCGAATTTATCGGCGCCGGTCATATTGGAGTCCAGCAGGCTGTAATAATCGCAGTCAAAAAGCTCCGTGTTGACCCGCTGCCCGCGTGTCGAGGAAATCAGAAGATCGGTCAGTCCGTTTTCCGCCAGCGCCTCCTTCAGGCGCTTCAGGGCATTGTAGTAGACCTTCATGGCGTCGTTATTATACGGACGGTCCTCCCAGATCGTACTGTACAGCTCTTCATTGCTGATCTCGCGGCCGCGCTTTGTCACGACAAGCGCCAGGATCTCCTTGGCCTTGCCGGTCAGATTGACCGGATGACCGTCCTTCAGCACGGTAAAGCGGCCGAAGGTCTCGATCTTCAGGCTTTTCCGCTGACGCGCCTGCAGAAGCTTCATCCGCGAGACCGTCATCTCCAGGACCTCGCGCTTGTAAGGCTTGACGATGTAATAATCGCCGCCGATCTTGTTGGATTCGCGCACATATTCATCGAAGGCGGAAATGAAGACGATCAGAATGTCCGGGCGGATTTCCTTCAGGCGTTTTGCGCACTCGATGCCGGTGATCCCGGGCATGACGATATCCAGGAAGACGATCTCGACCTCATTCTGCTCGACAAAATCGATCGCGGCCTCTCCGCAGTCCAGCTGGCCGATGACGGTCAGATCGGGGATGCCGGTGCTCAGACGCATAAAGCTTTTGACCATTAAGGGTTCATCATCGACGATGATCGCTCTCATTGCTCTTCCTCCTTCTTTTCGGGAATCAAAACGGTGACGGTGGTGCCGATGCCGATCTTGCTGTCAAAATAGACGCGGGCATTCATGACCTTTTCCAGTCGGAGCGTCAGGTTGCGGATACCGGCCGAGTCACGCTGATGCTCCAGGATCTCCTTGGTGACCTTTTCGTAGTCAAAGCCGACACCGTTATCCTTGACCACGATGACCTTGTAGCCGTTCTGATTGTAGGCCGAGATCTTGACGTAGCCCATGCCGTCCTTCTTGGGATACAGCCCATGGCGGATCGCATTCTCCACCAGCGGCTGGATGCTTAAGGGCACGACCGAGAAGTCATCGGTCTGAATATCGAATTCGACCTGCATGCGGTTGCCGAAGCGCATTCTTTCGATGTTGACGTAGGCCTTGATGTTTTCGACCTCCTTTTCGAAGGGGATCAGATCATCATTGGACATGGAGCGGATACAGGCCCGCAGATGCGTGGTGAAATCGCAGATCAGATCAGAGGCATATTGCGGGTCCTCCAGAATGATCTCGCGGATGGAGCCGAGCACGTTGTAGAGAAAATGCGGTTGCATCTGGCCGGTCGAGATCTTGATGCGGCTTTGATCGAGCTCCGCGGTCAGCGTCTCGATTTCCCGCTCGCGGCTGATCTTTTCCGTCAGATCGTACAAAACGCAGAGCGCGACGATGGCTCCGTCCTGCTCCCGCTCGTTCATGTAAAAGTTCTGACGGATCTCGCGGACGCTCCCGTCCAGCCACTTTGCCTTATAGTTCATTTCGACAAAGCGATAGCCGTTTTCGAACTCCTGCCTGAGGACGGCTCTGCTGTTCTTATGAAAGAATTCCGCGTTTTCGGTATTGCAGTAATCCCTGATCCAGAGCTTGACCAGCTCCTCAAAGCGGAAGGGCGCCGACATGCCGGGAATCTCGACCTGTCTCAGTTCATTGCCCTCTCCGACGACCAGCGGTCCCTCGTAGATAAGGCCGTCGCTGACGCTGAACTCGACGCAGGCCAGCATGTTGTCCATCAGCGCACTGCGGTAAATCTCCATCCGGCGCAGAGCCGCATCCCTCTCGGCGATCTGATTCAGGTCATAGGAGACGAGCGCATCGACGTTCTTGATGCCCAGGACCAGATAACGCTGGCCCTCGGCCTCGGTCAGGCAGCCCTTGATGTAGTAGTAAACAGGTTCTCCGTCCGTCTTCATGCGGAAGCGCAGCCGCTTGCTGTCGCCCGTCGGGATGCCCTCCACGGTTTTCCGATCCAGGAAGCGGCGGAGACTGTCTCTGTCCTCCTCCAGGCTGTTCATGACAAGAGCCTCATAGGGCGCGCCCCAGAAGTTCTCGCCCTTATTGCGCACTGCGGGCTCCTTTTCCCCCTCGGTCGGGACGTATTCGAGGTACTGCCCGTTGGATATGTTGACGTGATAGACCTTCTCGTAGGACTGCGACAAAACGCGCGTGATGTCCAGATAGGTCCGGGCCTGCTTCTGCGCATTCTGAGTACGGAGATCGCTCAGATACAGCTTGATCTCACTGGACCGGATGGCGGTGACGATATAATTGATCATCAGGAACACCAGACCGAGCGTGACGGACATGTAGGCGATGCCGAGCAGGCGGACGGTCTTCAGGTACTGAGTGCTCTCGTCATAGAGCTTCTCGACCTCGGCCTGATGAAGCAGATAGAACAGACGAAGATTCTCCCGGCCAAGCTCCCGGAACACCAGCGTTTCCTTCTGCCCGTCCATCACGGCGCAGTAACCCGCCTGCCCCGCCCTGACAAGAGCCCTCGCCTGCGCTTCACTCACGCCGTCCAGATATTCACAGCCGGAAAAATGGAGAAAGATATTATCCTCCGGGATCGTGTACCTTGCCAGAGCGCTGCGCGCGACGATATTTCCCGCAGAATCGGTCACAAAAACAACTTTGTAGGTAAAGGATTCTGCGCTCAGGACCTTGTCAAGATCCGCGATGCCGTTGTCCAGCGCGAAGCAGATACTTTGGGCAAACCATTCCGCACGCTCCTCCATATCCTTTACCGCATGCTCCTCCGTGCTTCGCTGAACATTGGAGTTTGTCTGTGAAATAACGACAAAGATAGCCGAAATGATCAGTACCACCACGAGAACGACCGTCGTGATGAACTGTCCCAGTGTCAGCTTCTTGGATATTTTGATTGACATAACTCCTGCCTCCGAAAAGAAAAGAGAATGGTAAGTAACTCACAAATAAGTATGGTAACACTATCATAGATGAAGTTATTGGCTTTGTCAATAAAGGCGCGTTGATGTCATCACTTGGATTAGCTGTGACAGCGCCTAAGGGCGCGTTTGTACTTGTGGTTTCTGTTGCTGTGACAGCGCCTAAGGGCGCGTTGATGACTTTGGTATCATAAATTGTGACGCGCCCATGCAATACGCGCAAGCGCGTATTGCCGGAGGTGGTGAAGCCTAAGGGCGCGTTTGTACTTGTGGTTTCTGTTGCTGTGACAGCGCCTAAGGGCGCGTTTATACTTGCGGTTTCTGTTGCTGTGACGCGCCCTTGCAATACGCGCATGCGCGTATTGCCGATATAAAAGGCCGCGCGTATTGCCGATATAAGCGGCCGCGAAACAGATGGCCGATCCTCGTTCCATCGTTGACAGTCAGGGCAAATAAGCGTAAAATCCAAATTACTGATAGAGTAATTCTCAACGGCTGATCATCTGTATCTTTATCAAAACCCTTGACCAGCCGCTGTATTCGACCTTGAAAGGAGGTAGTATGACATCATCCACGCGACGTTCAAAAAAGAGGCGGCCCTGGCTTTGGGCTCTTATTTTCGCGCTCAATTCCTGCCTGGTTCTGGGCCTTTGGTTAGGCGTCATCCGGCCCGAGCAGAAGAGGCGCGACGCCTTGGAGGACAGTAACGCCGAAACCGATGAAGAAAAGCTGGCAAGGCTGCTTCCGGACATCCGCGCCATGCTCCGGGAAGGCCGCATGGATGAGGTACAGCAGATGATCGCCGGGGAATCGCTTCCGCTCACGCCGGAGGATCTTCTTGCCTTCCGGCGGGAGGATCAGCTGACCCTCCTTCGGGAGTCCTCCTACCGGCCCGGAGATTTCCTCTTCTTCGGCTTCTATGAGCAGGACGCCGATTTGACCAACGGTCCGGAGCCGATCGAATGGCAGGTCATAAAGGCCGACGACGGCGAGCTGTTCCTGCTGAGCCGCCGCGCGCTTGCCGCTCTTCCCTTCGAATCCCGCGATCTCCAGAGCAGTTGGAGCGAATGTGAGCTGCGCAGCTGGCTGAACCGGGACTTCGCGGCGGACGCCTTCGATGAGGCTGCCTTCGCCATGATCCTTCCGACCGAGCTCGTCTCCGTACGGGAAGAGGATGCCTTCTATTCCTGCGTCGATCATCTTTTCCTTCTCTCCTCGACGGAATATCTGGATCTTTTACGGACTGACGTCTATACCATAGAAATCCCGCCCTCAGCCTATGCCCTTAGCCAAAAAAGCGACCTGTCCTTCTGGTGGCACTGGACTCGGGACATCTATGGTGAGGCGAGCAGGGTGTATTGCTTTCCTTGTCAGCATAACACCCTCGTTTTCAATAATGAATATTCCAACCGCAGCCTGGGCATCGTTCCTGCCTGCCGGATCACGGTCAAATGAAAGCGGAGCCATGAATCCGCAGCCTCATTCGCGGCCTTTCCCTGCTGCCGTCCGAATGCATCTGCACATTTTGCTTGACTTTTCAGGTAAAAATGCTTATAGTATATAGGCTAACGGCGGAATGTGGCTCAGTTTGGTAGAGCGCTGCGTTCGGGACGCAGAGGTCGCAGGTTCAAATCCTGTCATTCCGACATTAAAATCCCCCGGATACTTCCGGGGGATTTTTTACCCCTAAAAAGGATTTGAGCCTGAGCTCGCTCATCCCCCAAAAGCTTCTTGCTTGACCGCTTCGCCAAAAAAAGGTATAATATAAGCACTATATCATGAGGAGTTTTGTTCATGACGCTATTAGAAAAGGCTGAGAAAAAGCTCGGCCGTTATGCGATCCCGCATATCATGCGCTATTTCATCATCGCCAAGGCTGCCGTTTATCTGATCGGCCTGGTGGTCCCGCAGGTTTATGGGCTGCTGTATCTGACTCCGGAGCTGATCACCGAGAAGCATCAGTTCTGGCGCTTGATAAGCTTCCTGATACTTCCCGAGTACGAGAGCTTTTACGACATCCTGTGGATGGTGATTTACATTTATTTTTACTACTTCATTTCCGAGATGCTGGAGAGCAACTGGGGCGCGTTCCGCTTTAATGTCTTTCTGCTGATCGGCTATCTGTTCGCGGTCATCGGCTGCTTTCTCTTCAAAACCGCGGCCAGCGACTACATTCTTCTGGAGACGATTTTCCTGGCCTTTGCCACCCTGTTTCCCGATATCCGCTTCTATGTTTTCTTCATCATCCCCGTGCGGTCCATGTGGCTGGGCATCATCTCCGGCATCATGATCGTTTTGGAGATCGGACTGGCACTGTCCGCCCATGACTGGTCTTATGCGCTTTATCTGCTTTTATGCATGGGCAACTATATTCTCTTCTTTGCGCCCAGGCTGTTTGAGCTCATTCGCAGTGGGAACCGGAAGACGCAGTACCAGACCAAAATCCGCGAGGCCATGCCTTATCGCTCGCCCTCCGGCGGTAAGGTGCTGGGCGATACGCCCTTCCACCGCTGCTGCGTCTGCGGCATCACCGATCTGGATGACCCCTCCATGACCTTCCGCTATTGCTCGTCCTGCGCAGGCAATTACGAGTACTGCTCCAACCATCTTCACAATCACGAGCACAAGCAATAACTCAAGCCAACATCAAATCGCAAACAAAAAGTCTCATGCCTCCCGAAGACCGTTCCCCCGTGTCGAAGGGAGACATGAGACTTTTCTCATCACGAGCACAAGCAGTAAAACAAACATCAAATTGCAAAACACAACAAAAAGTCTCATGCCTCCCGAAGACCGTTTCCCCGTGTCGAAGGGAGG
>JAZQNF010000051.1:0-13109 GCA_045627225.1 Bianqueaceae bacterium
AGCAGCAGAAGTTCAGGCCGGCGATGCCGCCCCGCTCTGCCAGGACACGGATCATGTCGTCGGTCAGATTACGCGGCACGGAAGTAAGCGACCGCGCGTTGGAGTGCGAGGCGATAAAGGGCTTCACCGTGCAGTCGGCCACATCGTAGAAGCCGCCGTCGGACAAATGCGAGACATCCACGAGGATGCCCAGCTCGTTCATCCGCCGGACCGCCTCCTTCCCGAAGGGCTTAAGTCCGCGTTCCATGACAGCAGGGTCCTTTGAGTTCGGAAAACCCAGACAGTTCTCGTGATTCCAGGTCAGGGAGATCAGACTGACGCCCAGTCTTTTCATCTCCTCGAGACGCTCCAGGGATCCGTTGATCGGATACCCGTTTTCGACCGTCAGAAAGGCAGAGATTTTCCCCGCCTCCCGGTTTCGCTCATATTCGCGCCAGGAAGAGGCAAAGGCGAGATGCTCATCCTGCGCGACCGTCCTCATCAGGCGTTCGCGCATCATGAGAAAAAGCTCATACAGCTCCGGCATCTCGGAAAGTCCGTACCACTCCGGCGTGTCCCCCTGATGGAGAAAACAGGCAAAAAACTGCGCCCGCACAGCGGCCTCAGCCAGGCGGTCCACATCCACGCTTGCCTCCGGCACGGTCGTAAGCGTCTCCCTTCCGGCCCTCATGCAGGTCTCGATGCTGTCGCAATGCAGATCGATGTAGCTCACGCTTCCTCCTCCGCAAACAGACTGACGGGCCTGAATTCATCCACGTTGACCAGTCCCCTGGTCGTCATTTTCAGGCTGGGAATAACGGGCAGCGAGACAAAGGCCATGTTCATGAAGGGCTCGATGTTATCCGGCACACCGTAAGCGTATACGGAGCGGCGCAGGCGCTCATTCTGCTCCGCCAGCACATCGGCTCTCTCGGTGCTCATGAGTCCCGCCATCGGCAGAGGCATCTCCTCCACGACCTCCCCGTCGACTACGAAAACGCAGCCGCCGCGCAGCTTCAGTACGCGGTTTGCCGCCGCAGCCATGTCCTCCTCGCTCGCGCCGATCAGGATCAGGTTGTGCGAGTCATGCGAGACCGTTGCCGCGATGGCTCCCTTTTTCAGCCCGACGCCGCGGATGAAGCCCAGACCGATGTGCCCGGTATTCATGTGGCGCTCGCAGACTGCCAGCTTCAGAATATCTCTTTCGGTATCGATCCCGTTAGCCGCCGTGAAATCGATCGGAAGGCGTTCCTCCTTGGTCAGCAGCTGGCCGGGGATCAGTGAAATGACGCGGCAAAGCGCGCCGTTTTCCGGAAGCCCCTCCGGAACCGTGATCCGGAAATGCTCCGGAGTAAACTCATCGCAGAACATGCTGTTGGCTACGCTCTTCCAGATCTCGGCGTTGATCCGGGCATGCTCAAAGTCCTCGGTCAGCTCGCCGTTCCGGCTGACCAGGCGGCCCTTATGGTACACATCGCGGATCCTGACGCTCTCAAGATCATCCAGCACGAGCAGATCCGCCGTGTACCCGGGAGCGATCGCGCCCAGCTGCGGAAGGCGGAAGCAGGAGGCCGCCTGAAGAGTCGCCATACGGATCGCCACCAGAGGTGATGCCCCCAGCGCGACGGCCTGACGGATGATGCTGTCGATGTGGCCGTTCTGCAGCAGATCGGCGGGATGCTTATCATCGGTCACCAGAAGGCAGCGGCGGTTATAGGGCTCCTCAAAAAGACCGATCAGCCCCTCCAGATTCCGCGCCGAGGTTCCCTGACGGATCATGATCCACTGACCCTTCCGGATCCGTTCTGCCGCTTCGGCAAAGCCCGAGCATTCATGATCGTCCTGCGCACCGGCCGCGATGTAGCGGTCAAGCGCCGTACCGGACAAAAGGGGCGCATGGCCGTTGACGATGGCCCCCCGCTCACGGGCCTCATAAAGCTTCTTCATGACATCCGGATCGTTCGCCAGAACGCCCGGATAATTCATCATCTCCGCGAGGCCCAGCACGCGCGGATGCGAATAGAAGGGACGCAGATCCTCTGCGTAAAGCGTATCGCCGGACTCGTCAAAGGGAGTGGCCGGCACACAGGAGGGAAGCATGAAATACGTGTCCATCGGCAGGTTCTCACTGCCCTCGAGCATGAAGGTGATGCCGATAAGCCCCATGACATTGGCGATTTCATGCGGGTCGGCGATGAGAGCGCCCGTCCCGTGCGGCACACAGACGCGGGCCAGCTCCCAGGGCATCAGCATGGTCGACTCGATGTGGATATGGCCGTCGATGAAGGCCGGGCAAACGGTTCTGCCCTGAAGATCCTCCACCTCATCCGCCTCCGAATCCGCATAGGCATCGACGCCGATGATCCTGTCGTCTTCGATCAGGATATCGGCCTTTTCAAGGCTGTCCGTAAAAACATTGACTACCTGCGCATTCTTCAAGAGCTTCTTCATGCTCTTCCTCCTTATCTTTTTTTACTGATCGATTTTTCCCAGATCCGCCAGCAGCAAAAGCTCCCGGACGGCCTGACGGGTATGCCAGTCTCCGGGACCGGCATCGGCCGAATAACGGTCCTTGGCCGCCATAAGCTTCCGCCAGATCTGATCCTTCCAGTCCGCGGAGGCCTTGGCCAGCGTCAGCACCCGAAGCGCCCTCTCGGTCGCATGGGCATTGCGGGTCAGCCCGAAGCCATCCGAAGCCTGAAGCGTAAGGCTTAATCCGGCGGCGGGATCGAAATGCTCAAACAGCATCTCAAGCGTCTGCGTATCGGCATCGTAGGAAACGCGGCTGCAGGGAAGCGAGGCCGCTCCGAGGGTCAGCTTCTCCGATACGCCGCGAAGCAGGACGCGGATCCCTTCCGTGCGGGCGAAGCGGATATCGCCGCGGGCAGACTCGACGGTAAGCGTTTTTGTCTCGCCCCAGCAAAGCCTGATCGGCGTTTCGGCAAAAGCTCCGGCCTCGAAGGCATCGCCGTCGCCGGCATCCTCGTAAAGGGTGAAGGAGGCATCGCGGCCCGGGAAAACGTAGAGGGAGAGAAGCCCGCCGTTTACGGGCGCGCCGTTCTCCAGACTCTCCTGCATGGGCACGATGGCGCCGGCCGGCGCGAACACCGGATATTCATCGATGGAACGGTAAACCGTACGGAACGTACCGTCGCTCTCGTAGCGAAGTCCCGAGAAGCAGTCAAACCAGGTGCCTTCCGGAAGCCAAAGCGTGGTCCGGCCCATGCCGCTGCCCTCATCGGAGCGTTCTGTGATGGGCGCGACCAGAAGCTCGCTGCCGAAAAGAAACTGATTCCGGTTTTCGTACGCCTCATACCGTTCCGGATAAGCATAGTACATGGGCTGCACCAAGGGCAGGCCCTCGCGGTGCGAACGGTAATTCATCGTATACAGATAGGGGAACAGGCGGTGACGGAGGCGCAGGAAGCGCTCCTGGACCAGCTCATAGTCCTTGCGGTACTTCCAGGGCTCCTTGCCCGTAAAGATACTGCTGTTGGAATGAAGCCGGAGGATGGGTGAGAAAACGCCCAGCTGGACCCAGCGGGTCGCCAGCTCGCCGTCGCGGATGCCCCCCAGATGGCCTCCGATATCATGGCTCCACCAGCAGTAACCGATGTTGGAGGCTGTCAGCGTAAAATAGGGCTGAAGCGTCAGCGAAGCCCAGCTGACGGCCGAATCGCCCGAAAAGCCGATCGGATAGCGCTGCGAGCCCACGCCTGCATAGCGCGAGAAAAACATCGGGCGGCGATCCTCTTTCCCCTTAAAATCCAGAATATGCAGGTGGTTCAGCATCCAAAGCGGATCCACCTTTTCTTCCATCGGAGCCGCGGGATGCTCCTCATCGCGGATCCACCAGTAATCCGTTCCCTGCTGCCAGTCCATCCACCAGAAATCCACGCCCTTCTCTTCCATGGGATGATGGACCACATCGAAATAATCTTCCATGAAGGAAGGATCCAGAAGGTCCAGCTTGACAGGCTTGCGGCTTTCCGGGTCGATGCCGCGCTTTTTCGCCAGCTCCGGATACACATCCTCGAAGAAGCGGACGCCCTGCGCGGGATGCAGGTTCAGCGAGGTCTTCAGTCCCTTTTCATGAAGCGTTTTCAGAAAACCGTCCGGATCGGGGAACAGAGCCCGGTTCCAGCTGTAGCCGGTCCAGCCGGGGTCGCCCAGCATGCCGGGCCAGACCGCGTTCTCCGGCAGATCGTGAACATGATGCCAGTCCATGTCGATGACCGCTACGCTGAGGGGCACCTTCTCCGCCTCGAAGCGCCGGATAAGCGTCAGATATTCCTCCTGCGTATAGGCATGATAACGGCTCCACCAGTTGCCGAGCGCATAGCCGGGCAGCATCGGCGGCATGCCCGTCAACGCATAATAGGCCTTAAGCGCCTCGCGGTAATGATGGCCGTAGGCAAACAGATAGAAGTCCTTCTCCGGGATTCTTTCGACCGGCCAGCCGGGCTGCCCGTCGCTGTCAGAAGCCAGGGCAAAGCCGTCGGAGTCGTCGATGAGGGCCAGACCGTCGCGGGAGCAGACGCCGTCCGAAAGCTCGACGGCTCCGTCCGTGTGATCCAGCGTCCTGGCTGTTCCCTTCAGATTCTGCAGCTTCTCTCCGAAGCGCCACTCCGTATAGGGCTTGACCTTCAGACTGACCCGAAGGCTTTCGGCGCAAAACGGCGCCTCGGTCTGATAGCAAAGCTCATAGAAGGCGGTCGAAAGGATCAGCCGCCCCTCCTCTTCTTTCGTATCAAAATCAGCCTTCGGGAACAGACGGCTGATGACTCTTCCCGTCGCTCTGTCCTCAAAGACTCCGCTTTCACTGTACTCCAGGCGGAGCAGTCCCTCTGTCAAAACGGTCAGACGGTAATGCTTTCCCAAAAGCTGACTTTCCGCCAAAGAGGCGGGACGGACGGGCCATTCAAAGCGTGCTTGCCGGTTCATGTGATGTTTCGCCTTTCCTTCATACATCGAAAGTTTATTATCGTTCAGTATAGCATAAGCGCCTGCAAATATCAAATACTGAGGGTAAAAAAAGGCCGGCTGTTTCGGGCGGACGCTCCTTGGGAGCTTTCGCCTTCAGCCGGTCTTTTGAACCTACTATGCTTTTTGAATCAGAGCCGCATTCACTTTTCCGCAGTTCGGACAGAATTTGCCGCTTGCAGGATAGGTCGCTCCGCACTCGCAGATAGCCCTTCCGCACTTAGAACAGATTCTGCTGCCGGGCGCATAGACCATTCCGCATTCACAGACACCGTTAGGAAATCCCATCGGTACTTTGCCGGGTTCGTCTTTTCCGGATACAAGAAGTCCGCGGAAATAATCAGGGCCCGCATAGACGCACATCATAGGCGTCCGCGGAGAAACAGGAGGCACTGAGGGATACGTGGGCGCAGGAGCCTCGGCTTCCGTCGTAATGTCAGTCTTCTTTTCTCCGTTATGATAAGCCATCCGGTAAATGGCCAGCACATCGTTGTAATCCAGCTCGCGGTCGCCCATCAGCTTTCTGGTCTTTCCGCGGGAGCACTTGAAGGCCAGGGGCTCCAGATCCTCCTCGCGGACTTTGAGCTCACGCAGATTCGTGGGCATGCCGATGGATGCGTAATACTGTTCCTGAAGGTCGATCGCCCGCTCAATGGTCTTCTCCGGATGCTCAAAATCGATGTCCTGATTCCAGACCTCGGAGGCATACTGAAGCCAGCGATTGATGTTGGCACGATACACATAACGCGCCCAGCTGCACCACAGCGCCGCAAGACCTGCGCCGTGCGTGACCGACGGATACATTCCGCTCACCTCATGCTCCAGCTGGTGCACGATCAGCTGGAAGCTGCGGCCGCACTGCGTCAGTCCGTTATGCGCAAGCGATGAGGCCCACATCATGTTGGCACGCGCCACATAATCGTTGGGAGCCTTCAGACAGTCATTTCCGGCCTTCATGACCGATTTGATGACCGCGATCGCGATCGCATCGGTCAGATAGGTGTCGGTGCCGGGGCAGAAATAGCGCTCGATGGTGTGCATCGCAATATCAACGGCACCGCAGGCCGTCTGATAGGCACTGACCGAATAAGTGAGTTCGGGGTTCTCGATGGCAAAATCCATGCGGTTCTGCTCACAGCCGTAGCCGCGCTTGTCGCCGGTCTCCTCGTTCGTGATGACGCAGGAGGAAGACATTTCCGAGCCCGCCGCCGACAGCGTCAGGATCGCCGCCTTACGCAGAGTCTTTTCCGGCTTTGCCTTGCCCATCGAAAAATCCCAGACATCGACCCCGGGATTTGCGGTGCCGTTGGCGATGTCCTTGGCCGAATCGATAACGGAGCCGCCGCCCACGGCGAGTACAAAATCGACGCCCTCAGCCTGACACAGCGCGATGCCCTTTCTGACCATTTCCAGATTCGGGTTCGGCTGCACACCGCCCAGCTCCACAAAGGCAAGGCCGGCCTCCTTCAGCGAGAAACGGACACGGTCCAGCAGTCCGCTCTTTTCGGCAGAGGCTCCGCCGTAATGCAAAAGCACCTTATTCGGGTGATACTGAGCGATATACTGCCCGACCTTAGACTCCTCGCCCTTTCCGAAATAGACCTTGGTAGGGGTAGAATAAACGAAATTATCCATAGATGCCTCCGTAAAAATGAAATCAGAATCCATCAGAGCCTCGGCGATGCCGAAGCAAACTGTCCGTAGATCTCCCGGTTATATACCCGGGCAAGCTCCGGTCCGAGATGGCAGTGCAGACCGCCCGGGACCTCATAGTATTTCACCCGGCGCCCGTTGGCCCGAAGAGCCGCCACCATCCGGTCCGAATGAGCCTCCTTGCTCACCTGATCGTCCGCATCGCCGTGGAAAAAGACGTAGGGGATGTCAGGCATACGGTCCGCTGTCTGGACCGGAGAACGCTCAAGAAGAAGCGCCTCAATATCGTCGGAGGGGCCGTAGGCGCTGTACAGCGTACGCGCCACATCCGGACGCTCCGAGAAATGATACACCAGATCGCAGACCGGGCTGCAGGTCACGCAGGCGATGATGCGCTGCCGCGAGAAGCGGACAAAGCTCAGGGCACCGTGCCCGCCCATGCTGCCGCCCGAGGAGCAGACCGGAAGCTCCGGAAGGCCGTAATGCGCCTTCATAACGTCGATGAGCTCGTCAGACGTTTCAACCGCGGTCTCGTTCATCCAGGCCCAGGGGTTGATGTAGGGACGCAGATAAATGAGCCCCATTTCGGCCAGCTCATCCGAATTGTCGACCACGCCCTCATACATGCTCTGCCCGCCCAGACCGCCGAAGGCCACGATCAGCCCGCGTATCGGCCCCGCGATCTCCCGATCGTTCGAGTAAGCGAACTGCCTCAGATTTTCGTACGTGATACAGCCCATTCCAACCTCCGTAATCGTTTATTCGATGACCTTGTAAAGCTCCAGAAGCTCCGTGCGCTCCCGCGCGATGCGAAGCGAATCCAGCGCGTTGTTGTCATCGACCGTAAAGATTTCTTTCAGATAACGGGCCGAACGGCGAAGCCACACGAGCGGAAGCAGGGCCGGCCGCTCGATCAGCTCCGGATACAGGTTCTGCAGCTTCTCCCGGGACGGGAAAATAACCTCCCGCAGATGGCTCGTGCGCTTGTTCCGGCTGGCCTCCACGGCGTTGACCGTCAGCTGCGCCGAGTGCAGGCGGCTTCCGTCGGCCGTTCCGTAGATGCCTCCGTTCAGCAGATCGTTCAGCATCGGTGCCGTATCCGGCTGAAGCGCCGCCATCGGACCGACGCGAAGCGCCTCCCCGAGCATCTGCTCTGCCAGCGCGAGCACAGCCGCCGCAAAGGTCAGGGCGTGAGCCTGCTCACAGTCCGAGGCAAGACGCTCCCAATCGATGCGCGCACGGTACTCCCGGGCCCAGAGCCCGATGTCGAGGATCTGTCGAAGTCCGAAGCCGCTGTAGACAAAATGCTTGTATGTATGCAAAATCAGGTAAAGGAAATGATCGTGCGGGCAAAGGGACATGACCTCACCGCCGTCCTGCAGACGGAAGGACTCCGCTCTCTCAAACGCGTTCTCAAAGAAGCCGTTCAGAGAGGACAAGGCCTCCGAATCCGGTGAAAACAGGCTGCGGTGAAGCTCCAGATAAAGCCCGTCACCCGTAAAGCCGCACTCGAACTCGCCCTCCTTGGAGCGCTGAGCGGATAAGCCCTCCTGCTCCAGGCAGGCGCAGACGGCCTCCCATTCGTCCTCCCGGATCAGAAGATCCTCATCGCCGGAGGCACGGTAATCGCCCTGCGGATAAAGCTCACGGCAAAGAACGCCCTTCACCACCAGCGGATGGAGGCCCTTCTCCCGAAGCTTCCCGTAGAGCTCCAGAAAACGGCGGGTGCGCACACTCTGTCCCAGCACCCGCGCCACCGCAGTCCCGCGGACCGACGCAAGCACCCCGCGGCCCTCCTCCGAGGAGGCCGACGGACAGCCGTACACCGCCTGATAGACCAAGGGAAGTACATGCTGCTTCTCTGCCAGTTCAAACAGTCTCCGCCAGTTTTCCGCCGATATCTCCTCCTGCCAATCCGCGGAATCTCCGCGGACGGCCGCCTTCATTGAGGACAGAAGCAGGCCCTCCGGCACCGAGAGCCTCCGGCGCTTCTCCTCCCGCTTGGAGGCCATCAGCGCCCCAAGAGCCAGGTTGGAGGCTCCGAAAAGCGTCCCCAGCGTATTGGTGATCACATCATCCGTTTCGGAAACGCCCATGGAAAAACGGTATTGCGTGTACTCGACCCACACCGACAGCAGACAGCCCACCGCCACCGTCAGAAGGATACGGACACCCGGCTTCCAGCGGCGCGGCCAGACATTGGAAAGCGTCAGACCCAGAGGATAGAACAGGAGCGCATTCATCAAAAGCTCCCGATACATCTCCGGCTGCGCCTTCGCCACCTCCAGCGAATGGAACGGCGTAAGCACCACATAAGACTCTACCGGCCCGCTGCGCCGAAGCAGCGTCACCCACAGCACGCCAAACAAAGCCACCCACACCAGCAAGGCATTGCAGACCTGCCAGCACCGCAGCTTCTGTGACGAATGGTGCGCCCACAGCACCACCCCCAGCAGCATGTCCAGAGAGACAAACCACAAGGGCAAGGCATACAGGTAGTTTACAAACATGAAAAATCCTCAATTAAAAGGGTAAATACTCCAAAAGCGCCTCATGACACTTCGTAAGATCCGGCACCACGACATACATGCCCTCGCGCCAATCCCAGCGGAACGCACCGCCGCAGGGCATCGAATACGTCGAAATCGACAGCGAGCCCAGCATCGGCGCCACCTGCGCCGCGATGCCCATGATCTGCGTGTTGGACATATCCGTCGCCATGTACGGCAGCACCTCGTCCAGGATCGCCATCAGCGTCCCCACATCCGCGTGCCGCACCTTCTCGAAGGCCGCCATCAGGATCTTCCGCTGCCGCGACGCCCTAACCTCGTCATTCGAATCCGCACGCAGGCGCGCGATGTTCAGCGCCTGTGCCCCGTTGATGTGCGTCATGCCCTCCGAGAGCCCGAAGCACTGCGCCTCGATATGCGACACATTGACATCGATGCCGCCCAGAAGGTCGATCACCTTCTCGAAATTCGTAAAGGTAATGCAGAAGCAGCCGTCGATCGACAGGCCGAAATCGTACTCATAAATCGCCTTCTGCAGCTTAAAACCGCCGAAGCGGTAGCCGACATTCAAGCGATTGTTCTCGTAACCCGGGATTCTCAGATACGTATCGCGCAGGAACGAAATCATCGAAACACGCCCCGTCGAGGGATTGATGCTCACCAATATCTGCGAATCCGCCCGGCTGTGCGCATTGATGCCGGTATTCGCACCGTCCTGCCCCAACAGCAGAATGTTGATCAGACCACTCGAATCAATGAACGGCACCAGCGCCTTGCGGATGTTGTAATTCCGGTCGGTGTACCAGTACTCGGTACCGTTATAGCCGCCATCGATGCCGCCCGAAAAGCTGTAGCCCGCATCGTACTTTGACTCCTCCAGCACCAATCCGAAGTCCTCGGACTCCGCCGACTCCTCGCCGCTTTCGCCCGATTCTTCCGGCTGCCCGCTCTCCTCCGACGTCCACTCCGGATCATCGCGCTCGAACTCCTGACTCTCCACCGGGATCAGCGAGTACTCATTCTCATGATGGATCTTGTTCAGGTAGTGGTTCGCCAGGATAAGACCCGCTGCCAGCACCGTCAAGATCAAGCCCAGAAGGATCAGCAGAAGGATCAGCCCAACGCGCTTTTTCCTGCGGGTTGGGGTTGTTTTTTCTTTAGCCATGAAAACCTCAAAAACCGTTTTATCTATTATACCACATTATCCGCTTAATCTGTACTCTTCCTTTTCAGGAAACGCTCCAGATACGGCCGCAGCAATTCTCTCGCGAACGCAAAGGTCTCCCGCTCCGCCAAAGCCTGCGCCCCGAAAAACGCCGGGACGATCACCACGCAGAAAACGGCTGCCCAACCAATCACCGCCCAGTAGCTATCCAGCGCCACACACGCAAGAATCGCCCTTCCGGCCAAAGTAAATCCCACAAACATCGCCAGATTCAGCAGCCAGCGCCGGTAGGTGATCCACGGGCTGCGCTTCAAAATACGCTTGTTCGCGTAAATGATCATGTCGTTCGTACGGTACAGAAGTGCCGCGATCGTACCGAAGATGACACCGTAAATACCAAATTTAAAAACACAGACAATGGACACCGTCAGGTTGATGAAGGACTCAAACAGAGAGCGCCACTGAGTTTCTTTGAAATGCTGGGCAAAATTGATAGCCTTTGAAGAAGAACTACGCCCATCCGAGAGGAGATAAGTTGCAATTAACAAATACGGGAGATACTTATCAACATATTCAATATCCTCAACGCCCGCAGTATACAGTTTCATAAACGGAAGGATAAACAGCCCGGCGATACAAAACAAGCTGAAGGTCAAGGTCATATTATATATTTCATATGTATCCTGAAGCTTCAGATACCGTTCTCTGTCTGTGTTGTATGATTGCCCAAGAATAAAATCTACCCCATTAAAATTGGAAATAGCCGTTGAGATTATTCCGAAAAGCATCGTATACATCGAATATACGCTGACGGTCTTCAACCCGCAAAAATAAGTAAGGATCAAAACATCCGTGTTGAAGAAGACCAAGGTCGAAATCTGATGGATCAACACATTTTTGCTTTTCGAAACCGCATCGTAATCCGGTTTTACCGTTAAATCCATCCAAGGATAACGACGCTTCATGTATATCATAATAAACAGCATTTCAATAATGCTGAAAATCAAATACATAAGCTGGAGAGCAACTACGTCAAATCCTAAAAGAAGAAGGATAATCTTCGCGACACTGGTACCGATATGAATAATTGCGGCCAGTAAAGTTAAAATATAGTTTTTTCCATCTGCCCGCAAAAAAACCGCGAATTTCCCCTGAAAAAAATACTTGATTACCCCCGGCATTCCACTAAGAAATACGACCCACATAATGTCTGTTTTGGGAAGCTCGGATTTGATAGTAAAAGGAAAGGCCAAAGATAGAACGATAATAACTACCGCATAAATAATACCGGTTCTCTTGTAAAATCTATCTGTGGCTGCTAGAATACTGCAAATTGTATCTTCTTCATCACTAGCAACCGGCCCGTATAACGCTTGCAGTGAAGCTGTTCCTACTCCAGCTTCTAAAAGCGCCACATAAACCAAAATATTTCCAATAGAGTTCAGAAGACCATTCGCTTCAGAACCCAAACTGACAAGAACCAGACGCGGAATAACAATTCCTAAAGCAAGCGAAATGAACTGGCTAACAAAACCGGAAATAATATTGCTAGCACCCTTTCGCACCGCACTCTTGTAATGATTATTCACTAAAAACTCCATTTTTTGCGTTTTATTTTATTACGGAGGACTCTTTCCGCTCTAATGGCTGATACCATAACACCCCGACACGCCTACCAAAAATTGATATTACCCTAAAGAATCAAGGTAATTTCTTTATTCCTTCGACAGTAATCCGAATATAATGGAGAATACAAATAAGTAATGGACTTTTTAAACGATATGCGATTCTATCAAGAAAAGGATATGAAGAAAAATTAAAAAATCTAGTTGCTTCAGAATAATACTTGCTCGTAGTAATTAAACGAACTTGAGCCAATTTCCGCGGGAAAGAAGCGGTGTTAGCTATTGACAGACAATTACTAATCGAAAATCGAATGCACCACATCAAAGTAGAACAATAATGCGTTATATATTTTTCTTTTGGGATGTTAAATTGATTAAACAATTTGTCTCGAGTCGAAAAAACAGTAAGATAACACTCCCAAAGACCATCAATGTATTTATGGGACACGCTATCTTCATTTATCTGATATGCATAGGTGTTCTCACAGCAAATTCCTATCTGCCCATCCTCCGCCATAACATAATTCATAACAAAAACTGCATCTTCTCCATAAACCATTGACTCATCAAACCGTAGAGAATGCTTTTGAATAACGGAATTAAGGAAAATTTTATTCCACACGAATTGATCTATTGAGATTTCTCTCAATCGATAATACTCCGAATATGGGATACTAGACTCTATCTGAATGCTTTTATATATACGCTGATTGGAATCTTTTCTTTCAGTAAAAAAGCCACAAACACTTATGACAGATTTCTCCCGACAGATTGATTGATATAACCCCGACACCCAGTTTTCCTCTACATAGTCATCACTATCACAAAACATAATATACTTTCCAGTAGCGTTATCAAGCCCTGTATTTCTTGCAGAAGAAATGCCTCCATTCTTCCTATGGAAAACACGAATGCGGCTGTCTTTTTCTGCGTAAACATCGCAAATAACACCGCTGTTATCTATGGAGCCATCATCAATCAATAGAACCTCAAAATCCACAAATGTTTGACGTAAAATACTGTCTATGCAACGAGACAAATAATATTCAGCTTGAAAAACAGGAACTATTATGCTGACTTCTGGCATTATAGTATCCCCCTCTTTCTTGTCTTCTTTATTTCCCAAGATCCTCTTTGATCTGGGTAGTACTAATCTCAGGAGTCCTTGGAAGGTACACAACCTCAACTCCCTCA
>JAZQNF010000052.1:0-4964 GCA_045627225.1 Bianqueaceae bacterium
GCGTCGTTTTCAACGAAATGAAGGGCGCTTATTCCCAGCCCGAGCGTACCCTGTACCGGGTGAGCGACCGTACGCTCTTCCCCGATACGATCTATGCGAACGAGTCCGGCGGCTTCCCGGCGGCCATTCCCGACCTGAGCTTCGAGGAATTCTGCGAGTTCCATGCCCGTTACTATCATCCCTCCAATGCCAAGATCTACTTCTACGGCAACGGTGATGTCGAAAAGCATCTGACCTTCCTGGATGAGGAGTACCTGAGCGCCTTCGAGTACCGCAAGGTCGACTCCGAGATCGCGCCGCAGAAGCCCTTTACCGCTATCAAGCGTGTCAGCGATGTCTATCCCTCGGCCGATGCCGGAGAGGAAAAGGCCTTCCTGGCCATGGGCTTCGGACTGGATCCGATCACGAACGCCGAGGATTACTACGGCCTTTCCCTGATGATGGACATGCTGGCCGGAAGCTCCGCCGCCCCTGTCCGTGTCGCGCTTCAGAAGGCCGAAATCGGCAAGGAGATCTCCGCCTATTTCGACAGCAGCCGTCTGCAGCCCCAGCTTTTCTTTGTTGCCAAGGATGCCTCCGCGGAGCGCGCCGGAGAATTCGAAAAGATCATCCGTGAGGAGGCTGCCCGCGTGGTCGCCGAGGGCTTTGACAAGAAGCTGATGGAGGGCATTTTCAACAGTGCCGAGTTCTCTCTGCGCGAGGGCGACAGCGGCTCCGCGCCCAAGGGCCTGATCACGCTCTTCAAGATGCTGGACAGCTGGAACTACAGCGATGAGGACCCGACTCTTCTCCTGAAGTACAACGAGGTCTTCAAGAGCCTCCGCGAGAAGGCCGAAAAGGGCTATTTCGAACAGCTTATTCAGGAAAAGCTCCTGGACAATCCCTTTGCCTGCTTCGTTACGCTTTGCCCGGATACCGAAATGGCCGGCCGCATCCAGGCGGAGGAGGAAAAGCGCCTGGCCGATTACCGCGCGTCCTTAAGCGAGGAGGAGCGAAAGGCCCTCTGCGAGGAGACCCGCGCCTTTATCGCCCGTCAGGAAGCGCCGGACAGCAAGGAGGCTCTCGCGACGATCCCGCTGCTTTCCCGCGAGGATCTTGACAAGGAGGCCGAGCAGCTTCCCATCGTCCGGGAGACGGACAGCTTCTACAGCTTCCCGACCTTCACCAACGGCATCGCCTACACCAACCTGTATTTCCCGCTCTCCTGTCTTTCCGACGAGGAGCTTCCCTATGCGGCGCTGCTTTCGACGGTGCTGGGTGACATCGCCACGGACAAGTACTCGCATACCGAGCTGGACAACGAGCTGAACATCGTGACCGGCGATTTCTCCACGGACGTCGTCGTATACGATAATGTGAATGACAGCGGCTATCAGTGCTTCTTTACGGCCTCCACCCGCTATCTGTACGGTTATGAAAAGGAGGCTCTCGCCCTGGTCGAGGAGATCCTTCTGCACAGCCATCTGGATGACACCGAGCGTCTGAAGGAGATCGTGGCCGAGAGCCGTTCCGGCATGGAGAGCCACATCGTTCGCCGCGGTCACGCCTCGGCGGCTTTCCGGGCCCTGTCCAAGATTTCCGAAATCTATGCCATCCGCGAAAAGACCGGCGGCGTCGATTTCTATCTCTTCCTGAAGGAGCTGGAGACCGACTTTGCGGAAAAGGCTCCCGAAGCGGTCAAGCGTCTTCAGGCGGTCGCGGCCAAGCTGATGAACCGCAGCGCTGCCTTTGCTGAGGTCACGGCCGAGGAGAGCCGTCTGCCCGAGACGCGCGCCAACGTCGAGGCGCTGCTCGGCGCCTTCCCCGCCTTCGAGAGCCGTGAGCTTCTGAAGCCCGTTCTCAAGCGCTCCAACGACGGCCTGATGATCTCCGGCCAGATCCAGTATGTCGCCAAGGCCGGCCGCTTCAGCCTTCCCTACAGCGGCTCCCTGGAGGTCTTCGGCAAGATCCTCAGCATGGATTTCCTCTGGAACAACATCCGTGTCAAGGGCGGCGCCTACGGCAGCATGAAGATGATCACCCGGAACGGACTGGCCGCGCTGGCGTCCTACCGCGATCCCAACCTGAAGGAGAGCCTGGCGGTATACGACAAGGCGGCGTCCTTCATGCGCGGCTTCGACTGCGATGACCGTGAGCTGCTCAAGTACATCATCGGAACGATCTCCGATCTTTCCACCCCGATGAGCCCCGCCCAGAAGGGTGCGCTGGCCCTTCGCCGCTATCTGACCGGCGCCACGCCCGAATATGTGCAGAGATGCTGGGACGAGGTCCTGAACACCACGCTGGACGAGATCCGCGCGGGCGCCGAGGTTTACGAGCAGGCGATGCAGGATGCGGTCATCTGCGTCATCGGCTGCCGCGAGCGTCTGAAGAGTGAGGCCGGGCTGTTCGACTGCACGATGGACCTGATCTAAGGAGAAACTCATGAGCAAATCAGGCTTTGTTTCCATTATCGGACGTCCGAATGTCGGAAAATCGACGCTTCTGAATCAGATCCTGGGCGCCAAGATCGCCATCACCTCCGCCAAGCCCCAGACCACGCGCACGCAGATCCAGGGCGTCTGCACGGACGAGGAGGGGCAGATCGTTTTCATCGATACCCCCGGCATCAACAAGCCCGTCCACAAGCTGGATGAATACATGCAGGAGGCCGCCTCGCGCTGCATGAGCGGCGTGGACCGCGTCCTGCTCCTGGTCGAGCCCGGCTCCCCCAGGAAAGCCGACTGCGACATCATCGCGCGGCTTAAAAAGCTTGACACCGAGGTCACCCTGGTCATCAACAAGATCGATACGGTCAGCCGCGAGGAGCTTCTTCTCACGATGGCTGCCTACAAGGATCTGATGGATTTCACCGATCTGATCCCCGTCAGCGCCAAAACCGGCGAGGGCGTCGACGATCTCTTAAGCACCCTCTTCAAGGCGATGCCGGAGGGACCGGCCTTCTTCCCGGACGACATGATCACCGATCAGCCCGAACGGCAGCTGATGGCCGAGTTTATCCGCGAAAAAGCCCTGTACGTCCTGCAGGATGAGGTGCCGCACGGGATCGCCGTCGTCATCGATACCTTCAGTGAGCGCGAGGACCGCGATATTATCGATATCGACGCCACGATCATCTGCGAAAAGGACAGCCACAAGCCCATCATCCTCGGCAAGGGAGGCCGCACGATCAAGGAGATCGGCAGCCAGGCCAGACGCGAAATGGAGGATTTCCTGGGCGTGCAGGTCAATCTGCATATCTGGGTCAAGATCAAGGAGCGCTGGCGCGACAGCGATTTTCTGATCCGGAATTTTGGCTTCGATAAAAAGGAATTGGAATAAGACTTCATTATGCCTTCAGACATAAAAATCACCGGAATCGTTCTGTCCGCGGCGCCGATGGGCGATAAGGATCTGCGCCTTGCGGTCCTCAGCCGCGAGGCCGGCACGATCCCCGTGCTGGCCAAGGGGGCGCTTTCAGCCAAATCAAAGTGGCGGAGCGTTTCCCAGCCCTTCAGTCTGGTGCACATGGTGCTCAGCCGCGGTCAGAGCTTTTACTACATCAAGGAGGCCGAGCTGTCCGACAGTCTGTACGAGATCCGTTCGGACCTTGACCGCGTCGCCTGGGGCTCGCTGATGCTGGAGGTCGCCCGCGATTTTTCCGTCGACGGCGCCGACAACCGTGCCCTTGTCAACCTGCTCGCCCGGGGGCTGATCCGTCTGGCCCGTCCCGGCGAGGGGCAGGAGCCTTCCCGGCTGGCCTCGGTTTTTCTTTGGCGTCTACTGGCCGAAAGCGGCTATGAGGCAGATCCGGATCATTGCCGGAGCTGCGGGACCCCGCGTGAGCCCGGTGACGAGCGCTCCTGGGGCTTTCTGCCGCAGGAGGGCGGCCTGCTGTGCCCCGACTGCGAGCGTCTGCATCCCGCGCCCTATCTGATCTCCGGACGGACGGCCGAACGGATGAAAGCAGTCCAGACCGCACCGCCTCAAAAGCTGTTTGAGCTTCGTCTGGAGGACGAGGAGGGCGATGAGCTTCGGAAAGCGTCCCTTGCTTATCTGGACTGTCACAGCGGGCAGACTTACCGCTCGCTGGAATTTATCAAATCTCTCAATTAATTCGTTGACACCCGCTGTTATGTCTGTTATACTCAATTGGTTGTCAATGGATAAAAAATATGATGATTCAACACGGGGAAAAAACGTGTTAGGAAGGAAAACTACTGTGGAAAAGACCATGGATAAAATTGTAGCCCTGGCAAAAGGCCGCGGCTTTGTGTATCCCGGTTCCGAAATTTACGGCGGTCTTGCCAATACCTGGGATTACGGTCCTCTCGGCGTCGAGCTTAAGAACAACATCAAGCGCGCCTGGTGGAGCAAATTCGTCCAGCAGAATCCTTATAATGTGGGTCTGGATGCCGCCATTCTGATGAATCCTCAGACCTGGGTCGCCAGCGGCCATCTGGCCGGCTTCTCCGATCCCCTCATGGACTGCCGGGAGTGTCACGAGCGCTTCCGTGCCGACAAGCTGATCGAGGATTGGGCGGCTGAAACGGGCTATACGCTTGAAAAGCCCATCGATGCCTTCTCTCAGGCTGAAATGAAGGCCTTTGTCGAGGAGAAGGGCATTCCCTGTCCGACCTGCGGCAAGCATAACTTTACCGATATCCGTCAGTTCAATCTGATGTTCAAAACGTTCCAGGGCGTTACGGAGGATGCCAAAAATACGGTATATCTCCGCCCCGAAACCGCGCAGGGTATTTTCGTCAATTTTGCCAACGTGGCCCGTACCTCCCGCAAAAAGATTCCCTTCGGCATCGGCCAGATCGGCAAGAGCTTCCGTAACGAGATCACGCCCGGCAACTTCATTTTCCGCGTCCGTGAGTTCGAGCAGATGGAGCTTGAGTTCTTCTGCAAGCCCGGCACCGATCTCGAGTGGTTCAGCTATTGGCGTTCCTTCTGCCACAACTGGCTGCTTTCCATCGGTA
>JAZQNF010000053.1:0-6475 GCA_045627225.1 Bianqueaceae bacterium
CTCCACCGGCTATGCCGGAGCGCCCCGCGGACGCGCCAACTGCTCCGACCTTGGCTTCTGCATGCGCGAAAAGCTGAACATCCCGCGTGGAGAGCGCTACGAGCTCTGCCGCAGCGTTCACGCCGAAGCCAACGCCATCATCTGCGCCTCGCGTGACGAAATGATCGGCGCCAGCCTCTATCTCTGCGGCGTCGAATGCAGCACCGGCGATTATGTCGCCAACAGCACCAGCTGCTCGATGTGCAAAAAGCAGATCATCAACGCCGGCATCACCACGGTCTATGTCCGCGACACCAAGGACAGCTACCGCATCATCGAGGTCCAGTCCTGGATCGATGAAGATGACTCCCTCTCCGGGATCTTCGGATATTAAAGCACCCCGCCGTATCAAAAAAGCGGCAGAGCCCCGTGATCGGTATCACGTGACCCTGCCGTTTATTTTATTATTGGGAAGCAAAAGCTTTTCAGGCCTTTAGGGCGGCTGCGATAGCATCGCGCACGATGGCAAGGCCGCGGAGAAGCGTCTCGTCCTCAATGGTGAGCGGAGGCATGATCTTCAGGACGCAGTCCTTGCGGCCGGCGCCCTCGATGATCAGCTGACGGGCAAAGGCCTCCTTGCGGACACGGCTGCAGAAGCTCTCGTCCGGAATGGCGCCGAAGTCGATGCCCTGGATCAGGCCGAGGCCGTGAAGGCTGATGCGAGGATCAAGAGGCGCGATCTCTTTCTCGAAGAAATCCTCGACCAGCTTGCCCTTGCGGCGGACCTCCGCCTCGACCGAATGGTCAAGCATGTACTCCAGACCGGCGCGGGAGGCCACGATGGCCAGCTGATTGCCGCGGAAAGTTCCGTTATGCTCGGCCGGCAGCCACTTATCGTACTCGGGCTTGAAAAAGGTAAGCGCAAAAGGCAGGCCGTAGCCGCCGATAGACTTACTCATGACAAACATGTCGGGCTTGATGCCGGCACGCTCAAAGGAGAAGAAGGTACCGGTACGGGCGCAGCCGACCTGGATATCGTCAATAATCAGAAGAATGTCGTTCTTATGGCAGAAGGCCTCGACCTTCTGAAGAAAATCCACGCTGAAAACGTTGACGCCGCCCTCAGCCTGGACGGTTTCCATGATGAGCGCAGCGGGCTTTTCGACACCGCTGTGATCGTCATCCAGCAGGGTCTGCATGTAGGCAATGACATCGAGCCCGGGGAACATGTACGGAGCCGGAATATGGGTGACATGCTCCAACGGGACCCCCGCGCCGTGGCGGGATTTGACATCGGTGGTCAGGGCCAGCGCGCCCAGCGTCATGCCATGGAATGCCCCCATAAAGGCCCAGATTTCGGTACGGCCGGTCACCTTACGGGCCAGCTTAAGCGCTGCCTCGACCGCATTGGTGCCGGTGGGGCCGGGAAACTGGATCTTATAATCAAGACCGCGGGGAAGCAGGATGCGCTTGACCAGCGTTTCCAGAAGATCACGCTTGGCTGCGGTATACATATCCAGAGAATGAATGACGCCGTCAGCCATCAGATAAGCGATCAGCTTTTCTTTGATATAGTCATTATTGTGGCCGTAGTTTTCAGCACCGGCGCCGCAGAAAAAATCGATATATTCTTTTCCCTCTTCGTCATAGAAGAACGCGCCCTTTGCCTTGGTAAAAACGGTAGGAAAGGAGCGGCAGTAAGAGCGGACTTCTGACTCGTAGGCTTCGAAAACAGAGGTGTTCATAAATATCTCCTTATAGATGAATACTTGGTTATTATACTCTTTCCGCGGATGATAGGCAACTGTTTTTCGCTGACTTTCCTTCATTTTCTTGACGAACGGAAATTACCATATTATAATACAGGCAGTATTTAAGCACGTACTAATTTTAGGAGGACATTATGGGCAAGTTTGTTATCAGCAATGCTAAGAACGGTGTAAAATTCAATCTGAAGGCTTCCAACGGCGAAATCATCGCCAACAGCGAAGTTTATAAGACCGAGGCTGCCTGCCGCAAGGGCATCGCCAGCGTCATCAAGAACGCCCCCGTTGCCAATCTGGAGGATCAGACCGAGGAAGGCTTCGAGAAGGCCAAGCATCCCAAATTTGAAGTTTACGCTGACAAGCGCGGTGAGTTCCGCTTCCGCCTGAAGGCCACCAACGGCCAGATCATCGCCACCGGCGAGGGCTACAAGACCAAGGCCTCCTGCCTGAACGGCGTTGAGAGCGTTCGCAAGAATGCTGCCGAAGGCAAAATCGTGAAGGAAGACTAAAAAACCTGCCTGCCAGGGCATCAGCGCACTCATATTTATGATTAAGCAAAACCACCGAAAATCTTTTTTTCGGTGGTTTTCTTTTTTTTGCCCATTTTAATGAATGTCATTCCCTGTCCGGTTTTTGCAGCAGTACCCGGCCGAGCGGTACCCAACCGAGATATTTCGGGTGATCCCCCACGAGCGACGTGAGACCCTCGATCTCCCGGTAAGCGTCGATCCTGACCCTGTCCCATGCATGAACGATCTGTCCGTCTCCGAGGGAAATTCCGCAATGCCCCCAGTTGACGGGGCCGTCCTCATCCGGGCAGAGACAGTCGTAAAAGACGAAGGCGCCTCTTTCGGGAATGCCGCTCTGAAGCGCGTCCCGATACAGCTCGCAGGATTCCTTCGCGCTGTCACCGCCGAATATTTCGATACCGTTGCTTATTTCAAGCGCATCCTCGATGAAATCAAGACACCAGCCGGCGTACTCCGGGCTTCCGAGCTTATCCAGCGCCCACGCGATCATCCTGGCTGTCATTTGTTCCTCTGCCGTTTTCTCTTGTTCAGCCTCCGGATCGGAAGCCATGCTTTTCCGGATCGGATGACGGATAACGGTTTTCAGCTTTTCAGCCGCGGTCCTGCGCGCATCGGACAGATAGATCTCGTGATGGATACGGGAATCGGAAAAATCGTTTTCGTATCCGTTTTCCGCGAGGTAGCGATCCATGAGCCCGACCGTTTCCGCTTCCCGATCATAAGGGCCTATATGCAGGATCTGAACGCAAAGACCTTCCTCAACCGTCAGAAACTCGGCTTGGGAACAATCCAGTTTCTTCTTCTCCTCAACCGCTTTGACGGCCCAGTCAAAATCCTTTTTCGAAATAAAGTCAGGCAGACGGATCACGGAGATCCAGCAAAAGGCGGATTTATGGCTGTAATCGACCCCGTCTACGCCCTCCTGCCACCAAAAGCCCTCAAGCGGCGGAACGACGTAATCATAAAAGCCTTCGATCCGGTAATCTGTCTTAGCGCTCATTTTCAGCGTATACGCAATCGCATAGAGAATATTGAGCGCCCGGCTGTAGGCGCCGTCCTTTTCATTGGGATCGCCCTTCCCCCTGACGGCGATATAGCTTGCCTTCGGGATCGTCACGATCTCGGGCTTGTTTTTCGGCATGTAAAACTCTTTGTACTCTTTTTTGAAATCAAACGGCATGTTCCCTGCTCCGTCACTTTATTTTCTTATATCCACCATTCCGGCGTAAGCTCGCCGAGGGTGACCGTTCTGTTCTGATCATAATCCAGCATGATCTCGATGTCCTGATAGGAATCGGGCATGAGCTGCACCATCAGCTCACGGCACGCGCCGCAGGGTGCGCCGGTCTTTCCGTCCGGCATGACGGCAAGCACCTTCGCGATTTCATGCTCACCGTTGGTGATCATATTGAAAAGCGCGTTTCTTTCGGCGCAAATTCCGAGCGCTGAGCAGCTGTCCACACAAACGCCGGTATAGATTTTGCCTGTTTTCGACAGGATGGCTGCGCCGACCTCCCCGGCAGACACATAGTCGGAAATGCGTCTTTCCCGCATGACCGAGCTGGCAGCTTCAAACATTGTTTTCCATATTTCATTCATAGCCATGGATCCTTTCAAACATACGATACACGATGTGACCATTTGGACACATCGTATTATAGCGGCTGACCGTCCCGATGTAAAGGGCTTTCACGAAACGCGTTCAGAAAAAGGCGGCGGGGAACCGGAATTCCCCGCCGCCGAAGCAACACCGCGTATCGCTAAAGATCAGACTTGACTGTACCCATTAAACCTCTTTTTGCACCTCTTCAAAGGTCGCGACCTGCTCCTCCGCCGGTTTTCCGGTCAGAAGACTGACCGTGACGCAGACGATGAGTCCAAGCAGAAAGGCCGGCAGAAGCTCATAAATGGCAAAGATACCGCCAAGCCGGGAAATCAGATACTTCCAGATGAAAACCATCGCGCCGCCGGAAATCATGCCTGCCAGTGCGCCCCACTTGTTGGTGCGCTTCCAGAAAAGCGCGCAGAGCATCACGGGGCCGAAGGAGGCGCCGAAGCCTGCCCAGGCAAAGGCGACGATCGTGAAAACCGTTCCCTCCTTGCGGGCCCAGATGCAGGCAATGACCGAGATCAGAATGATCGCCAGACGGGAGATCCAAACCTTTTTCTTTTCGGAAATATTCAGCTTAAACATCCCGACCAGCAGGTCGTTGGAAACGCTGCTGGCAGCGGCCAGAAGCTGAGAATCCGCGGTAGACATCGTCGAGGCGAGAATGCCGGAAAGGATGACGCCGCCCAGGATCGCCGGCAGAAGGCCCATGTCGCCCATCTTCTTGGAGAATTCGACGAGAATGCGCTGGCCGTTGGCGGCGTCCAGGGCCACGGCGCCGTTGGCGACGGCTGCATTGCCGATCACGCCGATGACGATGGCGACGCCCATGGCGATGACGACCCAGATCGTGCCGATGCGTCGGGACATGCCGAGCTTATTGGCATCCTTGATCGCCATGAAGCGGAGAAGGATGTGAGGCATGCCGAAGTATCCGAGGCCCCAGGCCATGGTGGAGGCAATCGTCAGACCGTCAAAGGCCTTTGCGCTTCCGCTGACATAATCAAAGGTGGACGTAAGCTTCAGATAAGAAGGAATGCTCTTTGCGTTCTCAACGACCTGCTGCCAGCCGCCGGCGAAGCGAATGCCGAAGAAGATGACGGCGATGAGCGCCGCGGTCATGACGATGGACTGGATCAGGTCCGTCAGCGAGGCCGCCAGAAAGCCGCCCAGAGTCGTATAGAGGGCGATGACGGCAGCCGAGACCAGCATGGCCGACAGATAGGAAATCTTACCGCCGGAGAGCGCGGAAAACAGCGTTCCGCAGGCATTGAAGCCGGAGGCCGTATAAGGGATGAAGAACACGATGATGACCAGCGCGGCAAACAAACTGACCAGGCCGGTATCATCGCCGAAGCGTTTTCCGAAAAACTCGGGGACCGTGATGGCATCCAGCTTCTGCGAATACAGACGCACCCGCTTGGCGATGAGCAGCCAGTTGATGTAGGTACCGATGCCCAGGCCGATGGCCGTCCAAGTGACCTCCGCCAGGCCGCAGGCGAGGGCCAGACCGGGCAGCCCCATCAGAAGCCAGCCGGACATGTCCGAGGCCTCCGCGCTCATGGCGGTCACCAGGGGGCCAAGCTTGCGGCCGCCCAGAAAATACTCGCCTGCCGTGTTGGTCTTTTTGCTGCAGGCGATCCCGACCAGGATCATGCCAAGGAGATAAACCGCGATTACGATAATCATGATGATGTTCATAAGGTACCTCGCTCATTTAAAAAATATGGCTGAGTATACCATGACAAAAAATAGACTGCAACACAGAATTGATTATAGACTAAATAATCAAAAACACCTATTAATCCGTTTATTTAAAGCATTTTTCAATAGACTGCTAAAAAAACGAAATAAAATATTTTTCTTGATATTTTCCCTTATCCGTGTTATGTTCGGTATAAACAAAGCATCGGAGCCCGCCTATGAAAAAAAAGAACACCACCAAGATGAAAATCGTCTCTGCTGCCTGGGAGCTTTTCTATCTCCAGGGCTACGACGATACCACCGTCGACGAGATCGTCGAAAAAAGCGAAACCTCCAAGGGAAGCTTCTATCATTATTTCCCTTCCAAGGATGCCCTGCTCGGCTCGCTCGCCTATCTCTTCGACAACCGATATGAGGAGCTTCAGGACAAGCTCGATCCGAACGAAAACAGCTTCAGCACCCTGCTCTTCCTGAATCGCGAGTTATTTGATCTGATCGACAATCAAATCGACCGCAATCTGCTCGTCAAGCTTTATTCCACCCAGCTGGTCCGTAAGGGAGAAAAAAGCCTCCTCGACGATGACCGTCTCTACTACCGCCTGCTCCGGCGCATCGTAAGCGAGGGTCAGGCCAAGGGCGAGCTGACGCGCGAGCTGCCTCCCGGCGAGATCGTCCGTCTCTACGCGATCTGCGAACGCGCCCTAATATACGAATGGTGCCTTTCCGACTATTCCTTCTCGCTCAGAAGCTTCTCGGAGCAGATGCTCCCGAGGATGCTCACCGGCATAAAATAAAAAAGCTCACTCCCCTCGCATTTCTGTGATATGTACCCCCTTTACTGGACAACCAGTAAAGGGGGTATTGTTATGAAGTACAGCTTTGAGTTT
>JAZQNF010000054.1:0-21269 GCA_045627225.1 Bianqueaceae bacterium
AACCGCGTTGCCACGGTGCAGGTCATGCGGCGGATGGGCAGCTGGACATCCCAGCCGCAGCACTCCTTGCAGACAGCCGCCAGCGCACGCTGGTTGACCTCCATGACATCGTCCTCCTCCACGAAGGACATTTCGATATCGACCTGCGTGAATTCGGGCTGACGGTCGGCGCGGAGGTCCTCATCGCGGAAGCAGCGGGCGATCTGGAAATAACGGTCCATGCCGCCGATCATCAGAAGCTGCTTATACATCTGGGGAGACTGAGGCAGCGCATAGAAGGTACCGGGATGGACACGGCTGGGCACGAGATAATCGCGGGCGCCCTCCGGCGTGCTCTTGATGAGCATGGGGGTCTCGATCTCCAGGAAGTTTTCGCTGTCATAGAAACGGCGAAGGGCCATCGCAACCTTGTGACGGAGCAGGATGTTCTGCTGCAGGCAGGGGCGGCGAAGATCCAGATAACGGTACTTCAGGCGAAGATCTTCCTTCGTCTCGACCTCGTCCAGAATCTGGAAGGGCGTGGTTTTGGCCTGGGAAAGGATCTTGAGCTCCTCGACCTTGACCTCGATCTCGCCGGTGGCCAGCTTTTCGTTGACTGCGCCCTCACGGGCCACTACCTTGCCGCGGATGGCAAGGACATACTCGGTGCGGACCGAAGCCGCCTTCTCAAACAGAGAGGCCTCGGTTTCATCCTGAGACAGAACAGCCTGGACCAGACCGGTGCGGTCACGAAGGTCGATGAAGATCAGACTGCCCTTGTTCCGCTGTTTCTGGACCCAGCCCATGAAGGTATGGGTCTCACCGATATTTTCTTTTGTTGCTTTTCCGCAATACAGCGACCTTTTCCAGCCGCCAAGAGATTCTTCCATTTTATCCTCCAAAGACCCGGGTTACCGGATTCGTGCGAGCAGCCCCTCGATATCGTCGAGACCGACTGCCGCGGTTTCGCCCGTGGTCATATTTTTAAGATTAGCCGTCCGAGCCGCAAGCTCATTATCGCCTATGATCATCGTAAAGCGAGCGCCTAGCTTGTTGGCATATTTCATCTGGGCCTTGACGCTGCGGCCCAAAATATCAATGTCGGTGCCGGCTCCTCCTCCGCGAAGCTTAAAGGCCAGCGCAGCGGCAGCCACGCGCGCCTCCTCACCCATGGAACCGATGAAAAGATCCAGCGAGGGAGCGTCCGTCACGGCTCCGTAAAGGGCCTCCTGGGCCAGGAGCAGACGTCCGATACCCATGCCGAAGCCGACGGCAGGCGTAGGATCGCCGCCCAGCTCCTCGATCAGTCCGTCGTAACGGCCGCCGCCGCAGACCGTTCCCTGGGCGCCGATGTCATTGCAGACGAATTCAAAAACCGTACGGGTGTAATAATCGAGGCCGCGCACGATGGAGCTGTCAACGGCAAAGGGGATATTCATAGCTCTGAGGTTCTTCTGGATGCCCTCAAAGTGGGCCTTACAGTCGTCACAGAGTCCGTCGAGCGTGGACGGGGCCCCTTTGACGATCTCCTTGCAGATGGGGCTCTTGCAGTCAAGGATGCGCAGGGGATTGCGGCCCAGACGGTCCTGACAGGTCGGGCAAAGCTCTTCCTTGTGAGAGGACAGATAAGCGGTCAGGGTCTTGTTGTAGCGGGCGCGGCACTCCGGGCAGCCGAGGCTGTTGATATGCAGGGTGACATTGCTGATGCCCAGACGGACCAGCAGCGTGTAGGCCATGGCCATGACCTCGGTGTCAGCCGAGGGATCGGACGAGCCGTAAACCTCGCAGCCGAACTGGGTAAACTGACGGTCGCGGCCTGCCTGGGGCTTCTCGTAGCGGAAGCATTGATCGATGTAATACAGCTTGGTGGGCTGAGGCTCGGCATACAGGCTGTGCTCAAGATAGGCACGGCCGACGCCGGCGGTACCCTCAGGGCGCAGAGTGATACTGCGGCCGCCCTTGTCCTCAAAGGTATACATTTCCTTCTGGACAACGTCGGTGGCATCGCCGATGCCGCGCTGGAAGAGCTCCGTGTGCTCAAACATGGGCGTACGGATCTCCTTGAAATTGAACTCAGCCGTGACCCTTTCGATCTCGGCCTCGACCTTTTTCCAGCGGGCCAGCTCGCTGCCGTAAAAATCATAGGTGCCTCTAGGTGCCTGTGTCAGCATCGTTTCCTCCTGTTTCGGCGTCTCTTTGCAGGAACTCCTCGCTCGTTCGGCCTCCGATGTCGCGAAGCAGGTTCCAATAGACGCTCATACCTTTTTTATACCAGTTATCCCGGATCCGGGCGGCCTCCTCCTCCGACGACGCCGAAAGCGAAAGCGTCAGAACGATGCGGTCGTAGTCGCGGATCATGCAGCTTACGCTGATGCTGCGTCCGGCTCCCTCCGTCCTGACAGCGGCCTCCAGATACGCGGAGCCGTGCAGAAACGAATTCTGCGCATAGCTGCGGATCTCTTCACGGATGCTGTGGGGAATGCGCGCGCGGAACATCTCGACGAGCTCGATGCCCTGCGGATGGAGAGTGTAATATTTATGCTCATCGCGGCAAAGCTCCAGCACGAGCCGGGCTTCGACCAGCTCAGCCACATAGCTGCCCATGGAGAAATAATCCATGTATCCGCGGAAAATAACAAAATCGGCCATCTCCGGGACAGTGATATTGTCCTTTTCGCGAATCAGATAGAGCAGAATCAGTTTGTTTTCAGACAGTTGGTTATCCATAATCTCTTCTTACAGAAGGGCCGTCTCCGAAATCAGCTGCCAGAGCTCTTCCCTGCCGCTGCCGTTTTCGGAAGAAAATGCCAGAACCGGAATATCCTCCGGAGCCTCCAGTTTTCTGCGGATGTTTTTGAGCGAGGCCAGCGCCGCGGATTTAGAAAGCTTATCGGCTTTGGTCGCCACGATGACGGCCGGCAGCTGATAATAGCGAAGCCAGTCAAACATCATGCGGTCATCCGCCGTCGGGTCGTGGCGGATATCGACCAGAAGAAGCACGGCCCTAAGCGTCGTCCTCTTCTGCAGATAGTGCTCAATGACCTGCCCCCATTTCAGCTGCTCCTCCCTGGATACCTTGGCATAGCCATAGCCTGGAAGATCGACGAAGGTGAGACAGTCATCGATGCTGTAGAAGTTGACCGTTCTGGTCTTGCCGGGTGCCGACGAGGTTCTGGCCAGACTGCTGCGCCCCAGAAGCGCATTGATCAGGCTTGACTTTCCGACGTTGGATTTCCCGACAAACGCAATTTCCGGCAGGATCTCCGCCGGAAACTGTTTTTCGGAGCCGGCTACACAGCTGAGCTTCGCATTTTGAATGTTCATTGTTCTTTTCCGTACATCAGAAGCGGTCTGTCCGTCTTCAGAACGGCGGCGGGCGTCACCACGACCTTGACCACATCGGTCAGCGAAGGAATCTCGAACATCAGATCGTTCAGGGTCTCCTCCATGATGGATTTCAGACCGCGCGCGCCGGTGGAGCGTTCCATGGCCAGATGAGCCACGGTACGGAGTGCTTCGGGTGTAAATTCAAGCTCAACACCGTCCAGGCGGAACAGCTCCTGATACTGCCTGACCAGCGAGTTTTTCGGCTCGCTGAGAATGCGGATCAGGTCCTCCTCCTCCAGAGCGTTCAGCGAAACGGTGACGGGAAGACGTCCGACAAACTCGGGGATCAGTCCGAATTTGAGCAGATCCTGGGGCAGAAGTTCCTTAAAGATCTCGGATTCCCTGTAGGGAAGGCTGCCTTCCTCTTCCGTGTTGAAGCCCATCGTCTTGACATCCGTGCGGGCCTTGATGATCTTCTCCAGACCGTCAAAGGCGCCGCCGCAGATGAAAAGGATATTGGTGGTATCGATGTAGATGTATTCCTGCATCGGATGCTTGCGGCCGCCGGTGGGCGGGACCGCAGCGACGGTGCTCTCCAGAATTTTGAGCAGGGCCTGCTGAACGCCCTCTCCGCTGACATCGCGGGTCAGGGACGGATTTTCGCTCTTCCGGGCGATCTTGTCGATCTCATCGATGTAGATGATGCCGTGCTCGGCGCGCTCGACGTCCCCGTCGGCAGCCTGAATGAGCTTAAGCAGTATGTTTTCGACATCCTCGCCCACGTAGCCGGCCTCGGTCAGCGTCGTGGCGTCGGCGATGGCGAAGGGCACGTTGATGATGCGGGCCAGCGTCTGCGCCAGATAGGTCTTGCCGCTTCCGGTGGGACCGATCAGCAGAATGTTGCTCTTCTGCAGGTCGACATTGCTGATGTCCCCCTTCTCTTTGGCACGGGTCCGCTTGTAATGATTGTAAACAGCCACGCAGAGCGCACGCTTGGCCGCATCCTGCCCGATGACATATTCGTCCAGAAATTCCTTGATTTCACGGGGCTTCAGATTATCGCCCGCATAGAAGCGTTCGTCTTCGTCCTCGTCCCGGCCGATGATCTCGGCACACATGCGGACACATTCATCGCAGATGTAGACACCGTTTCCGGCCGCCAGAAGCTGACGGACCTGACCGCTTCCCTTTCCGCAGAACGAGCAGCGGATGGCTTTTTTGTCATCTGTTTTCTGTGCCATTATGCTTCCTTACCTTTTTTGGTAATGATCTTGTCAGCCAGACCGTAGGCTACGGCCTCCTCCGCCGTCAGCCAATTGTCGCGTTCGGTATCCTCGGCGATGACCTCGATGGGCTTGCCGGTGTTCTTGGCCATGATGCGGTTCAGACGCTCGCGCATGCGCAGGATATGCTCAGCCGCGATCTTGATATCGCTGGACTGACCCTGCGCACCGCCGGAGGGCTGATGGATCATCATCTCGGCATTGGGCAGAATGAAGCGCTTGCCCTTGGCACCGCCTGCGGCCAGGAAGGCGCCCATGCTGGCAGCCATGCCCATGACGATGGTGGAAACATCGGGGCGAACCAGCTGCATGGTGTCATAGATCGCCAGACCGTCGGTGACAGAGCCGCCGGGGCTGTTGATGTAAAAATAAATGTCTTTTTCGGGATCCTCAGATTCCAGGAACAGAAGCTGCGCAATGATAAGGCTGGCGGTCGCTTCGTTGACCTCCTCGGAGAGGACGATGATCCTTTCCTTCAAAAGGCGGGAAAAGATATCGTAGGAACGTTCTCCGCGGTTGGTCTCCTCGACAACATAAGGTACTAAGGCGTTGTTCATGAGAGTCCTCCTTTGATATGAAAATGGCTTGACGGATGTCCGTTTACTTAAAACTTGACAGCCTCGTTCAGAAGCTTGGCGGCCTTGCGGCGGGCCAGATCGGTCTTGATCTGCTCTTCCTGACCGGCCATATAGCTCTTGATCTTCTCGACCTCCATGCTGTACTGCTTGGCCATGTCGGCATAGAAGGCATCCAGATCCTCTTCCGTGACCTCGATACCCTCGGCCTTGATCACGGCGTCCACGATCAGGTCGGTGCGGACGTTCTTCTCGGCGTTCTCTCTCATCTGCTCACGCAGGCCCTCACGGGTGGTGCCCATGTACTGCATGTACTGCTCAAGAGACAGGCCCTGATACTGAAGGTTCTGAGCCATTTCGTCGATCATCTGCTCGGCGCGGGTCGTGATGATGGCCTCGGGAAGCTCGATCTCGCTCTTCTCGATCATCTTGTCGATGATGGCTTCAAAGCGCTTGCTGTCAGCCTCTTCCTGCTTCTTTTTGGCGATTTCTTCTTTCAGAGAGGCCTTGTACTCTTCAAGGGTCTCGAATTCGGTGTAATCCTTGGCGTAGTCATCATCCAGAGCGGGAAGCTCGGTGACCTTCAGGGCATTGAGCTTGACCTTGAAAACAGCGGGCTTGCCGGCCAGCTCAGCCGCATGGTATTCCTCGGGGAAGGTAACCTTGACATCGATCTCGTCACCGACGGAGGCGCCGACGATCTGCTCCTCAAAGCCGGGAATGAAGGAACCGCTGCCGAGCTCCAGATCGTAGCCCTCGTCCTTGCCGCCTTCAAAGGCAACGCCGTCAACAAAGCCCTCATAATCGATGTTGGCGATGTCACCAAGCTCTGCGGGACGCTCGACGGAGACCTGACGGGAGTTCTTGTTGGCGGCCTTCTTCAGCTCAGCCTCGATATCCTCCTCGGTTACGGTGATCTCTTCCTTGGCGACCTTCATCGCGCGGTATTTGCCCAGCTTGACCTCGGGACGGACAGCGACCTCGGCGGTAACGACCACGGGAGCGCCGGCCAGAACGGGCTCAACATCGATATTGGGATAGCTCATCACATCCAGACCAAGCTCCTTGATGGCTGCCTCATAAGCCTCGGGCAGCAGATCATTGATGGCATCCTCATAAAAAACTTCTTTGCCGTAGATCTTCTCGATCATGTGACGGGGCGCCTTACCCTGACGGAAGCCGGGGATACTGATCTTGCCCTTCTGCTTGTTGTATGCACGGTCGCAGGCCTTTTCGAAAGAAGCTGCATCCAGCTCCATGCGTACCTTTACCATGCCGTTTTCCAGTTTTTCATAAGAATTGCTCATTTGTTTTCTCCTTACCTATATGTAGTAAATAATTAACATTCTCAAAATGACAGTATACACGAAAAGCGCCTTAACTGTCAACTGTTTTTCCGTTCTCTTCCTCAGTTTCACCGCGCCGCAGATTGGCATAATTGTTGACCAGGATCGAGGCGCAGATCGCGGTGTAGATGTCGAACAGGGATAGGATCACCGACGCGGCGGCCGCCGCGATCTCGGCCAGTATCTCGTTTTCGATCAGATCAAGGCCGAACATCGCCAGAATATTCAGCAAAAGCTCCGGCAGAAGGGCGACGGCAAGGATCAGGCCCCAGACGCCCAGCACTCTCCAGAAGCGCTCCCTGAAAAGCATCGAGACGAAGGCGGTATTCTTCCAGCCGCCCAGTCCGGTATGCACGGCCACAACGGCGCTGGCATTCTTCATCAGACCGAGATAGACGAGATAAAGCAGCAGAGGCAGTGCAAAAAGCGCCATCATCACCGGCGACACCAGTAAAATGGTGGAACCGAAGAAGAGCACCAGCAGAAAGCTGAGGCCGATGGCCAGAAGAGCCAGCGCCGCGGGCAGATAGCAAAGATAGCTGTGCGAAAGCGCGGTCCTAAGGCTCAGGCGCTCGGTCTCAAAAAGCTCGTTATAGGTCAGCTCATCGACGATGATGGGCACCAGCAGCAGAAAGAACTGAAGCCCGGCCATCCAGAGAAGATACGGCGTGTAGGCTCTGACGGTTTCCATGGCCAGGACCTCGGGGTCGGCGATCATGCTGAGATCCGGCATGCGAAGGGCCACCACCGCGAGGATCGCGGAGACCGGCACGAAGAACATCAGCAGCAGCCAGGCGAACTGACCGAAGCGTTTTTTCAGGACGGACAGTGCCAGGATCAGGATCTCGGAGACGCTGAGCTCTTTTTCGTTCATGCGTTCCGCTTCGGAATAATCACCTCTCAAGCCGTATCCCTCCTTCCCGTTTGCGCTCGATCATCTCGTCCAGACGGCGGATGTACTCGTCGGCCGTTTTGACGTTGGCGATGCGCTCAACACGGTTTTCCTCAGGAAAATAGACCTTGCTGATGCCTCCGGCGCCCAGCGCCAGGATCGTCTGTCTCTCTTCCATGATCTCGATATTATACAGTCCCTCGCAGCCGGGCAGACTGTAACCGACATTTTCGAAATTGCCCGCCATGTTTTTCTGACGGTACATGTAATAAGGCTCCATGCCGAGGCGGGACGCCGCATCGGCAGTGACCGAAAGCATCTCTTCGACCTTGGCGGCCTCCTCGCGCAGGTCCGCAAAGCTTTTTTCCTCATTTAAGGCAGAAGCCCGCTTGATGGCCAGGGTGTGCACCGTCAGGTTCTCGGGACGGAGGCTGATGACGGCCTCCATGCTTTTCCGGACCATCTCCGGCGTCTCGCCGGGCAGTCCCACGATGAAGTCCATGTTGATGACGGGAAAGCCCGCTGCCCGGACCAGTTCAAAGGCGCGGTAGATATCCTCGACGCTGTGACGGCGGCCGATCCGATCGAGCGTTTCCTGATGCATCGTCTGCGGATTGACCGAGATGCGTCCGACCCCGTAATGACGGAGCACCTCAAGCTTTTCCGCCGTGATGGTATCGGGCCGGCCGGCCTCTACCGTGATCTCCTTCAGCTCCGGAAAGCATAAGGCACGGCTGCAGGCGGAGAGCACACGGTCCAGCTGATCGGCGGAAAGAGTGGTCGGCGTCCCTCCGCCCATGTAAAAGCTCATGAGGCGGCGCCCCTCCAGAAGCTCGCCGACGCTTGCGATCTCCTTCAGCAGGCAATCGACATAGCTGTCTCCGAATTTCTGATAGGCGCGGCGGTCATTGGATATAAAGGAGCAATAGGCACAGCGCGTCGGGCAGAAGGGAACCCCCACATAGATGCTCGTATCGGTCCCGAGGTGGTCAGAAAGCACCTTCCGCTCGTGACAGGCCACCTTTGTGCAAAGGACGGCCTTATCCGGACGCAGACAGTATTCCTCCGTCAGGACGCGTTCTGTCTCCTCGGGAGAAAGCCCCCTTTCCAGATAGGCATAGGCGACCTTGGTGGGCCTGACGCCGGTCAGGATCCCCCAGGGGAGCGGATCCTCCATCAGGCCGAACAGCAGCTGCTTAGCGCGGTTTTTGGCCTGATCGGCCGGAAAACGGAAGCCGTCCTCCTTAAGCTGAAGGCGGCGCGGGGCCTCTCCCTTCAGAAGAAGCTCACCGCTCATACCGTCATCCGAGATCCGGATCTGCCCGTCGGCCTCCTCAAGGGAAAGGGCACCGGGCTCCGGGCATTCGCCGAAGGGCCAGACCTCGCGGACCAGCGTCGACAGCTCATAGGCCCAAGCGGAGGGAGCCTCCAGCACAAAGCGTTTTTTCTCCATACTCACTCGCAAAAGAAACGGATTGAACCGTTTTTCATAGCCGATCGAGGTCTCCTCGCCGTGACCGGGACAGACGCGCGTATCATCCGGCAGGTCCAGAAGGCGCCCTGCGATGCAGCGGCTCAGGGTACCGGGCTCGCCGCCCTGCGAGACGAAATAATCCTCGCGGCCGATACAGCCGCGAAAAAGCGTGTCGCCGGAAAGAAGAAGCTCCTCAGAGGCGCAGTAATAGCAAAGACTGCCTACAGAATGGCCGGGCACGCGGATGACCTGCCATTCCAGGCTTCCCAGGGCAAAGCGGTCACCGTCGGCCAGGCTGTGTCCGCTGTTTTCAAAGGCGCTGAGAAAGCTCTGATAGAAGGGGGCCATCATCCGGCCGTAAACCGGATCATGGCGGCTTGCCTCGACCTCATCCGCTGCCGCATAAACCGGACAGCCGTAGACCTTCTGAAGCTCAAGCGAGGCTCCGACATGATCAAAATGCGCATGCGTGATCAGAATGCGCTCCGGAGTAAGAGCCGCCTCCTCCAGCGCACGGATGATTTTGGCAGGCTGATCGCCGGGATCGACCACCATGGCCGCACCGCTTTCGTCCGCGATCAGATAACAGTTCGTACTGAGATAGCCGACCGTAATTCTTTCCAGTTTCATTAAAACACCTTGTCGCTGTCGAGCAGAAGCGTCACAGGGCCGTCCAGCCTTGTCTCGATTTGCATATCGGCCTGAAACACGCCGCTGGCGACCGGGACCGGGCTGATCTCCCTGACATAAGCGACGAAACGCTCATAGATTCCGCGGGCCTCCTCGGGAGAGGCGCCGGAGGAATAGCCGGGACGGCGGCCGTGGCGGCAATCGCCGTAGAGCGTGAAATTCGAAACGAGGAACACGCTGCCGCCCGCTTCTTCGACAGATAAATTCATTTTCCCCTGGCTGTCTTCAAAGACGCGAAGCCTGAGAAGCTTGTCCGCCATGTAGGAAAAAACCTTTTCGGAATCATCCCCGCTTTCGATGCCGATCAGGGCCAGAAGACCGTGCCCGATCTGATCGCCGGGGATACCGTCGGCGGTTAACGCCGTGCGCTTGACGCGCTGAATGACCATTCGCATGATAAATACCCGCTGCGCCGGAGACGATGAACGAACAAAAAAAGCCTTTACAGGGTCGTCCGGATGATTTCGTGTACGCCGGGCAGGCCTTCCAGCTTCGAGATCATCAGCTCCAGCTGCTCCTTGTCGGAGATTTCGACCGAAATATTGAAAATACTGCCTGTTTTGTCCTTGGTGCGGCGCGCGGTCAGCTGATCGATCGAAATGCCCAGGTTGGAAATGCAGGCCGAGATGCCCGCCAGCATGCCGGGCTGATCCTTGGCCTCCAGCTGGATCGCCGCAATGAATTTGGTACCGGAGATGGTGCCGTCCTCCCATTCGGCCTCGATCAGGCGCAGACGCTCCGTTTCGGGCAGATGAAGGATATTGACGCAGTCCGTGCGATGGATGGATACGCCGCGGCCGCGCGTGACATAGCCGACGATCTCATCGCCGGGCAGGGGGTTGCAGCAGCGCGAATAGCGGACGGCCACATCGTGGATGCCGCGCACGACGATGGGATCGCCCTTGCGGGCCGCATTGTCGTGCTCGTGCTTTCTCCGGTTCAGCTCCTCCATCAGCTCCTCATCGCTGACAACCGTCGGATGAACCTTCAGATATTCCTCGTAAAGGCGGTTGGCCACCTGCCCCTCCTTGAGGCCGCCGTGTCCGATGGTGGCAAGCAGGCTGTCCCAGTCAAGGAAGCTGTACTTGCGCATGACGATGGCGGTCCACTCGGAGGTAACAAGCTCGCTGTAGGGAGGAAGGCCCTTGGCCTTGATGTAGCGTTCGATCAGCTCCCGGCCCTTTGCGATATTTTCCTGTTTGAATTCTTTTTTGAACCACTGATTGATCTTGCTGCGTGCCTGCGAGGTCTGCGCGATCTTCAGCCAGTCGCGGCTGGGCCCGCGCGAATTCTGCGAGGTCATGATCTCGACACGGTCACCGTTTTCCAGCTTGTAGTCCAGCGTGACGATGCGTCCGTTGACGCGGGCGCCGACCATCTTGTTGCCGATGGCCGAGTGGATCATGTACGCAAAATCAATAGGCGTGGCTCCGGTAGGAAGGCTGATGACCTGGCCCGCCGGCGAGAAGCAATAGACGAAATCGCGGAAAAGATCCAGATCCTGCTTCAGTGCGTCGACGAATTCCTTGCCGTCGGACATGTCCTGCTGCCAGTCCAGCATCTTGCGCAGCCAGGCCATCTTCTCGTCCGAGGTGGCGGGGACGGAGCCCTGCTCCTTGTACAGCCAGTGCGCGGCGATACCGTATTCAGCCGTGCGGTGCATCTCCCAGGTACGGATCTGGACCTCAAAGGGCTCGCCGCCACGGCCGATGACCGTCGTGTGAAGCGACTGGTACATGTTGACCTTCGGCATCGCGATGTAATCCTTAAAGCGTCCGGGCATGGGGGTATACATCTCGTGGATGACGCCGAGCGCTCCGTAGCAATCCTTGACATCGTCCACGATGGCGCGGATGGCGACCAGATCATAGATCTCGTCGACGGTGCAGTCCTTCTGTACCATCTTTTTGTAGATGCTGAAATAATGCTTGCGGCGGCCGTTGACCTTGGCCTTGATGCCCGCCTCCGTCAGCGCGCGCTGAATGTCCTCGACCGTAGAGGAAAGCGATTCCTCCCGCTCCTCCAGACGCTCCTGCACCCTTTCGACAAGGGCGTAATAGGCCTCCGGCTCCAGATATTTCAGCGAAAGATCATCCAGCTCGACCTTGATCTTCGAAATACCGAGACGGTTGGCGATGGGCGAATAGATGTCCAGCGTCTCACGCGCCTTGATGAGCTGCTTTTCGTGGCTCTTGTACTCGAGCGTCCGCATGTTGTGAAGACGGTCGGCCAGCTTGATCAGAATGACGCGGATATCCTTGGCCATGGCCAAAAACATTTTCCTGTAATTCTCAGCCTGCAGCTCCGCCTGAGTTTCTTCTTTATCGCTGGCATGATAGGACAGCTTTTTCAGCTTTGTGACGCCGTCCACCAGCTCCATGACCTCTTCGCCGAACTCTTCGCGGATGTTTTCAAGCGTGACCGAGGTATCCTCCGCCACATCGTGCAGAAGCGCGGCCTCAATGGTCTGGGCATCCAGCTGAAGATCGGCCAGAATGAGCGCCACATGCAGCGGATGAATGATATAGGGCTCTCCTGACTGTCTCTTCTGCTCCTGATGAGCCCGTTCAGCCGTCTCATACGCACGCTCGACCATCTCAAGGTCCTCGGCAGTCATACCGTTTTCCTTAAGCTCTGCTATCAGCTTCCCGTAGATCTCTTCTGCGGTGGAGTCCATATCATTCACCTCCTTTATTTCTGTAAATAATGAGCTGCTCAGTCCTCGGTGACCGTGATGCTTTCGATGACCTGCTCCTCATACGGACGGTCGTTCCAGTCGGTCTTGACAGACGCGATGGCATCGACGGTCTCCATGCCCTCGACGACCTTACCGAACGCAGCGTAGGCGCCGTCCAGATGGGGAGCGTCCTGATGCATGATGAAGAACTGAGAGCCCGCGGAGTCAGGCATCATGGAGCGGGCCATGGAAATGACGCCGCGGCTATGCTTTAAGGGATTGTTGACGCCGTTCTGCGCGAATTCGCCCTTGATCTGATAGCCGGGACCGCCGGTACCGGTGCCGTAGGGGCAGCCACCCTGGATCATGAAGCCTTTGATGACACGGTGAAAAATCAGTCCGTTATAAAAGCCCTTCTGTGCGAGCTCGATAAAATTCTTTACGGTGATGGGGGCATACTCGGGATAAAGCTCGAGCTTGATCGTGCCGCCGTTCTTCATTTTAATGATGACCATGCTGTTTCTCCTCTGCTAAGTCAATAATTAATAGACATTATAACACAGCCTTAGGCCATACGCAAGAAAAAACAGGCGGCCTCGAAGGGAGCTCTGTTGAGACGTCAAACAATGAATTTAAGGGTCATAACGCGCCCTTCGAGACCACTATCTTCGGCAATGTGCGCGCAGCGCATATTGCGAGGGCGCGTCAATGTCATTGAAACGACGGGTGCGAACGACGGGTGCGAACGGGTGCGAACGCCGCCCTTGCTTTTTATCATAAATAATGCTAAACTGAATCGTTAATGTAAGCATTCTGAAAGGATTCCTTTATGTCCGTTTCATTTGAAGAACTGGGACTTGGCGAGGAGCTTCTCCAGGCCGTCCGGGAGCTCGGCTACACCGAGCCCACGCCTGTTCAGGCTGAAGCCATTCCCAAGCTGATGAAGGGTTATGACCTCATCGGTCAGTCCAAGACCGGCACCGGCAAGACCGCCGCCTTCGGTCTCCCCCTCATCTCTCTGATCGATCCCGAAGACCGCTCTCTGCAGGGGCTCGTCCTCTGCCCCACCCGCGAGCTTTGCATGCAGGTCGCCGATGAGCTGCACAAGCTTCTGGTCTTCACGGCCGGCATCCGCGTCGTTCCGGTCTACGGCGGCCAGCCCATCGACCGCCAGATCCAGCAGCTCAAGGGCGGCGCCCAGATCATCGTCGCCACCCCGGGCCGCTTCATGGATCATATGCGCCGTCACACAGTCCGCCTGAATCTGGTCCAGATGGCCGTCCTGGATGAGGCTGATGAAATGCTCAACATGGGCTTTAGGGATGACATCGATCTCATCCTGTCTCAGCTGCCCGAACGGCGGCAGACCGTCCTTTTCTCGGCGACCATGCCCGAGCCGATCGCCCAGCTGGCTGCGCAGTACATGGAGGATCCGATCCGCATCGTGCTGACCCCCGAGGACCGCATGACGGTGGATGAGGTCACCCAGTATTATTACGAAATGAAGGCAAAGATGAAGCCGGAGGCCCTCACGCGCGTACTGACCTGCGAGGCTCCGGACCGTGCGCTCGTCTTCTGCAATACCAAAAAGCAAGCCGATGAACTGTCTCATCTGCTGAAAGCCGCCGATTTCCGGGCCGACTGCCTGCACGGTGATCTGAACCAGCAGCAGCGCGACCTCGCCATGAAGGCCTTCCGCAGCGGCGAGACCAAAATACTGATCGCTACCGATATCGCGGCCCGCGGGCTCGATATCAGCGGCGTCGACCTTGTCGTCAATTATGATCTGCCCGAGGAAAACGAGGCCTATGTTCATCGCATCGGCCGCACCGCACGGGCCGGCAAAAGCGGACTTGCCTTAAGCTTTGTCGTCGGACGCGAGCTCGCCCGTCTTCAGGAGATCATGGCCTTTACGGGCACCGACATGGAGCCCCGCCGCCTGCCCACGCTGCAGGACATGGAGCAGTCCCACATCCGACAGCTGGAGGAGGAGCTTCGCGAGCGCTTAAGCGCCGGTCCCTCCGCCAAATACCGCCGCCTTGCCGAGGAGTTTCTGGCCGAGGGACACGATCCCTCCGACACCGTAGCCGCACTCTTCGCCAAGCTGCTCTTCGTCCCCAACGCCGCGTCCGTCTTCTCCGGAAACGACCGGGAGCTGACCCGCACGCCCTCTCGCGTCAGCGGCAAAAACTATGAGGAAAACGATATGGTCCGGCTCTTTATCAACGCCGGACGTCACGAGGGCATCCGCATCAAGGACATCGTCGGCGCCTTCGCCGGAGAGACCGGGATCCCCGGCTCTGCCCTGGGCGAAATCTCCGTGCTGGAGCATTTCAGCTATGTCAACGTGCCGGCAGCCCTCGTGCAGGATGTGCTCTCGATCATGAACGGCAACGAAATCAAAGGACGCAAAATCCGCGTCGAGCTTGCGGAGGATAACAGCAAATGATTCTGAAGGAAACCGTCATCAGCGAGGAACGCAACTCAAATCTCATCGCTTATCTGCAGGATGTAGGCCACAGCTATGTCAAGATCGACCGTCGGCCGGCCGTCCTGATTCTGCCTGGAGGCGGCTACACTCACCTCTCCCCGCGCGAATCAGACCCTATTGCCTGGGTCTTTCTGAGAGCCGGCTATCAGGTCTTTACGCTCAACTACTCCATCGGCGAGCATGCCGTCTGGCCGAATCCCCTGCTGGATTACGAGGCCGCTGCGCTCTTCATCCGCTCTCACGCCGATGAGTTTGAAATCGATCCCGAAAAGCTTTGCGTGATCGGCTTCTCCGCAGGAGGCCATCTGGCCGCTGCCGCAGCGACGCTTTCCGAAAACCGCCCCAACGCCGCCATCCTCGGCTACGCCCTGACACTGGGACAGGAAACCGCCCCTTATCTGGCCGGCGCGCCGGATACCGTCAGCGCCATCGACGGCAAGACGCCTCCCTGCTTCGTCTTCACCAATGTCGACGACAGCGTCGTCAGCGTCAAAAACTCTCTCGCCTTTGTCGAGGCGCTGATCCGGGAGGGCATTCCCTGCGAGGCTCATCTCTACGCCTTCGGCTCACACGGGTTCTCCGTCGGCGACCCCACCGTCATGTCACCGGATATTCCGCTCTGCGAACGCAGCCGCAACTGGACAGGCGACTGCATCTCCTGGCTCGGTGAGATCTTCGGCAAAGTCGGTTGCTGACAGACGCACTGCAAATTCCTGAAAAGAGCTCTTTTCCCATGAAAAAACGCGACATCGATATGACTGTCGGCAGCATTTCCGGCAACCTCATCCGCTTTGCTCTTCCTCTTTTGGCCGGAAACCTGTTCCAGCAGCTATATAATATGGTCGATACCTGGGTCATCGGCCAGAGCGGTGATAACGGCGCCTATGCCGCGGTCGGCTCGGTCGGTCCCATCATCAATACGCTCATCGGCTTCTTCAGCGGCCTGGCCACAGGCGCCGGTGTTGTCATCTCGCAGTACTACGGTGCCAAGGATGAAGAAAAGGTCCATAAGGCCGTGCACACCTCCGTGCTGCTCACCCTGCTTCTGACCGTGCTCTTTACGGTCGCGGGCGTCATCCTGGCTCCCCTGATGGCGAAAATGATGCTGGAAACCGAGAACTCCGATCCGGCCGTCGTCAGCTCCGCCTCCGCCTATCTGGTGATCTATTTCGCCGGCTGCTCCGGCCTGATGATCTACAACATGGGCTCGGGCATCCTGCGCGCCGTCGGCGATTCCGACCGTCCCTTCTACTTCCTGATCGTCTCCACGATCACCAATATCATTCTCGATCTCTTCTTTGTAAACAAGCTGCACATGGGCGCCAGGGGCGTTGCGCTGGCCACCATCATCGCCCAGTTCATCTCTGCCGGTCTGATCTGCACCGTGCTTCTGAAGACCGAATCCGTCATCCGGGTGCGTCCCAAGGAGCTTCGGATCGACCGTGAGCTGCTCGGCTCCATCATCCTCATCGGCTTCCCGAGCGCCCTGCAGATGTCCATCACCGCCTTCTCCAACGTGTTCGTCCAGTCCTACATCGCCGGCGCGAACGGCGAGCAGGCCATCATGCTCGGCGGCTGGACCACCTACTCCAAGGTCGACCAGTTCATTTTCCTGCCGCTCACCTCACTGGCGCTGGCCGTTTCGACCTTCGTCGGCCAGAACCTCGGCAAGGGCAATGTCAAGCGCGCCAAGCAAGGCACCTATATCGCTTACCTGATGGCGACCGGCATCACGGTCGTGGTCATCGGCCTGATCGAGCTCTGGGCCACGCCGGTCTCCCGTCTCTTCAACCCGGACCAGCAGGTCGTCGAGACCGCCGCCCTGCTTCTCCGATGCCTGACCCCCTTCTACATCTTCTGCTGTGCCAACCAGGTTTTCCTGGGCTCCCTGAGAGGCTCCGGCGATTCGACCGCGGCCATGATCATCTCACTGAGCACCTTCGTCGTCTTTCGCCAGATCTACCTTTTCATCATGAGCCACTATATCTCCAACGACCTCCTTCCCATCGGCTTCGGATATCCGGCCGGCTGGTTCATGTGCAGCGTCGTCACGCTGATATATTTCTTCTGCTCGGATTTCGGCTCCAAAAGCCTGGTCAAAAAATAAAAAGCTCACGCCTCCCCTGACGCGCGGTCTGCGGTCGGAAAGAGGCGTGAGCCTTTTTTTATGTGCTTATATCAGTTCTTCAGCTCGCGTTCAACGCGGACCTTTCCGACGCGAAGGCCTTCCATTTCCAGAACGGTCAGCGTCAGATTCTCGTAGGTAAATACATCGCCGGCGGCGGGGAAGCTTTCCCCCAGCTCGCAGAGCCAGCCGCCCAGCGTATCGGATTCACATTCAAAAACGTCCTCCGGGATCTCCACGAGGTCAAGAAAATCGTAGATGCTGATGTCGCCGTCCAGCTCCATGCAGCCGTCATCCGAAAGGGTGACCTCCTCCTCGACCGTGTCGGTCTCGTCCCAGATCTCGCCGACGATCTGCTCCAGCACATCCTCCATCGAAATGACGCCGAGCGTGCCGCTGTATTCATCCAGCACGATGGCCAGATGCTGGCGGGCCTTCTTGAGGGAGGCCAGCACCGAGGGCAGCTTGGCTGTCTTATAGACAAAGCAGGGAGGCATCAGCAGCGAGCGGATATCGGGCGTATCGGAATCGGCCAGGGCCTTCAGCAGGTGATTGAGGTGCAGCGTGCCGATGATGCGGTCGATGCTTCCCTCATACACAGGCAGGCGCGAATAAGGCGTGGCATCGATCATGTCAAGGATCTCGTCCAGGCTGTCCTCCAGATTGATGGCCTGCATATCCACGCGGGCGGTCATGACCTCATAGGCGCAGATATCGGAGAAATCGATGGCGTTCCGGACCAGCTCGGTCTGATCCTCATCCAGGACGCCCTCATCTCCGGCGGTTTCGATGATGGAGGAAAGCTCATCGACGGACTCGTCCGTCTCCTCTCCTGCTTCCTCGCGGACGAAACCGGTGAAGAAGCGGACCAGCTTGACGACCAGCCAGATGACAGGCTTAAACAGGATCATCAGGAAGCGGATGAACGCGGAGAAGCCGCGTGCGTAACGGTTGGCGTTTCGCTTGGCGCTGATCTTGGGAATGGTCTCCCCGAAGATGATGACCGCCAGCGTAATGACCGTCGTGGCGATCCAGGTTTTTTCATCACTGCCGAAGATCAGCAGAATGGCAACCGAACCCAGGGACGACGCGGCGATATTGACCAGATTATTGCCGATCAGGATGGCGCCGAGCGCATCGTCAAAGCGCTGCAGGATACGGAGCGCCCGCGCGGATTTTTTGTCTCCCTCCTGCGCCTCGTTCTCGAGGCGCATTTCATTGCAGGAGGAATAGGACATTTCGGAGGCTGAAAAAATGCCGGAAAAAATGATGCAAAGCAGGATACCGGCCAAAACGAGAATCAGATCCATCAGGCTTCCTCCTCCTTTTCTTCCTCGGGGGAGGCGCTTCGGACGGCAGTCAGGTCAAGACAGACCTTCAGGATCCGGTTATGCTCCATTTCGGCCACCGTCAGCTTCAGCCCATGATAACCGAAGGAGTTGCCCTCGGAGGGAATAGCGCTGAAGTGCTCGTAGGCCCATTCGCCCAGCTGCAGGTTCATGAAGCGCTCGTCCTCCTCCGGATCGTCGAATTCGACCGTATCGAAGGCGTCCGAAACGGTTTCCTCGGCGTCAAAAAGATAGAGGCCCGCGCCCAGCTCGGACACCGTTTCCTCGACGACATCATCCTCGTCCCAGATCTCTCCCACAAGCTCCTCGAGGATATCCTCGACCGTGACGATGCCCAGCGTACCGCCGTAGTTGTCGGTAATGACCGCCATGTTCAGCTTTTCCTTCGACATGTTGGGCAGAAGCTCCGACACCTCAAGGCTCCGGTGCGCATAATAGACCCGGTCCAGCAGCGGCCGGACCTCCGGGATCGTATCGGAATGCATATAGGCCTTCATATACTTGCGGATCTGCAGCACGCCGATGATGTTGTCGATGCTGCCCTCATAAACGGGCAGACGGCTGTGGTTGGAGGCCTTGATGAACGCAAGGATCTCCTCCGGCGTGTCATCGATATCGATGGCCGCGACATCGACGCGCGGCGTCAGAACACTTTCGACCGTGATATCGCCGAAGCTTAACGCACTCGAAATAAGCTCACCCTGTTCCTCATTCAGTGAGCCTTCCTCAGCCATATCTTCAATTAAATCGTAAAGCTCGTCCTCGGTTACGGTGACCTGAGCGTCTCCCTTGGTGAGGGAAGCGGCCTTTTGGCCGAGCCAGGTGAGCGCCGCCGATACAGGGCTTAATATTTTCATCAATAAAACAAGCGGTCCTCCGCAGAACAGTGAGCAGCCCTCTGCCCGCTTCTTGGCAAAGCTTTTGGGAAGCATTTCTCCTGCAAAAAAGACCACGACCGTCATGATCAGCGTACTGATAGAGACTGCACTGAGTCCCCATTTGCGCGTAACGGCCACCGTTACGACCGTAGCGGCCGCAATGTGGACGATGTTGGTGCAGATCAGAAGCGTGCTGATGGCACGGTCAAAATTGTCAAGCACGTACAGAACGCGCTTGGCCCGTTGATCGCCGCGTTCGGCAGCGACCTTGATTTTGTTGCGTGAGACGCTGGAAACAGCTGTCTCGGCGACCGCAAAAAAGGCGGCCAGTAAAACTAAGCAAGCGGCAATTATCCAGGATAATCGCCCGTCAGGGTCTGTGCCCATAAAAAATAAAATGTCTCCTTTTCTTTCTGAAAAAACGATATGCAAAGGTTATTTTACCTTTTTTCCGGCTTTTTGTCAAGCCTCCTGTTCCATCTGAGCCGCAATATCGTCCTCACAGGCCTTCATCGCTTCCAGCGTCAGCGACAGCAGACGGTCCAGCTCCCAGCCGAGACGAAGCGCTCCCTCGGCGATGACCTCGCGCGAGCAGCCGGCCGCAAAGCGCTTGTCCTTGAATTTTTTCTTCAGGCTGGACAGCTCCATATCCTTTGTGCTGCCGGAGGGACGCATGCGCGCCGCCGCGCCGATCAGGCCCGTGAGCTCATCCGCCGCGAAGAGGACCTTCTCCATTTCCAGCGTCGGCTCGACCTCGCTGCAAAGACCGAAGCCGTGAGAGCAAACGGCGTGAACCAGCTCCTCCGATGCCTTCACCTCTGCCAGAAGCTCCGGGGCCTTCTGACAGTGCTCCTCCGGATACTGCTCATAATCTACATCGTGCAGAAGTCCGCACAGGCCCCAGAAGTCCTTTTCATCCTCATAGCCGAGCTCCCCGGCCAGAAAACGCATGCAGCCCTCGACCGTATAGGCATGCTGCAGATGGAAGGGCTCCTTGTTGTATTTTTTCAGCAGCGCCAGCGCCTGCTCGCGCGTACATCCAGCGTTCATATTATTCTCCTCTTCTTTTAAAAAAGAGGCTGCGTCTGCAGCCTCTGATAATCGGATGATCAGATTTTGGAACAGCCGTGGCTGTTGACCAAAGCCTCCAGCTTCCAGCCTGCCTTGCAGAAAGGACAGTCATAGGCTGAATAGCTGCTGTAATCGGGCAGATCATGCTCGGGATTGAATACCGAAATGACCGGTACTCCCAGCGATTCACTCAGGCTGGCAAAAATAGCGGCGACGCCCGCCACACTGCCTCCGTAATAGGAAAGCGCCTCTCCGGCCGATTTGACCGTAAAGCCGGTGACCACAGAGGCGGCCAGGATCAGCACGCGCTTGTTCGCCACCATCGGAACGATGTTGTCGCGGAAGAAAAGCTGGCTGCCCTGCGTATATTCAGGTGTCAGAACGGCGATGTTGGCGCCCGAGTTCAGACTGGCATAATCGTTTTTGGATAACTCCTCCGCCAGATAGGCACCGATCACCTCGGTCCCGTCCAGACAAAGAATGCTGTCGATCAGAGTGTTTCCCTTATAATGAGCGGCAAGCTCTGCGGCAAGGGCCTTGGCCTCCTGGACATTGGATTTCTGGGCCATGACATCGATAAAATAATTGATGTGGCTATGACTGGTAGCAAAGTGTCCTTTATAGACGCGCAGATACAGCTGGGGGTTCTTTTTTGCACTGATTTTGTAGCATTCGTCTAAAGACATGTGTTTCCTCTTTCCAAAAGACGCTGCGATGCCCGAGGCATAAAGCCCGGAAAAAACGCAGACACCTTTTTTTTGAGTTTATCACAAAGCACTGTCTTTGACAAGGCAAAAAACGCAAACGTTTGCGTTAATTTTTTAACAGTTTAAAGCGACAAATTCCTTACAGCACATCCTTCATCACCCGCTCCGCATTGCCGTAAGCAAGCTTATCGACGACACGTCCCGGGATACCGGCGCTCGACATCGCCTCAAACAGCTTGTTCATCTCCGTCGGCGAAGCGATCTCCAGCCTTCCGTCGATGCCGTCAAAGTCGCTCCCGATGGCCGGCAGCTCCTCTCCGCCGAGCTTCAGCAGATGTCTGACATGGGCGCACATATCGGCAATCCGGCTCGTTTCGTCCTCCGGATCGGGGTTCAGGAAATAGC
>JAZQNF010000055.1:0-9795 GCA_045627225.1 Bianqueaceae bacterium
CCTGCATAGGCGGGGAAGAGCCCCTGATTCGGAGCATAGACGCCGTTGATGAGCCCGGGAATCCGCCATTGACCGCCGTGGGCATGTCCGGCCAGGACCAGATCAAAGCCCAGGGAAGCATAATAATCGAAGGTCTCGGGACGGTGGGAGAACAGAAGCGTAAACAGACCGTTTTCCGAGACGGAGGCGACAAAGCGAAGCTGCTCGTAAAAGCCGGCGTAGCTGCTTTCCTCGCCGAAGAAGGAACGGTCGCTGGCGAGAGGATCGTCGACGCCGCAGAGATTGAAGCGGAAGCCGTTGACATCGAGGGTGAGAGCCTCTCCGCTGAGAACGCGGACGCCGCTCATCTGAAGCAGCGAAAGCCTTGCGGAGGCAAGCGCCTCGGAGGCCCGGCATTCATGATTGCCGCTGACATAGTAGCAGGGATACAGACCGGAGATGATTTTAAGCAGTGCTTCCGTATGCGGACTGTCCTCCTCGTCGGAGAAGAAATCGCCGCCGATCAGGACGAGGTCCGGCGCTTCGGCCCGGATCGCTTCGGCAAGCTTTTCCATATCCTGCCCATAGCGGCTGTCGTGCAGATCGGTGATAAAGACGATGCGAAGATGTCCCTCCGTCTGATCGGTTTCAAGCTGATAGCGGCGTACCGTCAGAGGATTGATCAGGCCGATAACGGCAAAAAGAAGCAGCGGAAGCCCAAGGCAAAGCAGAAGGATCAAAAGCATTTTGTGTTTTTTCGTGGTGTTCATGGTGTTATGGCGGCTTCTTGAAGAAGCCCGGTTTCAGAATAAAAAAAAACAAGCTTGTGCAAGCCTGTCTTTTTGTGTGGAGACGGAGAGATTCGAACTCTTGGCCTCACGGATGCGAACCGTGCGCTCTCCCAGCTGAGCTACGCCCCCATTGCCTCAAAAATGAGGCAGCGTTTTTTCAACGCTTTGTTATTATATCAAAAAGACAGTAAAATGCAAGGATTTTTTTCAAAACACCCGTATTTCGCCCTTATTTCAGCTGAAGAGTGAAACGGAGGGTGTATTCGGTGTCGGCCTGGATCTTGTAGCGGTCAGGACAGGGGACATAGCAATCGCCCAGCCCGTTCTGAGTGAGATCAATGTGAAGCTCGGTCAGATGGTGCTCCGGCAGCTCGGCGCCATGCCCGGCAGCGATCAGCTCCCCGGTCGTGTAGGGCAGGGCAGAGACCATGAAGGGCGTTTTGACGGCTTTGATCTCCAGCCGGCGGCCATCGTTTGAGCGAAGCGCGGCCTGACGGACACCGCTCTTATTGCCGTGCTCCTGAGGACGCGGATGCTCGTCCTGGCCGGTCACCGACTGCTCGTAGAAGCCGTAGCAGCCTGCCTCGCTTCGCCCGGGATAGCAGTCATGGGGCCCGAGTCCCAGCCATTCGAGCGTATCGAAGCTTTTATCGAGCACGCAGGAGAAGCCGATGCGGCAGGGAGGCTTTTTGTCGGTCTTGATCTTCATGCCGACCTGAAGCGCTCCGTTGGAGGCGAGAGAATAAGAGAGCAGCATGCGTCCGCCCAGACGCTTGACGATGACGGTGCTGTTGTTTTTGACACTGATGACCGTATCGTACTTCCGCTGGGGCAGAAGGGAAAGCTTATCCCAGGCATCCGTCTTTTTGGCGGCGCCTCCCGAAAGGCCGGAAAAGCCGAGATCGCCGTCCGTTTTGGCTCGGGTGAAGCAGGGCGTGAGGGCAAGCTGCATGCCGTTTACGGAGCTGATCAGTCCCGTCGTTTTATTGACGGCACAGGTGGTCTCGCCGTAGCGCAGAACCAGGGCTTTTTCGGTTTCGGTGATGTTCAGGCTGACTTTTTTGAGCGTTTCCGGAATGGCGGCCTGAAGCAGCCAGCTTTCTTCCGCCACGATGCTTCCGGCCTCGGTCCAGGAGCTGTCCGTGCGCGTCAGGAAGATCAGGTTGAGGAAGCATTCCCGGCCGTCCGGCAGACGGGTGGCAGGCTGAGGAAAGTGAGCGGTTTCGCGCGGAGCGATATCGGTGTCCAGCGTTCCGGAAGCCAGAACGCTTCCCTCGCAGACGATGCGCCACAGACAGAGATAGGCGGAGGTCGAAAGGAAGCTGTTCCGGTTGGTGATGTAGATCTGGCCGTCGTCGCTGAATTCGCAGCAGACCGGCTGAAAGGCCTTGGCGATCTCTCCGAGGACCTCGTGGGGCTCTCCGTTCCGGTTGGTGATGCCGGTGCAGCAGCCGTCGCCTTTCCGGCTGCTCCTGCCGAAATCGCCAGGGTTGGCGCGGAGGAGTTTTCCGTCGGCATCGGAGGCATCAGGCAGGTTCAGTGTCTTATCCTTGTAATCCCAGATAAAGCCGCCGCACCATGGGTCGGAGGCTTCGAAAATGCGGCTGTGAAGGCAGATATCGGTCCCGCCGTTTCCCATGGAGTGAAGGAATTTGCCGGCCATGAGCGGATGCGCTTTCACGCTTTCGGAGCTTAAGGTCTTCGCTTTTCTGCGATGTCTGAAAAGCTTTTGGAAAAAGGCCGGCTGTTCGGTGAGCTCCTGCTGCTCGGCATAGTTCTGCTCGAAGTCAGGTGAAGCGAAGCAGATGCTTATGAAATCGGAAACCGAAAAGTCCTTATCGCCCTCGTAATGGACCGGACGTGAGCTGTCGAGCTCCAGAAGGGCCTCCTTCATGCGGGCGAAGCAGCTGCCCCTGCCGGAATCGTTCCCCAGACTCCAGATGACCACGGAGGGATGGCAGCGATCGCGCAGCACCATCCGGCGGACCCGGTCGACTGCCTGTTCGGTCCAGAAGGGATGATCGCCGGGGATGCCGAGGGAGCGCATACCGTGCGTGTCCAGGTTGCACTCGTCCATGACATAAAGGCCGTAGCGGTCGCAGAGCTCATAGAAGAGCTCATCCTGCGGATAATGGGCACAGCGGACGGCGTTGATGTGGTGATGCTTCATCGTGAGAAGATCCTTCTCCAGGGTCTCCTTCGGCACGTAATAGCCGTTATCCGGCGTGAAGGAATGATAAGCGACCCCGCGAAGCTTCAGAGGCCTTCCGTTGATCAGAAGGCGGGCATTGTCGATATGGATATCGCGGAAGCCCCAGAAGACCTCCCGGCAGTGGCCGTTTTTCAGCGTCAGCTGGAGACGGTAAAGGGAAGGCGTTTCGGCGCTCCAGAGAAGCGGAGAGTCGACCGTAAGCTTAAGCTCGGCGTGCCCTTTTCTGGCGTCTGTATCGGCCCACGCAGCGAGAGTGCCGTCGGGCGCAAAGAGGGCGGCACGGAGGGGCTGTTTTTTCTCAAAGGACAGCGTGAGTGAGGCAGACAGTTCGGCCGTGCGATAGTCCTCCGAAAAGCGGTTTTCGATCTTCAGGTCGAGGATGCACTCGGCGGGACGGGCGTAAACGCAGACGCTGCGGTAAAGACCGGAAAGCAGCCACATGTCCTGCCCCTCGAGATAGCTGGCCTCGCTGAAGCGGCGGACGCGGACGGCGATCAGGTTGCTGCCGGGCGCGACCAGTGAGGTAATATCAAATTCGGCAGGAAGCATGCTTCCCTTGGAAAGGCCTGCGTATTGGCCGTTGACCCACAGCTCCAGGCTGGATTTGGCCGAACCGAAGGAGAGGATGATGCTTTGACCGCTCCAATGAGCGGGAAGCTCGAAGCTTTTCCGGTAAAGGCCGCAGCTGTTATGCTTTTGGCGAATGACGGGGAGCTTTCCGCGCAGCGCCAGAACGGCGGGAGAGGAGCCTGAGCCGTAGCAGGGCTTACCGTAGCCCCGGGTCTCCCAGCAGCAGGGAACAGGGAGCTCATCCCAAGCGCTGTCATCGAAGGCGGTTTCATAAAAGTCTTCCGGAGCCTGCTGAGGAGAGGAGAAAAAGGCAAACTGCCACAAGCCGTCCAGCGACAGAGCGTCTTCCTTGAAAGCGTTGTGGGACGGCTGCAGATTTTCGCAGAAAACGGAAGTCTTTTCGCGTTTTTCCATCGTGTTCTCTCCTTGCTCGAAAAAAGTAGATACCATGCTATATTATACCTTTTTCAAAAGGGACTGTCAAATCATCAAAGCATTGCTTTTTGTCCCGGGGATATGTTATAACAGATTCGTAACCTTTACCGAATCTATGCCTATAAGGAGCCGCCTTTTATGGATCAGTCATCTTTCCCCCGTTACGATATGCTGAAGCCGCCTGTGCGTACCAAATGGTACCTTCGTCCGATCACGAAGCTGCTTAGCTTCCCCGATGTCAGGAAGCATCAGGCGAGGATCACCAAAATCGGTACGGAGGGCCTGAAGCCGCCTTATCTGATGCTTTGCAATCACAACGCGTTTCTGGACTTCAAGGTCGCGACCAAGGCCATTTATCCGGAAAGGGCGAACTATGTCGTGGCCATCGACGGTTTTATCGGACGCGAAAAGCTTCTGCGCGATGTCGGCTGCATCTGCACCCGCAAGTTCACGAACGATATCGCCCTGGTGCGCAACCTCCAGCAAACCGTCAGGAACGGGGACATCGTGATCATGTATCCCGAGGCGCGTTACTCTCTTTGCGGAACGACGGCGGTTCTGCCGGAGTCGCTGGGTAAGCTGGCCAAGCTCCTGAAGGTCCCGGTCGTCAGCTTTGTCTGTCACGGACATCATATCAATTCGCCCTTCTGGAATCTGCATGAGCGCGGAGTCAAGCCGACAGAGGCCGAAATGACCCTGCTTTATACGGCGGAGGAGGTCGCGGCTGCCACGGCGGATGAAATCAACGACCGTCTGGCAGTGGCTTTCCGTTATGACGAATTTGCCTGGCAGAAGGAGCACGGCATCCGTGTGAGCTACAAGGGACGTGCTGAAGGACTTCATAAGGTCCTGTATCAGTGCCCTGCCTGCGGCAAAGAGTATAAAATGAACTCCCGGGGCATTCAGCTTTTCTGTGAAGCCTGCGGAAAAAGCTGGACGATGAGCGAGCTGGGTGAGCTGTCGGCCGATGAGGGAGAGACCGAGTTTTCGCATGTTCCCGACTGGTATGAATGGCAGCGGGCCAATGTGCGCCGTGAGGTCGAGGAGGGACGCTATTCCAGCGGAGAGCTGCCGGTCCGGGTCATGTCGCTCCCGAACGCCAAGCGCTTCATTCCTCTCGGAGAAGGAAAAATGCTCCACGATATGACCGGCTTCCATGTCAGCGGTGTCGATAAGGACGGCGATGCTTTTTCCATGGAGAAAACCGTCCCCAGCCTGTATTCCTGCCACATTGAATACGAATATCTGGGCAAGTACGGAGATCTGGTCGATCTGAATACGCTGGAGGATACCTGGTACATCCGTCCCCATGACTGCGAATTTGCGGTGACCAAAATGGCCCTTGCCACGGAGGAGCTGTATTTTGCCCACCGGAGGGCGATCGGAAAGCCCTGCAGGAAGGGGCTTGCGTAAGGCCCGGAGCGGGCTTTCGTGTCAGCCGCTATCCCGTCGTTAAAAAAGCTTAAGCCACAGCAGTGTACGCTGCTGCGGCTTTTTTGTTGTGATAATCCCTGCAAAAGTCAGTGAGTTCATGAAATCAAACAGCCCGGGCAGCTGCGTGTCCGGGCTGATTTTTTTGAAACAGTTTGACGCCTTCTGAACGGAGAGGAGCCCTTACAGCTCGCCCTCGCAGTAGCGGCGTGCAAGCTCCGTATCGGGGATGCAGGTCAGGATCTGTCCGTTCATCCAGTGACGCGATTCCTCTCCGCGGGCAACGCAGGCGACGATATCGCCGGGGCGCGCCTCCTTCAGTGCGGTGGTGATGGCTTCCTCGCGGTCGAGGATGATGCGGCACTCGGGACCGTTCGGACCGACATGCGAAAGGATCTCGTTGCAGATATCGATGGTGGGCTCAAAGTTCGAGTCACAGTCGGTCAGATAGGCGTAATCGGCATATTCGGTCAGGCATTCGCCGATGGCCTTGCGGCGCTGGAAGCCCTTTCCGCCGGCGCTTCCGATGGCGACCACGACGCGGCGGTCCGGAAACTCTTCCTTTATGGCCTTGAAAAGGTTAGTGAAGCTGAGCTTGTTGTGGGCAAAATCGACCAGGACGTAGACATCCGTTTCCTTGTTATAGAAAAGATCCATGCGGCCGGGAACGCGGGTCTTCAGAAGACCGCGGCGGATGGAGTCATTGTCGACGCCGAAGTATTTGGCGGCAATGATGGCCGCCAGAGCATTGTCACAGTTGAAGCTGCCGAGCATACGGATCGCAAAGGGCTCATGATCGAGCCCGGGACCGGTGACCGAGAAGTGCTGCAGGCCGTTCTCGCGATAATGATCGGAAAGATAATAGTCGAATTCGGCTGAGCGGCCATAGGTATAAACGCGCCCTGCGGTTCTTTTGGCAGCCGCAATGATGCCCTCGCCGCCGTCGGCCAGTCCCTTGGCGTGCGGATCCTCTCCGTTGACGATGGCCAGGTCGGACAGAGCGAAAAGCTTCAGCTTGCTTTGATAGTAGTCGTTCCAGTCGGGATGCTCGTTCGGGCTGATGTGGTCGTCGTCGATGTTCAGGCAGATGCCGACATTGAAGCGCATGCCGTAGACCCGGTCGACCTTGAGGCCCTGAGAGGAGACCTCCATGGTGCAGAAGGAAACGCCGTTGCCGCGGATCTCGGCCAGGGTATCCTGCAGGTCATAGGCCTCGGGCGTGGTCAGAACGGCTTTTTTGATGCCCTTTCCGGTGTGGACCTCGACCGTGGCGATAGAGCCGTTTTCACGTCCGGTATATTCGTTGAAGATATTGGTCAGATAGTAGGTGGTCGTGGTTTTGCCTTTGGTGGCGGTGATGCCGATCATGTTCATGGCCCCGGCGGGATTTTCGTAGAAGGCGATGGCGGCGAGGCTCATGGCTTTGCGGATGTCCGTGACGATCAGGTGCGGGACGGAGACGTCATATTCGGCTTCGGACATGTAGGCCGCGGCCCCGGCCTCAAGGGCAGCGTTCAGGTATTCGGGACTGAAGCGGGCTCCCTTGCAGGTAAACAGGGCGCCGGCCTTGACATTGCGGGAATCAAAGGTAAGAGAACGGATATCGCAGTCACCCGTCAGGGAGACAAGAAGATGGTCTTTGCTTAAGCAGTCGGCAAGGGCGGAAAGCAGCATGGACGGTTTTTCCTCCGAAGTTTTTTGATTTAGCCATTTTATCATTTCTGCTGATGAATAGCAAGAATAATGCCGTTTATTTTATCTAAAACCTTCTCTTTACAACTTGTGCCGCGAAATGCTACAATGCTGAGGTAAGGCGGACAGATCCGTCACAACAAATAGGAGTCAAACATGGAAAAGCTGAAGAAAAAGTGGGTAATAGCTGCTTTGGTTCTTTTGCTGCTGGGCGGTGCCGCAGGCGGCACGGCTGCCATCATCAACAAGAACCGTCAGCCGAACGATCCCGTTGAATCCTCGCAGGTTGAGACCGAATCCAAGGAAGAATCCCTGCAGGAGTCACAGACGCCGGATGAATCGCAGAACGATCCCGGTACTGAAGACATGGAGGCCATCGTCCGCGCGGCTTACGAGCTCGAGACGGATGCCATCATGGAAGGCACCCAGACACTGACCGGTGTCATCACGAAAATCGGCAGTGCTTACAGTGAGCAGTACGGCAACATTACCGTTACGATTGTTGTCGGCGATCTGGAGGACTATCCGATCCAGTGTTACCGCATGGTGGGCGAGGGTGTCGATCAGATCGGTAAGGGTGATACGATCACGGTATCCGGTACGCTGAAGAATTACGGCGGTACGGTCGAATTCGATGCCGGATGTACGCTTCTTTCTTATACGAAGGGCGAAAAGCAGGATGAACCCGAAAAGCTGACCACGGATGAAGAGATCATCGCGGCAGCCTACGCACTGGAAGAGAACGATATGATGGATCAGACCGTTTCTCTCCGCGGTGTGATTACGGCCGTGAATACGCCCTGGGACAGCAACTACGGCAACATTTCCGTTACCATCAAGGTGCCCGGCTTTGAGAACTATCCGATCCTTTGCTACCGTCTGAGCGGTACCGGCGCGGAGAAGCTGAAGGTGAACGATACCATCACCGTTACCGGCATCATCAAGAATTATAAAGGGACCGTTGAATTTGATCAGGGCTGCACGGTCTCCGACATTGAGGCCGGAGCCGATACCGTAGGTCTTAAGGACACCGCGGCTATCCTGAAGGCGGCACAGGCACTTAAGGAGGGCGAGTCCCTTGACCGCGCCTACAGCCTGACCGGCAAGATCGTCACGAACCCCAGCTATGACGCCAATTACAAAGACTGCAGCTTTAATATCGAGGTTGACGGCGTCAAGATCTACTGCTATGCGACCAAGGGCGCCGAGGACTCTCTGAAGGCGCTGAAAAAGGGTGATACCGTTACGGTCGACGGCGTACTGACCAATTACAACGGTACGCTCGAATACAACCGTGCCACTCTGGTTTCCTACACCGCCGGCAGCGCTCCCGCCGAAAAGGAGCTGACCACGGCGGCCGAGATCATCCAGGCAGCCTACGCGCTCGAGCAGGGAGATTCTCTTTCCAAGAGCTACGCGCTGACCGGAAAGATCACCAAGATCAATACGCCCTTTGACTCGAACTACGGCAATGTGACCGTCACCATCGAGGTCCCCGGCTTTGAAGACAAGCCCATTCAGTGCTACCGCATGAAGGGCGAGGGTGCCGACAAGCTTTCGGTCGGCGATACCATCACCTGCACCGGTACGCTTAAGAATTACAACGGGACCATTGAATTCGATGCCGGCTGCCAGGTATCCGACATTGAAAAGAACGAGGGCAGCGAAACGCCCGATAATCCCGTTAAGCCTGAGACAACGGCTGAAATCATGGCGGCTCTCAAGGCGCTGGCCTCCGGCGAGGCGCTTGACGGCGATTATTCTCTGACCGGTACCGTCAAGCTGGTCAACACGCCTTACAACGAAGCCAATAAGAACATCACCGTCACGATCGCTGTCCCCGGTTATGAGGATACTCCCATCCAGTGCTACCGCATGACGGGCGAGGGCATCGAGGCGCTTGCTGCCGGCGATACCTTAACCTGCACGGGCAAGCTGAAGAACTTCAACGGAACGCTGGAGTTCGATGCGGGCTGCGCGGCTTCCGATATCATCAAGGGCTCCGATGACGGCGGAAACATCGAGGGCAAGGCTACGGCCTCTCTCGCCTATTCGCTGGAGGACGGAGACAGCTTCATCCTGACCGTCGCCGGCAATGTCATGACGAAGACAGCCGGTGCCAAAGGCCCGAACGCGGCGGCCCCTGTCATGAGCGGCGACAAGCTGATCCTGGACGACAGCTACATTGTTCTGACGGCTCATGCGGCCGGAGAGGGCAAATGGTATTTCACCGATGCGAGCGGCGGCTATATGACGAGCGGCGCCACCGGCAACAAGCTGACCTTTGAGGCCGAGGCGAACGAATACAGTCTCTGGGAGCTGGTTGACAAGAACGGTACGCTCATTGTCAACAATGTGAACGCTTCCTACACGAATACGAAGACCGGTGTGGTCAGCCAGCAGGCGCTTGAATCCTACAGCGGTCAGATCTATCCCTACAGCCACAATGAGTCCACCACGAGCTTCAACGCCTACGCCGCGAAGTTCTACACCCTCGATGCGGAGCCCGAGGTCATCGTTGATCCCGAGGAGCCTGAGGAGCCCGAGGAGCCCGAGGAGCCGGCAAAGCCCGAGACCACCGAGGAGATCATGAACGCTCTGAAGGCACTGGCCTCCGGCGAGGCGCTCGAAGGCGATTATGCACTGACCGGTGTCATTACCGCCATCAACACGGCTTACAATGCC